>NZ_JAFLXD010000018.1:0-116144 GCF_019891415.1 Pseudomonas sp. SH10-3B | reverse complement strand
GATGAAGACGAATGCGGTGTATCAGGCAATCCTCTGCGCCTGGTTTTGGGGCTGCTGCGCACCCCAACGCGGGACAAGCCCGCTCGCCACAGAGGTACCATCACACTGGCGATGACCATCAGCTGCATGACCGAAAACACCAGCGTGGGTGAAGGACCGTCCAGTTGATCTCCCGCCGTCTGTACGGCGCAGGGCCCAGGCCCTGGGCGATGGTGATGCGGAGTGCTACGGCCGGTACTTCCACGTTGAGCATAGGGACGATCAGCGGCGTTTCTACGCTTGCCAAATCCAACCCATTCTGGGACAACACCACCCTTTGCGCATTCAACGAGCCCACCATGAGCAACGAAGAACTCCAGATCACCGACACCCGCCCAGGCACCGGCAAAGCCGTGGTCAAGGGCGCACTGATCACCACCCAGTACACCGGCACCCTGGAAGACGGCACGGTGTTCGATTCGTCTTGGGAGCGGGGCAAGCCGTTCCAGTGTGTGATCGGCACCGGGCGGGTGATCAAGGGCTGGGACCAGGGCTTGATGGGCATGCAGGTCGGCGGGGTGCGCACGTTGTTTGTGCCGGCGCACCTGGCGTATGGCGAACGGTCGATGGGTGCGCATATCAAGCCCAACAGCAATCTGCGCTTTGAGATTGAGTTGTTGGAAGTGCTGACGCGGGACGATTGATCTCGCAAAAACTTGATCCACCGCCTCGTACGTGGGGGGGCGGAGTGACGGTGGTAGTTAAGCGTGTGACAGGGGATGAGCATGGACGCTGTGCCTGGATGCTCCGTTGAGGGTGTTCGTGTGGTTGAGCTGCACGCTACTGACGCGGACGAGTTGCAGCGGTTTTTTGAACGCGCGCCGGATTACTTCATGGCTGTCAACGGCGAACCGGCTACGCCGACCGAGGCTCGCGAGGAGTTGCAGGGGCAATTGCCCACGGGGTGGACGTGCAGCCGAATGTATTGGCTGGGCTATCGCGACGCTGAGGATCAACTCGTCGCGGTGGTGAATATCGCGGCAGACTTGCTGGCGGTCGGCGTCTGGCATATCGGTCTGCTGCTGGTTGATACGCGTCTGCATGGCTCCGGTTTGGCGCAACGACTGCATGCCGACCTTGAGGCGTGGGCGGCCAAAAACGGTGCCCGCTGGTTGCGGCTGACGGTGGTGATTGGCAACACCAAGGCTGAGCGCTTCTGGCCCAAGCTTGGGTATGTACCCGTGCGCACAAGGGGCGGGATCACGATGGGAAGGCAGGTCAACAGGGTATCGATTCAGGTCAAGGCGCTGGCGGGCGGGCAGGTTGATGATTACCTGAGATTGGTGGCACGGGATCGACCCGTGGCACCGTAGCCGCAGATGTGCACAGTCCATCTGTGGGAGTTCAAGCCCCCTCCCACATTCAAGCATCGGCGGCTTCAAGATTGGGGTTCCTGAACCCACCCTGAAGAATCGTCTTGTTCATCACGCGGAAACTTTCCTACGGTTTACTCTCCTTGCATCGGCGCGTAAGCTTCGCGCGTTTTTTTCAATAGCGGAGACCCTCAGTGGGTACTTGTTCGAGTGACAGTTGTCGGCCGGTCTCGGTAACCGGCACCTACTTGGCAAGATAACGCGCATCTATTCCGATGCCGTTGTCTCGCCACACAGCGAGAAACGGCATCCCGGCAGCGGCCAGTCCTGGCCCTTGCCTGATTCCTCTCATTGACGCTGACCAGCACCCGATTCAACTCGGGATGCTACTCACGCGCCTGCCTTTTGCGGTGGGCGCGCCACGTTCGACTGTGCCTGTTCGAGGGGCGCGGTGCGGGCGGGCAGTACCTGCAGGTCATGGAGACTTTTTATGCAAGCAATCAACAACATCAACCTCAATTCCCTGATCGACACCCTGGTCAGCCTTACTGCCGCGTTTATCCTCGGTGGCCTGATCGGCTTCGAGCGCCAGTACCGCCAACGCACGGCGGGCTTGCGCACCAACGTACTGGTGGCGGTGGGCGCGGCGATTTTTGTCGACATGGCCAACCGCCTCGGCGGTGCGGAAGGCGCGGTGCGGGTGGTGGCCTATGTGGTGTCGGGCATCGGCTTTCTGGGGGCCGGTGTGATCATGCGCGAAGAAGGCAATGTGCGCGGTCTCAACACCGCCGCCACGCTCTGGGCGTCGGCGGCGGTGGGGGCGTGCGCCGGTGCCGATCTGGTCCTCGAGGCGTTGCTGGGCACGCTGTTTGTGCTGGCGGCCAATACGCTGCTGCGACCTATCGTCAATAACATCAACCGCCAACCGCTGGATGTGGTGTCAGCGGAGGTCACCAACATCCTGTATGTGATTGCCCGGCGTACCCAGCAAACCGCAGTACTGGCGTTGCTGGAAGCCGAATTGGCGCGCTGCAACTACCCAGCCAGCGATGTCGATGTGCGCCCGTTCGGCACCGAGGAAGTTGAGATCGAAGCCACATTGGCGGTGACCTCGGTCGACGGTGACGAGTTGGACGCACTGGTGGCACGAATTTCCAAGTCGACCCTGGTGGTGCAGGCCTTCTGGAGCCCCAGTACCACGGACTAGCTTCTGGAGGGCTCCGAGGAAAAGTCCTACATTTAATCGAGATTATCCCTTCATTGGAAAAAACACGTGGTTGTTAAGGTTGCGCGCTTGCGCCTATTCAGGAATCAAGGCGTGGCTTCACATGTTTACTGTAGTTTTCAAAAGGAGGGGCCTGTACTGCCTGAGGCGTTTTACAGAGTCATCAGTACCGCTTGTCGGAACTGTTACTTTTCACAGGTAGTGGGGTCTCGCGTGATATGTAAGCGTACTGATCTTCCCAGGGGAGTCTTATGAGCAACAAAGCTTTAATCGTGGATGATCACCCTTTTATACGCGCCACCGTCAAGTATCTGTTGAAGCAGGAAGGCTTCGATACCATCTTTGAAGCGGGTAACGGTGCCGACGCCATGCAGATTGCTCGCGAAGAACGCCCGGACCTGATCATTCTCGACCTGGCGATGCCTAAACTCGGTGGGTTGGAGGTGATCAGCCGGATCAAGGCGCTGGAGTTGCCCTGCAGGATCCTGGTACTGACCTCGTATCTGGCGGTGTTTTTTTCCACTCGCTGCATGCGCGCCGGAGCGATGGGGTTTGTCGCCAAGACCGGTGAACTCGATGAACTGCAAAAGGCGATCAGGGCGATCCGGTCTGGTTACAGTTGCTTTCCCAGCCTGCCCACCAGTTCGGTGCGTCGCGACGACCTGCAGTCGACCGAGCAGGAGTTGGTGGAGGCGTTGTCTGATCGCGAATTGACCGTGCTGCAAAAGCTGGCCCTGGGTCTGGGCAACAAGGATATTGCCGAGGACATGCTGTTGAGCCACAAGACCATCAGTACCTACAAGACGCGACTCAAGGAGAAGTTGCGTATGTCGTCGGTGGTACATCTGTCCAAGTTCGCCCAACGCAATCATCTGATCTGAAATGATCACCCCCCGGCTGGTGAAACGCGCGGCCATCCTGCTGATGGGGCTGTTGCCCTGGGCGGCGATGGCCTTGGAGGAACCGAACAAGCTGAGGCTGCTGGGCCACTCCACCCTTGTGGACCCGTCGGTGGTATTGGACGAAGCCGACTGGCGCTGGCTGCGCGAGCGCCGCACGCTGTCGATGGGGGTGTCGGCTCCCGACTATGCGCCCTTTGACCTGAGCAACAGCGACGAGCTTGAAGGTATCACGGCCGATTTTGCGACGCTGGTCGCCCAGGCGCTGAATATCACCATCGACGTGAAGCGGTACGACACCCGCGATGAGGTAATCGAAGCCCTCAAGGCCGGTGCGGTGGACTTTGTGGGGTCTGCCAATGGGTTTGAGGCGGCCGATCCGGAGCTGGTGCTGTCCCGTTCCTACGCCAATGACCAACCCGCGTTGGTAACGCGCGCCGGGGAGAACCAGGCGTTGAAGGCTGACCTTGCGGGCAAGCGCCTGGCGATGCTCTACCACTACATGCAGCCCAAGGCCGTCGAGGCCTTTTACCCCGATGCGCAATTGCACTTGTTTGCCTCGACCTTCGAAGCCATTGGAGCCGTGGCGTTCGGCCAGGCGGATGTGTACCTGGGGGACGCCATCAGCACCCGCTACCTGATCAACAAGAATCACCTTAATAACGTGCGTATGGCGGACTTTTCCGCATTGGAGGTCAACCCTTTCGGGTTCGCCTTCGCCAAGGACAATACCCGCCTGTTGGGCATCGTCAACGCCGCGCTGGCTGCCGTACCCGCCAACCAGCAGATGGAAATCCTGCGCCGTTGGAGTGCCGGCGGCAGCGGTTTCCTGGAGGCCGAGCAACTGCGCTTGAGCGAAAGTGAACAGCGCTGGCTGGAGAAACACCCACGGGTGAAAGTGGCGGTGCTCGACAAATTCGTGCCGTTGTCTTTTTTCAACGAACAAGAGCAATTCGAAGGGCTTAGCTCCGAGGTGCTGTCACGCATCAGTTTGCGCACTGGCTTGAAGTTTGATGTGGAGCGGGGCAGTTCGCTGCCTCGGCAAGTTGAACAGGCCAGCGTCGGCCGGGTGGACATGCTGGCGGTCGTCACCCCGAGTGTCGAGCGGTCCGAAAAAATCCGCTTTACCCGACCCTATCTGTCCAGTCCCTATGTACTGGTGGTGCGTAGCGATGACGAGCATCTGGTGACCCTGGAAGATATGCCCGGCAAACGCCTGGCGATTATTCGCGGCAGCAGCCTGATCGCGCAAATCAGCCGGGACTACCCAAGCATCGAGTTTGTCGACGTGGAGAACCCGGAGCAGGCCATGGAATTGGTGGTCAAGGGCAGTGCCGATGCGACCGCGGTTTCACTGATCAGCGCGCGCTATATGATCGCCCGCAATTACCGCAAGCGCCTGCGCATCACCAGTACCGTCGGGAATGAGCCTGCACGCATTGCCTTTGGGGTCAATCGCAGCCAACTGGAGTTGTACTCGATCCTCGACAAGGCGTTGTTGAGCATTACCCCTGAAGAAATGGACGAGCTGACCAACCATTGGCGCAGCGAGATCATCATCGAAGACAATTATTGGATACGTCACCGCAACATCATCATCCAGGGGTTTGGCTTGGCCGCGCTGCTGCTGCTGGTCACCCTGGGATGGGTGTTCTATCTGCGTAGCCTGATTCGCAAGCGCACCCAGGCCGAGCGTGCCTTGAGCGACCAGATGCGGTTCATGAGTGTGCTGATCGATGGCACGCCGCACCCGATCTATGTGCGCGATCGCCTGGGGCGCTTGATGGCGTGCAATAACGCTTATCTGGATGTGTTCGGCTTCAAGTTGGAAGACGTCATCGGCAAGACCGTGGTGGAAACCGACACGGGTAACCCACCCCAGGCCCAGTCGTTCCATGCCGATTATTTGCGTTTGATGGAGTTGGGTGAGCCGCAGGTACATGACCGGGTGCTCAAGGTGCCCGGCGGCGAGGTGTTGACGATCTACCAATGGATGCTCCCCTACCGTGACAGCAATGGCAGCGTCGTCGGCATGATCGCCGGCTGGGTGGATGTCAGCGAGCGCCAGCGCTTGCTGGGGCAGTTGCAGGAAGCCAAGGAGGAGGCCGACGCCGCAAACCGTGCCAAGACTACCTTCCTGGCGACCATGAGCCATGAGATCCGTACCCCCATGAATGCGGTGATCGGCATGATCGAGCTGGCCCTGAAAAATGCCGAGCGGGGCTTGGCTGACCGCGATGCGCTGGAGGTCGCGTCGGTGGCGTCACGGAGCATGCTGGAATTGATCGGCGATATTCTCGACATTGCGCGAATTGAGTCCGGGCACCTGTCCTTGAGCCTGGAGCCAGCCAATCTGCACGAACTGCTGGCCTCAGTGGCGCGGGTGTTCGAGGGGCTTGCGCGGGACAAGGGCCTGGTGCTGCAGGTGGAACTCGACCCGCTGATCGACCGGCCGGTGCTGGTCGACCCGCTGCGCTTCAAGCAAGTGGTGTCCAATGTGCTGGGTAACGCGATCAAGTTCACCGCCTCCGGCCAGGTGCGCCTGGGCGCCCACTGTGCTGCGGGTCGGGTCGACGATCAGTTGAACCTGCGGTTGTGGGTGGAGGACACGGGCATTGGCATCAGCGCCGAAGATCAGCAGCGCTTGTTCAACCCCTTTATCCAGGGCAGCAATAACGAACAACCGGCGCGAAGCGGGTCGGGCCTGGGGTTGGTGATCAGTCGTAACCTGTGCGAGATGATGGGCGGTCAATTGCATTTGAGCAGTGTGCTGGGCAAGGGTACGCGGGTGGATGTGATCTTGGCGCTGGCGCTGACCACAGCCGTACCGGTCAGTGCACCGGTGCCGCACACTCCGCCGGCACACGGGTTGAACATTCTGGTGGTGGATGACTACCCGGCCAACCGTCTGTTGCTGAGTAGACAACTGAGTTTTCTCGGGCATCGCATCATCTTGGCCGCGGACGGCGCCCAAGGATTTTCGCTGTGGCAGGCCGGACATTTCGATGGCGTGATCACCGATTGCAATATGCCCTTCAAAGACGGTTACGCGTTGGCGCGTGATATTCGCGCACAAGAGCACCAACTGGGGCTGACGCCATGCCTGATCCTCGGGTTCACCGCCAATGCCTTGCCACAGGAAGCCGAACGCTGCCGGCAAGCAGGCATGGACGGTTGCCTGTTCAAGCCGACCGGGTTGGAGGACCTGCGCTTGGCCTTGGCCTCACGAACCGCCAGCGTTGTGGCGGATGAGGTTGGACTGGCGTTTGACTTGAGCCCGCTGATCACGCTGACGCAAGGTGATAACGACGCGCTCAAGGAGCTGCTGACACCGTTGCTCGGTAGCCTAAGGGAGGACTATGCGCTGTTGTCGCCGCTGAAATCCCAGGTGGACTTTGCCAGGCTCCATGACTTGGCTCATCGCGTCAAAGGGGGCGCGCGCATGGTCAAGGCCCAGGCGTTGATCACCTGTTGCGAGACCTTGGAACGCGTGTGTGAGCGGCGGGACAGCGATGCATTGGGCGCTGCGGTAGATGCGTTAGAAGTGGTCATCGAACAGTTGCATCAGAGCATGGGGCGGTACAGCAATCAGGTTTGACGGTGGAATGTGGTCATTCGGTTGATTTGGGAGAACTCCTACATGAAGGGGGAACATGCCTGATTTTGTCTTCGGGATATGTCTGGAAAATGGGCCTCGCTCACTGACGAGCGCTGACTGCCCAGGGGTTTGCCATGCCGAACAAAGCACTGACCATCCTGATTGCTGATGAACAACACCTGCAACGGTTGTACATCGAAAAAATGCTCAATCAGTTGGGGTATCACCGGATCGTTCCGGTACAAACCTTCGAAGAAGTCCAGATACTCACGGCCATCCCGGCCGAACCCTTCGACGTGCTGATCATCAATGCAGGGCTCACGGCCCATGCCTGCGGGCCCCAGCCCCAGGTGCGCCATGTACTGGTCTACGACCACCTGGATTTGGGCGCGCCCCCGGGTGTAGCGCCGGCGGTGCTGGTGCGGCTGCCCGGTGTGCCGGACAACGTCAATCTCGAACACTTCATGGACATTATCGACCCACCCGAGGCCACTGCCGGCCTGCGGGTGTTGCCGTGGCTGCGCGAATTATCCCGCGCACGGGCGGCCCGGGTTTAGTCCCACTTCGGCGCGATGCCCTTGGGGCTGGTCAGGCGGTGGCCCCGTTCCAGCCCGGCAATGTGCGCCATATCAGCAGCGCTCAGGGTCAGTTGCAGGGCCTTGAGGTTGCTTTGCAGGTTGGCACGCTGGGTTGACGATGGGATGACCGCATAACCCAATTGCATGGCCCAAGCCAGCGTCACTTGCGCCGGGGTGGCCTGATGACGCTCGGCGATCTGCTGGATCACCGGGTCCTTGAGCACTTCACCGTAGGCCAGGGTCATGTACGAGGTGATCTGGATACCGTTGGCGGTTGCGAAATCCACAACGCGCTGGTTTTGCAGGTAGGGGTGCAGTTCGATCTGGTTGGTGGCGATGTTCTCGGCACCCACGGCTGCGATGGCCTGCTTCATCAGGTCGATGGTGAAATTGGAAATACCGATCTGGCGTGTCAGTCCCAACTGCTTGGCTTCCAGCAACTGCCCCATGAACTCGGCCACAGGCACCTGGTCTTGTGGCGACGGCCAGTGGATCAGGGTCAGGTCCAGGTAATCGGTCTTGAGCTTGCGCAGGCTTTCCTTGAGGCTCGGGATCAGTTGGCCTTCAGCAAAGTTGGCGATCCAGATCTTGCTGGTGATAAACAGCTCATCCCGTGGGATACCGCTGTCGGCGATGGCCTGGCCGACGTCCGCTTCATTCTCGTAGATCTGCGCGGTGTCGATAACGCGGTAGCCCAGTTCCAGGCCAGTGCTGACGGAATTGATCACCACCTGGCCTTGCAGGCGAAAGGTGCCAAGGCCGAAGGCGGGGACTTTTTGCGCGAGGGTAGACATCAGTAACTCCAATAGGACTGTAGACAATGGCGTTGAGTATCCCCTCGTCGTTCCTTTGGAAACACCGTCGAATCCGAAAAGGACTCTTGACTGCAGGTCACGAATGGCACGAGTGCCGGACTGTGTCATAGGGCGCTGTACCCGTTGTAGCAGCGCCTTGATCGATCAGCCTTAAGCGCGCAGGCGTTCGGCAGCCGTGCGCAATGATTGCTCGGTGGTGGTCCAGCCCAGGCAGCCATCGGTCACCGACACGCCGTATTTCATCGACGCGCTCAACGGTTGGCAGCCTTCGAACAGGTGGCTTTCGAGCATCATGCCGATCAGCGAGGTGTCACCCTGCAAGCGTTGCTCCAGTACGTCGTTGAACACGGCCGGTTGGCGCAGCGGGTCCTTGCCGCTGTTGGCATGGCTGCAGTCGACCATTATCCGAGGGGTGACCTTGGACTTGGCCAGATCGTGTTTGACCCGCGCCACGCTCTGCGCATCGTAGTTCGGGCCCCGGTGACCGCCACGCAATACCAGGTGGGTGTCGGGGTTGCCTGGGGTCTGGATGATTGCCGGATGACCTTGGCTGTCGACGCCGAAGTGGCGGTGCGGGTGGGACGCCGAGCGCATGGCGTCACAAGCAATCGCGACGCCGCCATCGGTGCCGTTCTTGAAGCCCACGGGCATGCCCAGGCCGCTGGCCATTTCGCGGTGGATCTGCGACTCCGTGGTGCGCGCACCGATCGCCACCCAACTGAGCAGGTCATCGAAGTAGCCGGCGGCCATGGGTTGCAGCAGCTCGGTGGCGACTGGCAGGCCCAGGCGCAGCATTTCGCGCATCAGCTCGCGGGACAGGCTCAGGCCGGCGGCCATGTCATCGCTGCCATCCAGGTGAGGGTCGTAGGCCAGGCCTTTCCAGCCGACAGTCGTACGTGGTTTTTCGACGTAGGCGCGGATGACCAGCAGCATCTGGTCGCTGACGTCGAGGGCCAGCTTCTTCAGGTTGCGGGCGTATTCCATGGCCGATTCCGGGTCGTGGATCGAGCACGGTCCGACAATCACCAGCAAGCGTGAATCTTCGCCATTGAGGATGGCGCGCACGGCTTGGCGATGGGTGTGGATCTGTTCGGTCAGGAACGGGCTGAGGGGCAACTGGTGCTTGAGCTCAAGCGAGCTGGGCAGACGCTGGGTCAGCGCTTCATTGGCGCTGGTCAGGGTGCTGTTCAAGGCAGAGAGGGGCAGGGCGGCGACGGAGGAGTTCATATTCAAGGCTTCCTGGGCAAGCGGCGGGCTGTTCCCGCGCGCTTGGCCTACTGGGGTGTTCGACAATTGGCCGTTTCGGCTACGTGTGTTGGCTTGCCACCAAGAGGTGACCGATCGGAGGCGGCAGGCTGTCCCGAACGGAGCTGGCTAAATCGCCATGCAGTGCAAATGTCGTAGCGGTAATAAGTGGCGTAGTTCATGTCGTGATTCCTTTAAGTGTTCTTGCGAAATTTATGAGGGCCTGAAAAAACAAAACCCCCGGTCGGGGGGCCGACCGGGGGTTAAATTTCTCTGGTAGGCGACCCCTTGAGTAGTGGGCGCCGATTTCAGGTATCAGGCGCGCCAGTGGCTAAACCAATACCCAAAATAAAAGCTGACCAGTGTGCTCGAACCGTTCACACGGGTAGCCGACACCGAGCGCTGGGCGCTGGCAGCAGGGCAAACCTGAGGGTGGGTGAGTTGCAACATGGTGTGTCTCCAAATGATGGGGGGAGCTTACTAGAGGCACGCAGGCAGATTCAATCAGTAATTTCTATTGCGGTGGGGTACTTACGGCTATGGGGTGAGTGCCGATATGCTGGTTGCACTTTGCTACTGATTGCTTGGACGCGACCATGACTGCCTTCACCCTTGCTGCGGCTCAATCCATTTCTATCGCGGGCGATGTCCCTGCCAATATCGAACGGCACCTCGCATTTATGCGTGTGGCGGCGCAACAGGGTGTGCAATTACTGGTGTTCCCCGAATTGTCGTTGACGGGGTATGAGTCATCGCTGGCCGCTGAATTGGCGATTGCGCCAGAAGACAAGATGCTGGCGCCCTTGCGCGAGATGGCGCGAGAACTGCGAATGACAGCGGTGGTGGGGATGCCGATCCGACTCACCCCCCAGGCGGGTGTGTTGATCGGTGCGCTGGTGCTGGGTGCGGATGGCTCACTGGCGGTCTACACCAAGCAGCATTTGCATGCCGGCGAGGAGGTAGCATTCGTCGCGGGGCAGGGCGGTGCGGCCCTTGAGTGGGGAGATGACCGGATTGCACTGGCGGTGTGTGCCGATTTTTCCCACGCCAGTCATCCCCGTGCTGCGGCGCAAGCGGGCGCTACGGTGTATGCCGCCGGGGTGCTGATCAGTGAGGGCGGTTACGCCACGGACAGTGCGTTGCTCCAAGGCTACGCCGCTGAACATGGCCTGCTGGTGCTGATGGCCAATCATGGTGGCCCTTCGGGCGGTTGGACTTGCGCTGGCCGCAGTGCGATCTGGGCCGCCGATGGCAGTCTGCTTGCCGCTGTACCTGGCGTGGGCGATGCGTTGCTGATTGCCCGTCGCGAGGGTGGGCGTTGGGCTGGCCAAGTGATGGCTGTCTAAATGGCATTTCACCTACGCGCGGCGACGGACCAGGACCTGCCATTTGCGCGCAAGTTGACACACGAGGCCATGGCTCGCTACTACGTGCAGTACGGGTTGTGGTGGTCTAACGAGGGCTTCGATACTGCCTGGGCCGGTCGGGAAAACTGGCTGATTTGCCGCGACGACAGGGTCTTGGGTTTTATCAGTCTGAGTCGCGACAGCCGGGCTCTTTATATTCGCGAGTTGCATATGCTTGAGGCGTATCGCGGATTGGGCGCGGGTAGCTGGGTGCTGGAACAGATGGCGCTGAAGGCGCAAGCGTTGGGACTGTTGCGTTTGACCGTATTCAAGACTAACCCGGCCAGAAGGCTCTATCAGCGCATGGGGCTCAGCATTGTTGGTGAGGAAGACTGCTTCTGGCGAATGGAGCGTGTTTGTCGCTCAAGCTAAACAGGCATCACGTTCTTATAAGCGCATACTGGTTTCAGGAGCCTATCTCCTGATCCGTGTTCAGGCCTTTCGCCTCAGCAAGGATGATCCCTTCTTTCATGCCCAAAAGGACCGCTACCTTATGGGCCTCCCCACGCCGTCCCTTTTTGCGCCCAGCGAGCACTTGATAGGTGGTCGCCGGATCAACGCCGTGTTCGCGGGCGAACGCTTGAACTGACTTGCCTTGATGTTCCAGCCAGGCCTTGGCTTGTGCAGCGGTACGGATTCCGGGCATAGTTCAAAACCGTTCAAGTTTGTTTAATAAGAGATGAGTGTGTCACCTCTTGGGGTGTGCCAAATAGGATCATACATCCAAATGAGTGGAATCGGTTCGCGTTTACGGCAAGAAAGGGAGCGACTTGGCCTGTCGCAAAAAGTATTTGGTGAGATCGGAGGCGTTGAAGCCAACGCGCAAGGTAAATATGAAAGTGGAGGACGTGCGCCTAAAGCAGATTACTTGTCTCGTGTCGCCGAAAAAGGTGTAGATGTGTTGTACGTATTGACCGGCGCAGCCACGCCGATTCAACTGGAAAACCTGAGCCAGATCGAAGAAAAAGTCCTCGGGGACTACCGTGCAATGTTCAAGGAAGACCAGGCTGCAATCCGACGCCTGACCTCAACGTTAGCCGAGCATTCGGTTGCGATGAATGGAAAAGCCAAGCCACAGCCCCAGGATTCCTGACGCTTTGCCCAGCAAATTGGGCCATCCGCCGCCCGGCGGGTGGCTGTCGCTTAGTCAATCTCTCTATATATGACGCGTGCAATTAGGTCTGCGCCTCGGTTTTTTGCTAAGGTGTTCAGCAACCTATAAGACCATTTCGCGAGGTGTCTGCTTGATTAGGGTGCTAGTAGTCGATGACCATGATCTCGTTCGTACAGGCATTACACGAATGCTGGCTGACATCGATGGCCTGCAAGTAGTCGGTCAGGCCGAGTCAGGAGAGGAATCCCTGATCAAGGCCCGGGAGTTGAAACCCGATGTGGTGTTGATGGACGTCAAGATGCCTGGGATCGGCGGTCTTGGCGCGACGACCAAATTGCTGCGCAGCCATCCGGACATCAAAGTCGTGGTGGTGACCGTGTGCGAGGAAGACCCGTTTCCGACACGTCTGCTGCAGGCAGGGGCTGCGGGGTACCTCACTAAGGGGGCTGGCCTGGCGGAAATGGTTCAAGCCATTCGCCTGGTGTTTGCCGGCCAGCGATACATCAGCCCGCAGATTGCCCAGCAATTGGCCATCAAATCCTTCCAGCCAGTCAGTGACTCGCCGTTTGATGCCCTGTCTGAGCGGGAAATCCAGATCGCCTTGATGATTGTCGGTTGCCAGAAGGTGCAGACGATCTCCGACAAGCTGTGCCTGTCACCCAAGACCGTCAACACCTACCGCTATCGTATTTTCGAGAAGCTCGCCATCAGCAGTGATGTTGAATTGACCCTGCTCGCGGTGCGCCACGGCATGGTGGACGCCAGCGCCTGACATGAGCACACCGTTTGATCCGAGTGCCTTTCTCTCGACCTGCAGTGGCCGCCCTGGCGTGTACCGCATGTTCGACAGCGAGGCACGCCTGCTTTATGTCGGTAAAGCCAAAAACCTGAAGAGCCGTCTGGCGAGCTACTTTCGCAAGACCGGTCTCGCGCCGAAAACCGCCGCGCTGGTGGGGCGCATTGCCCAGGTCGAAACCACCATCACCGCCAATGAAACCGAAGCGCTGCTGCTTGAGCAGACGCTGATCAAGGAATGGCGGCCGCCCTACAACATTCTGCTGCGTGACGATAAATCCTATCCCTATGTGTTCTTATCCGACGGCAACTTCCCACGCCTGAGCATTCACCGTGGGGCAAAGAAGGCGAAGGGCAAGTACTTCGGTCCTTATCCCAGCGCCGGGGCCATTCGGGAAAGCCTGAGCCTGCTGCAAAAAACCTTTTTTGTGCGCCAGTGCGAAGACAGTTTCTACAAGAACCGCACACGGCCTTGCCTGCAGTATCAGATCAAACGCTGCAAGGCGCCTTGCGTGGGCTTGGTTGAGCCGGCGGAGTACGCCGAGGATGTGCGCCATTCGGTGATGTTCCTAGAAGGACGCAGCAATGCGCTCACCGATGAGCTCTCTGCAGCCATGGAGCAGGCTGCCAGCACCCTGGATTTTGAGCGGGCCGCCGAGCTACGCGACCAGATTTCGCTGCTGCGCCGTGTTCAGGACCAGCAAAGCATGGAAGGCGGCACTGGCGACGTCGATGTGATCGCGGCCTTCGTCAACCCAGGTGGTGCCTGTGTGCACCTGATCAGCGTGCGCGGTGGGCGGGTGCTGGGCAGCAAGAACTTCTTTCCGCAGACCGGTATTGATGAGGAAGTCGCCGAAGTCATGGCCGCTTTCCTGGGCCAGTACTACGTGAGCAGCCCCGAGCGCGACCTGCCGTCGGAGCTGATCGTCAACGTGGTGCACGAAGACTTCCCCACGTTGATCGAAGCGATCCACGAATTGCGCGGTCGCGAGCTGGACATCAGCCACCGCGTACGCGGCACCCGCGCACGCTGGCAGCAACTGGCGGTGACCAACGCCGAACAGGCCCTGAGCGCGCGCCTGGCTAACCGCCAGCACGTCGCCGCACGCTTTGACGCCCTGGCCGAAGTCCTTAACCTGGAAGAGCCGCCCCAGCGCCTGGAGTGCTACGACATCAGCCATTCCAGCGGCGAGGCCACGGTGGCCTCCTGCGTGGTGTTCGGGCCAGAAGGGCCGATCAAGTCCGATTATCGGCGCTACAACATCGAAGGCGTCACCGCGGGCGATGACTATGCCGCCATGCACCAGGCCCTCACGCGGCGCTTCAGCAAGTTGAAGGATGGGGAGGGCAAGTTGCCGGACATTCTCTTGGTCGACGGCGGCAAGGGCCAGCTGTCCATGGCCCGGGATGTGCTCAACGAGCTGGCGGTGCCTGACCTGATCCTGCTTGGCGTGGCCAAGGGCGCCACGCGCAAGGCCGGCTTCGAGACGTTGTACTTGAATGATGCCGCCCATGAGTTCACTTTGAAGGGCGACTCACCCGCGCTGCATTTGATCCAGCAGATTCGTGACGAAGCCCACCGTTTCGCCATTACCGGCCACCGCGCCCGCCGTGGTAAAACCCGGCGAACCTCAACCCTGGAAGGGGTGGCAGGGGTCGGTCCGACGCGACGTCGCGACTTGCTTAAACATTTTGGTGGCTTGCAGGAGCTGTCCCGTGCCAGCATTGACGAGATAGCCAAAGCACCGGGTATCAGTAAAAAGCTCGCTGAGTTGATTTATGCAAGCCTGCACAGCGAATAGAATGCCTTTCCACCTCGTAGCCAGTTGTGCCGATGAATATCCCTAATCTGATTACCGTTCTACGCGTCCTGCTTATCCCGATTTTCATTTTGTTGTTCTATTTACCGTACGAATGGAGTTATTTGGCCTCCAGTTCAGTGTTTGCCTTCGCGGCCGCCACCGACTGGCTCGACGGCTACCTGGCTCGTCGCCTGGAACAGAGCACGCCCTTCGGCGCGTTCCTAGACCCCGTGGCTGACAAACTGATGGTGGCCGTGGCCCTGGTTTTGCTGGTGCAGGAACATGGCAACCTGTGGCTGACCCTGCCGGCAGCGGTGATCATCGGTCGCGAGATCGTCGTCTCGGCCCTGCGCGAATGGATGGCCGAAATCGGCGCCCGTGCCCACGTGGCCGTGTCTAACATGGGTAAATGGAAGACCGCCGCGCAAATGCTTGCGCTGGTCATCCTGCTGGCCAACCCATCGGACTTCTCGTTCTGGGTCCTCACTGGCTACGCCTTGCTGCTGATCGCCGCAGGCCTGACCCTGTGGTCGATGCTCCAATATCTGCGCGCCGCCTGGCCGCATCTGCGCACCACCGTTGAAAAGAAATAAAACTTTTTTGAATCAAGGGGTTGACGGGTGCTGAGGATTCTATAGAATGCGCATCACCAAGCGGGAATAGCTCAGTTGGTAGAGCACGACCTTGCCAAGGTCGGGGTCGCGAGTTCGAGTCTCGTTTCCCGCTCCAAGATTCAGAAAAAGCCACTCAGATGAGTGGCTTTTTTTTGTGCCTGAGAAATACCCGCACTCATTTCGATAGGATGCTTTTGGCTAAAAACGGACCCTGTCTTGGACGTTCAGTTTCCAAGAAGGACACCCTCAAGGGCTGGAGTTCGATTGAGGTCAAGGCGCCTGTAGTTATCGGTTCATTTATGAAGTGTCTTTTGCTGAGCAGTAATTGTTTCTACGCCCGGCTCGGAAATATTCGTTTCTTTAAGTGGGACTTCGCCTACCGAAAGCGCACGCTCGATGAGTAACTCGCTGCCTTTGTCTTTCAATAAGTCCTGCAGTCGCTGGAATTCGCCGCACCAGATGGTTTCAATGTCGCGATCCCGTGCCCTATCGCGATCGCTGCTGAGGGCTACAGCGCGAACCTGCAGGCGGCCATTGTCGGCTTTTCCACCCACTTCCACTCCATAACCGGGGGTAGCGGCTTTGCGCAGTACGACCTTGCCGGTTTCTGCCCAGGCAGTCGCCATGCCTTCGCGCACTTCGTAGCCGAGGCTGGCCAAGCCGCTGAGCACGGCTTCGCGGCGGGCGAGGGCGGCCTGGTCCTGTAAGTGGGAAGCGATAAGCGCTTTACACTGCTCGATCAGTCCGGTAGTTATCGAAAGCTCGGTGTCGGTTGTAAAAGCGCCAATATGATCGAGCAGGGTCGCGTGTTCGATGCCTGTGTAGGTTTTGACTTCGCTGGCCAGATCCTGCAGTTGTTCGAGACACTCGCGTTGGCGTCGGAAGTTTCGGGTGGACGCGGCGAGGTCGAGTACTAGGCTGTCAAGCAGCAGGTTGCGTCGCTTAGCATCGGTTTCCGTTTCAGCTCTTTCCAGTGCCAAGAGGAACGGCGCGGCACATTCAGGGCCTTGCAACAGTTGCAGCTCCACGATGTGGCGGTCAATGCGTAGCAGCCGTACGTCGCGCGTTGCATCCGGTTCCCGGGCCGCAATCCATTCGCGCAGCGAAACCTCGGGTTCGTCGACCTTGAGTTGCTGCGCCAGGGCGCGTTGGGTATCGCTCAGGGTTGGCTCCTCGTTTGCCTTGCTCAAGTGGGCGAAACCCTCGGCCAGCAGACGTTCGGCATCTTCACGACTGGCGCCGCTGGCCAATCGTGAGAGGGGCTCCAGCAAGGCTTGATCGACGCTTTCGGGGTTGGTTTGCAAAGCGTCAAGCAGGGTTTTTGCGTTTTCCTGGACGCGTCGGTCGCGTTGGCGTCGCTCGGCGGCACGAATGATCGCGCGTTCTTCGCGGTTCTCCAGATCACGGCGCAGGTGCTCGATTTCCACTGGTACGGCCTTCTGCAGTTCCGCCAATTGGTCTTCTGCCAGCAGAGCGCGAAGGCGAGCGTGTCGCTCCAGGGAGGCGGAGCGCTCGTGTTCACTGAGCTCACCAAGCCTTGTGGCCTGTGTTTGCCAGCGATTGACAGCGCGCTCCAGGCGTTGCAGGTGGCCTTCACAAATGGCGATGATTTCTTCGCGGGTAACAATGCGAACGACCTTGGGACCACTCATTGGCAGATTTCCGTATCAACTGAAGTAGGGCTGGGTTGCAGCGGCTGCTCGACTTGCATGGCGTGTTTGATTGCTTCACGCAGTCGTGAGCGTTCGCTGTCGCCGCTGTGATACCAGGCTTGCGACGACACACGATGGATGTGCGGGATGGCGCGGTGCAGCACGGACGGGCGCCAAATTTCCCGGGCGCGGGCACGTTCCAACAGATTATGGCAAGGCGCATCGCACTCGATGCCTATTGCGTACAGGCCCGTGTCTGGATTCTCGATGGCGAAATCGAGCCCGAAAGCGTCGCCTTCACTGGCGGGAGCCGCCTGCCATCCCAGGGAATGAATGAATTCACCGACCAGCCTGACAAAACCATCACTTTGCTGACCTTGCTCACGACGCTGGCTGCTGCTGCGGTCGGTCTGCAGGCGCTCCAGCAACTTGGTGCTGTTGCTGAACTCGCCCGAGGAGAGCGCGCGAGCATATTCCAGATAGCCTTGCAGATAGTCTCTCGGGCTGTTGGGGGCGCGGTGCGTGTTTAGCATGTCCGAGATATCGGCGATTGGCATCGACGTGATCATCACCACCTTGCGCCGCGCGCGGGTCACCGCCACGTTCAGGCGTCGTTCGCCCCCCGTCTGCCCCAGTACGCCGAAGCTACGGCGGAATGTGCCTTGGCTGTTGCGCCCGAAGGTGGAGGAGAAGACGATGATGTCGCGTTCATCCCCCTGCACGTTCTCCACGTTCTTGACGAACACCGACATGTCCTCGCCGTCTTCGCTGCGCTCGCGCTCCTGGGCGTAGGCGGCGCGGAACAGTTCATCCTGCTCTGCACGCTGCTCCAAGTGCTCCTCGATGAGGTCAGCCTGCTTGCGGTTGAAGGTGACGACACCTACCGAAGGGCGCTGGTCGTAGGGCTTCTGCCACAATTCGCTCAGGTACTCGACGACCCGTTCGGCTTCCTGGGCATTACTCTGGTTCTGATACAGCCCGCCGACCTGGATCAGCTCCAGCGGCTTAATGCGCTGGATGTTCGCCTGCGGGTGACGGACCGGAACGTTCAGGCGATTGCCATAGAACGAGGCATTGGAAAAGCCGATCAGTTCACGGTAGGCCGAACGGTAGTGGATCTGCAATGTGGTGCTGGGCAGGGCGTTGCGCGCGAGTTGCAGCAGGTCGGGGCAATCCTTGATCTCACGACGGTTCCAAGTGTCTTCGAACGCTTCGCGCTGTTCCTCATCCGCGTCTTCATCAGGTTCGTCGCCGTCAAACACTTCGGCTTCGTCGCTTTCGATGCGACTGGAAAAGAATGCCGTCGGCGGCATTTGCTTCTCATCGCCGCTGACAACAGTGACCTGACCGCGGAACAGGGTCGGCAGGGCGAACTCAACCGGCATCTGCGAGGCTTCGTCATAGATGACAGTATCGAACAGGCCTGCCTTGAGCGGCAGTACACGACTGGCGACGTCCGGGTTCATCAGCCACACCGGACGCAGGCTCATCAAACCGAGGTTACTACCCAGTTCGATGAATTCACGCAGGCGCCGCGAGCGTTTGCCAGTCAGGCGGGTAACATCCTCCCATTGTTTGCGATTGCCCAGGTTATCGAGGTTGATGCCTTTGGCCAGCAGCTCACGATTGAGCAGCCGCATCTGTGCGTCGGCTTGCGCGAGGCTGCCGACTTTGGCGCGGGCTTCGTCCTGGCTGAGCAGCAGTTCGGGATTGGTTTGCTCTACGCGGTGTTTCCAGCCCAGTCGGGCTTCGCGGTTGAGTAGGCGCCGCACTTCGGCTTCAAGTTGCTCGGGTGCAATGCTGTCCAACTGCTCCTGGCGTTGGCGCAGCAGTGCGAGCAATTCTAGGTCGGCTGTCGTCAACTGACCGGCGCGCCCGCGGAATGATTGATAGGCTGCCAGGAAGGGCAGTGCCTCATGCAGACGATCAAGGCTCAGTTGATTGCTCAGGTTGTGTTCGACGGCGTGCTGCAGTTGTCGCACCAACTCATCCCCCAGCCAGTCGCTGAGAGTCTTGAGTTGTTCGAGGCTGGATTGGCGTACGCCATGGCGCATGAGCGAAGCATCAAGATCGCTGAGCAGCGCCTCGAGGTGCTGTTTGTCACCAGCGAGGGCCGCCTCGTCGGCCTGCCGGGAGCGAGGCGATTGCGCCAAGGCCAGCGCCAGTGCCTGGATTTCCAGCAGGTGGCGGATGTCGCTTTTCACGAAGCTGATCAATTCCAGGCAGGCCTGCTTACTCACGGCTTCCAGTTCCAACGCCTGGTGCAGGGTACTCAGCTCGGCGCGCAATGGTCGCCACTGGCTTTCAAGGTGTATGGCTGCCTGTAGGGTTGGTAGTGCTTCAATAACACGGCTTTCCCCCTGGCCCTGAAGGAAGTTGCGCAGTCGCTTGCGCCGCAGTAGGTGCAGCGGATTGATGTTCGCCAACCAGGATCGGGCAGCCATAACCTTGGTACAGTCTTGATCCAGATGCCTGAGGACCTTGTTTTCGAGCAGGCAGAGTGCCGGTGACAAGGCGGGGACGTAGTGGTCCTGATCCAGTTGGCCGAGTTGCTGATCCAGTTGCTGCAGTTCACCGAGAATCGACTCGCCCCGTGGGAGCAGGCCCTCTTCGCGACTACGGAATAGCGGCAGCCAGCGCGCAAGACGCAGACGTTGCTCTTGCTTCAGACCGAGCAGGGTCGTGACATGGGTCGTCATCCAGTGGCGGTACGGCGTGGGGTCGTCGATCTCGAAGCTGGCGGGGTGTGCTTGCAACGTGGCCTGACGGTTGTTTTCGGCCTGAGTGAAACTGCGCAGATTGTCGGTGAAGGTCTGCAAAGTCGCCCGGTCGGCGGCGAACGACTGTAACTGGGCCAATGGACTGCCTTCGTAGCGTGCGGGCAACCACAGGCGAATCAGAGGGGCGCAGCTTTCTTCCAAGCGGGTCAGGCTAGCGAGGTCCAGGGAGGCCAGGCGTTGGCGCAGGGCCGGAAACTCGAGCGGGGCAGGGCCGGATTCCAATTCAATCAGCTCGCCGAGCAGCCTGCGATAACTGAGGCCGGTATTTTCATCCAGGCGATGCAGGCTTTGGTGGAAGCGGTCGAGCTCACCCTCCAGGGCCTCGATGCGAGCCGCGACCTGTTCGCGCTGGCGCTGCCAGCCCTGCGCCTGGCTGCCGTTCGTGAACAGGCTTTCCAGTTGTTCTCGAATACCGCGGATGACGGGTTCTCGGTCGCGGTTGACGTCATTGAGCATGACGATGCGTTGGCCAAGGCCTTCGGCGACCAGGCGTTTGTACACCACTTCAAGCGCCGCATGCTTCTGGCAGACGATAAGCAAGCTGCGCTGGCGGCCGATGGCGTCGGCGACCATATTGACGATGGTCTGGCTCTTGCCGGTTCCGGGCGGTCCCTCGACCAGCAGTCCCGGGCTTTGTCGGGCCTGGATCACGGCCGCTTCCTGGGAGGGATCGCTGGCCACGGTGAAGTAGCGTTGCAGCTCGCCTGGCGGTGCCTCGGGCCCGGTTTCGTCGGCAGTCTTGAGGCGCAACGCCGTTTCCAGACCGGTACCGGCGGGGGACAGAGTTTTCAGTTGGCGCAGGTCTTCTCCGATGGCTTGCCCCATGAAGGTCACGTGAAACAGCACCGCCGCGCAGTCCAGCTCGTCTTGGTAGGGCGCGATCTCCACGGTGCTGGCGGGCAGGTTGCCAAGGGCGCGTGAGCGAATGGTGGCGAGCATGCCGAAGGCATCCATCACATCCGCCGCACGAATTGACGAGCGGCCCAGCAGTTCATCGGCGGTCTTGCGCCAGCGTTTGCATGTTTCGGCGCCGAGCACGCTTTCCAGCGCGGGGTTGAGCCGCACTTCCTCGCGCTCACTGTCGAACGCCAAGGCGGCGTGACCACGAGAGCCCAGCTCCAGTAGCAGCTTCACCGGCCACAGCAGCAGCGGGATAATACGCGTACGCGTGGTGCCGCGAGGGTCGCGATTGAGCAGGAAAGGGAAGCCCAGGTACAGGCCGTCGATGCCGGTGTCGCGTTTGTACAGCGCGCTTTGCCGGTACAGGGCATGCAGGCGCGATTCCAGCTGGCCGTTGAGCTGAAAACTCTCTGGGTCTAGGTTCACTGCCCGGGCATTACGTTGCAGCAGGTGATCGAGCAAAGCCGCGGCCGGACTGCGCTCGCTGTTCAGTTCACTGATGTCGACCCGTGCGGTGGTCTTGCCGATGCTCATACGCACCAGTGGCCCGCGCATCACTGCGGTCACCACCTTCTTCTCGAAGAAGTCGAGGATCTGTGAGACGTACTGCTGTTTCTGTGGTTCCAGCCAATGACTGGACGGAATCGCCAGCAACACCAGTGCCTGAGCCAACGGCATACGTCGCTCCAGGCGGAACTGCTCGGCCCACTCGTCCACTACCGGCACGCCACAACGGGCAAAGCCTTGGATGCGCTCATCGACACTTCGGTACAGCTCAAGTCGTGAATGCAACAGCAGTCGGGTTGCCGCTTCGGAGTCGAACCAACCGACATCGGCAGCCCTGGCCAGCTCGGCGGCGGCCTCTACGATTGAGGCCCCCGAACGGAACTGACTGATCGCCGCGCTGAGCAGCACGATCAGGTCTTCTTCGGCGATCACCCGGCGCTCCGACAGAGAGCTCAGTCCCGAATGGTCGGTGTCTGGAAACAGGCGTTGGCGCTCTTGCCATTGCGTGGACAGCTTGGCTCGCGAGGTCGATAGCAGGAATATCCGCAGTTGCTCTTCGACCAACTCGATGTGTTGGTGCAGGGCACGCTGACGTACGTTTTCGGCGCGAGACTTGAGACGCGACAGCCAGTTGTCGGTCTGCAATTGCTCAAGCAGGTCCGGGACCGACCCGCTGATCAGGCGATAGCCTTCCAGTGGGTGCTCCAGTAGCCATCCTGGTGTGACGATGTCGCCACGATGAATCAACGGGATTTCCGAATTCAGGATTCTCAGCGCCAGCATTAGACGGAAGTCGTCCTCAATCCCTTCGTGCTGAACGACCTGACGCAAGCCGGCGACCACAGAAGGGGCGAGACTGACCTGCTCGGCCCAGGTCACGATCACACCGCGCAGCAAATGGTCCAGAGCCTGTTGCCAATTATCCGCCTGGGCTGCCGCCAGGGCGAATACGCCGGGCTTGTGGAAGCGGCGATCGCCCAGCAGTAGGGTGGCGCCTTCACCGTCGTCCGTTTGCTGGACGGAAGAGGCCGGAGCCTCGACCGCAATTCCGTTGAGCCAGCCTTCGACCTGCTGCCATTGCCAGCGCTGATGACGGTCGCGTGCCAGCAGACCTCGCAGCAGCAGGTTCAGGCGCGGGTCGAGGTCGTCGGGGATCGGTACTCCGTTGGCCAGCACGTGAATAAGAAATGCATTGGCGTTGATGCCGTCGAAGCAGGCGCCCTGGGTCAGTTGCTCAAGCAGGATCATACCCAGGCTCCACCAGTCCGAGGCAGCCGCAACGCCGCCCGCGATGGCTTCGGGCGCCATGTAACGGCTGGTTTCCAGTGGCGACACGATGTCCAGGTCGAACTCGGACAGGCGTGCCGAGCCGAAGCCGCTGATGACCAGGTCCAGCGGTTCGCGGGAACGTACCAGCAGGCTGGCTGGGCGCAGGTCACGATGGCGCAGGCCGGCCTCGTTGAAAGCATGCAGCGCGAGGCCCAGTTCGTTGACCACATGGTGCACGCTGGCGCTGTCACGAATTACGCTGCCAAGTTCTGCCAGGGTCCCGCCGGTGAGTTCTTCAATGACCTCAAAGGCACGGTCATCCCAGCGGCCGGTGGCAATGATTTCGGGTACGTGTTCGCGTGGCAGTCGACGGATCACATCATAGATCGCCGGGTCCGGTTCGGCGCCGGGTCGATACAGGGTCAGGACCGCCTGTTGTGCGGTTTCCTCGTGCTCGGCGAGGTATCGTTCTCGCACACCGTCGGTGATGCTGATCTGACGGATCAGGCGCCAGCCATCGATCAGGGTCTGGGTGGGGGCCTCTGGTTCGCTGCTGTCTTGCTGGGCTTCGTACGTTGCTTGCGCAGGTGAGCTGCCACATTCAAGGCACATCAGGTCGCCATCGACCATCGGGTGACCATTTTCGCAGAGCAGATCAGGGGCATTCCCCTGAGTCGGGCTGACCTGCGGGAGGGGCTCCTCAGTGACGACAGCTTGCGGCCGCCAACCGGCGGCATGAATGGGTTCGCCAGCGAGGTCCCAGCCGCAGGGTCGTTCCTGAATGAGCCCTTCGCAGAACATTTCCTGGAGGGCGCGTTCGGTTTTGCAGTTGGGGCAGAAACGTATCATGAGGGTTGCTCCACTCAGCGGCGTCGCGACGCGTGTGCGCTGATCTGTAAATGATGGCCTTGTTCATGCAGCAGATCACGTAAGCGCAATAGGTCGTCACGTCGTGGGATGCCGGCCATCCAGACGCTGCCACTTTCGTCAAACATCAAATCGAGTGCCTTGTCGGTGGGTTCGAGCAGGCGTTCGTAATGACCCAAGCGTGCCCGGCCCAGCGGCGTGAGCAGACTCAGGCGTTGATTGTCACTGCCGCGCAAGGCCATGGTCTGACTGAGTGCTTCGATATAGGGGTCGCTGATCAAGGCATCTATCAAGCCCTCGGTCTGGAACAACGGCTCGTCGAGTTGCTCCAGGGAGTAGCCACTATAGACCAGGATGTCGAGTTCGCTGAGCCGACGCAGGCCTTCGAGCAGTGATCGCAGGGCGGCGAATTGGTCGAACGGTTCCCCTCCGGAAATGGTGATTCCTTCGGCCTCGTGCAGCCAGGGGGTTATATGTTCAAGCAGTTTTTCCAGCGACAATCGTCGGTGCCCGGTGCCCCAAGTATCGGCAGAGATGCAGCCTGGACAGCGGATGCTACAGCCTTGGAACCAGATACCAATACGCCGCCCCGGGCCGAGGGTAGTGACCGGAAAATGCATGCGCGACAGGCTAAGGTCCATGTTCAGCGGCGTTCCATTTTCAGTCCGGTGATGTCCAACTCGGTGATCGTGAAGTGCTCGCCCGGTTGCGCGTCCTGATCGAACAGTGCCCGCGACAGGGGATTGAGCAGGCGTGCCTCTAACTGGTTACGAATGCCCCGGCCACCGTTGGACAGGTCCTGCAGACAGAGGTCGTGCAGTGTCTGGCGTGCCTGGGGGGCCAATTCGATAAACAGGTTCTGTCCTTGAAGGTCGTCGAAGGTGGCGTTGACCATCTGTTCGAAGATCTGCACGGCAACGCCTTCTCGAATAAAGTCGAAGACGATGATGTTCTCGCCGATTCGATTGAGGATTTCCGGTCGGTTGAGCACCAGCTTGAAATACCGGTCGATCTCGCTGCTCACCTTGTCCTGGACTTGGTCGAAGGCTTCGCCCGGCAGGACGTTGGCAACGCGTTCGCCATTGTCGCCCTGGCGATAGATCCCCAGGTTGGAAGTGAACACGATCAGGGCCTCCGAAAAGTACACCCGATCACCGCGGCCTGAAGTCAGCACTCCGTCGTCGAGGATCTGCAGGAACTTGTCGAGAATCCGTGGGTGGGCTTTTTCGATTTCATCGAATAACACCACGCTGAACGGCTTTTCGCGGATCGCATTGGTCAGTTCACCGCCGACGTCATAGCCGACGTAGCCGGGCGGTGCGCCAATAAGTCGTTGATCGGCATGTTCGGTGCTGAACTCCGACATGTCGAAGCGGATATATGCACTTTCGTCGCCGAACAGCAGGCTGGTAATAGTTTTGGCGAGTTCGGTCTTGCCCACGCCGGTCGGCCCCGCGAGAAAGGCAACGCCCCGTGGACGGTTGCCCTTGCGACTGGCGCCGACGCCTGTCATCGCACGCTTGACGATGTCGAGCATGTGCGTCACTGCATGCTCCTGGCCTTTGACTCGCTGGTGGACGAGCGCATCCGCATGCCGTATACGCTGACGGTCGATCTTCAGCCACGGGTCCTCGGTGACACCGATCTTGTAGCGGCGCACCGCATCGGCAATCTGCTCCATGGCTACACCCTCGACCCGCGCCAGCTGCGCAATGGCGCTGAGATCAAGCAGCAGCAATCCCTCAGTGTTCTGAACGAAGGCTTCCACAGCCTGATGCATGACCACTTCGCTGGCGCCCTGGCTGCCACTGAGCCCTTTGAGCAATGCTGGTGCCAATGCACGGCGGGACAATTGATCGGGTTTGGACACGGGAATGTGACGCAGGCGCGGGTTATCGACTAGCAACCAGTCGGGCAAATCGCCTTCTTTTTCCACCAGCCATAGCACGGTGTTGAAGAACGGTTTGCGCAACTCTGTGGCCGGACGGCTGCGAGCCTGATGGGATTGCACCAGGGCCTGGGTGAAGAGCTGGTGTTCAGCAGCGCTGAGGGAGTCGTTGCGAACCACTAGGCGTGATGCGAAATCGATGATCAGCGCGATAGGTTCGCCAGCACGACCCACCAGCCGTGGTAGGGTGGCGCCCAGCAGATCGATACCTGCGGGTGCTGCGCCATTTACCGGCGTCAGGCCAAGTTCCTGAAGCAACGTCTGGCCGGCTTCAGGGGCGGAGCCGGGTTTGTCGACTGCCCGGAAACCGGACACGGGATCCCAGGCGATGACCTGGGTGTAGCCGGCATCGAGCAAGGCATTACAGAGAGTTTGGTTGAAGCTCTGCGCAGTCACCGTGCCGGGCGCGACTTCACTGGCCTGCAGGTCGCGGATGTTTCCTGACAGAACGAATTGGCTCTTCAGCGGCAAGAAGCGGAGAAGATCTCGTAGCCAACGTGGGCTTTCAAATATGGCAATCCCTGACATGTTTCAGCTCGTAACGTTGGGGCGGTACGGGCAGGGTATTGCTCAATGCGCCCATTTGCCAGTGCGCTGTTACGAAAAGTTGTGTTGAGAGAGCGCTTCTGACTAGGCGCTTGTTTCACTGGGTGCTTTATGCAACTTGATCGAGAGTCCGTCGGCGTACGAGCTGGGCGGGAAGGGTATCGACCCCCGGGATCAGCGTTGACTCGTGCGCAATGCCTGTTGCCCGGAAAAGCATCTTTCGCCTTTGAGACTTGGAGGTGCCTACGAACTAAGGGCGAGCTACGCTGTATTATCGCTTCGGGGCTTCCTTTAACGCGTTTAACGTTCGAACTCACGCTGGAGCCCGTACTGAACGTGAGTGTTTTGATGCAGTGCACACACTCCAATTCGTGTGCAAGTTACCGCTGCAGCGGTCCGATGAGTATTGACCAAAACAGTTCTGCACCGCCTTCCTGAGTCAGTTTTTGTGAGCGTGAGACATGCATAGCCATACCCAGTGACTTAAGAAATAGTGATTGATCATCATGATCCACCGAAAGCATCTCGTTAAAGCCACCACGAGCAGATGCACTGCTGGAGAATTCAATACTTCGTCCGCCCATGCCGCCAAGTGTTACGGAACATTCGCTGGCTTTGTTGCCCTGGCGATAGATCGCGCCGGTGAAGGTATTGCCGTCGATGCGGCGAAACTGACAGCTGATCCCGTCATTGCGAGCTTCCAGCTCCTGCAGCGAACCTTCGAAAAAGCGTGAGATGAAGTCAAACGATTCCTGCAAGTACCTATCAGCATCCAATTCACTGAATGTCTTTTTAAGGGCGAGGTTGCTGGAGCGAGAGGAGGCAACTACCGACGCTGAGAAATAGGGCGCAGTTGGAACGGCAAGCGGGGTAGGCGAGGTCACTGACGGTGACATGCGTGTCACCACAGCTCGGATCTGCCTCGCGACATCGGTGTAGGCCTCGTCGTAATTCGGCCACGTTGTGATGGCTTTGCCATCCTTGGGTGCAGCGAGCAGATTGCCCAGCGGGGTTGAATGCCAATCGCAGGGCCGGACGATCACTGGGATGATCTGTGCTTCTCCTGCGGCATTTCGCTCCAAGGCTCGTGCCATTTCGATGGAGTAGCAGTAGCGAGAATCGAGAAAGCTTGAGCTGACGAGCAACAGGATGACGTCGGCCGCATTGATTTGTTGGTCTATTTCATTTCCAAGATGCTGTCCAGCCAGAATTCGCCTGTCGTGCCATGACTCGATGAGCCTTTCATGGCGTAACGATGCCAGGTGTTTTTCTAACTGATCACGGTATTGCTCGTCATCGTGAGAATACGAAAAAAAGACCTTTGCCATTGTCACTCCTAACCTGCCCGTTGATGAGTATGCGCTTCCGAATTGTCGTGTCGAAATAGATCATGTGACTTGTGACGACTCAAGGCATATTCGCACAAGGCTGCGCCGGGCGCTCATACGCTTAACGCATCAAGGTGGTGACTGGAAGGCAGAACAACTGCAGCGTATGCCAGTAGCTGTCTTGACGCCCGAAATTTCGGTTATGCCACTTGAGCTGAGCACTCTGCCGGCTTTCGACCCAAGCAGGAGCTGCTGTGCTGTACCCTGTGCGGGAAGCCCTGTCGGGGAGGCGGATGGAAGTAAGCGTCAGGTTGGTTTATATGTTCATGGCTTCTGACAGAGTTTGACGCGCCCAGCCTTGGTCATTGAGTATCCGGCCAGGCAGTTCATCCAAGACCTCAGAGCCTCGCGGGGGCGCTTGCCCCACCAATAAATCATCTGCCCATCGACGTTACCTGGTTCATCTCTGGTGATTGGCAGAAGGCGCGAATTCCTCAGCTTGGAATAAATTCCCTCTTAATCCTTGAAACACTTCAAAAACAAGTTCAGGATTAAGTCATTTCCTGCATCGGAAAGAAAATAAAACCTTTAGATTTCAATGGGTCGGACACCAGGTGCGAGTCTCGTTTCCCGCTCCAAGATTCAGAAAAAGCCACTCAGATGAGTGGCTTTTTTTTGTGCCTGAGAAATACCCGCACTCATTTCGATAGGATGCTTTTGGCTAAAAACGGACCCTGTCTTGGACGTTCAGTTTCCAAGAAGGACACCCTCAAGGGCTGGAGTTCGATTGAGGTCAAGGCGCCTGTAGTTATCGGTTCATTTATGAAGTGTCTTTTGCTGAGCAGTAATTGTTTCTACGCCCGGCGAAGCATGAGCGTTCGCGCTAGCCTGTGCATCAACGACTAAAATTTCGGTGAAACCCTCGCTCAAGCGTGGAGGCTGAAGTGCTTTAAAAACGTTTCTAATGGCATTCTCAGGAACCATCTCATCATCAGGGCGCAATTGATTACGTGCCAAACAGTCTTCCAGCGAAGTAGTGAACCAAGTAGCTACCACATCTACCCCATGCTTCCTGGCAGCCTGTATAAGCGATTCACGCTCGGCTTGGGAGTCACTAGCAGAGCCTCTGATAGGGCAAGGTGAGCTCTCTGCCAAGCCAGTCTATTTAGCTCAGCATTAATAATGCGGCCATTCTCCGTCTGTAGGAAGTGATCAGGATTGATGTGCATGAAGACGGCCTGCCAGGAAAAGCGTGAATGTAGCATTTGAAAGCAGGGCTGGCCGGAAACTGTTTTTTACGCAGGAGTTCGGAAAGGTTAGCCCTAAGCCGTGAAAATCTACGGCTTACACAACAGCATCGAAGGTGTGTTAGCCAGATGCTTACGCAGCACCCACCGACAAAATAGTTGCTCTGAATGTGGCACCACGTCAGACTCAAAAGTCGACGACATCCGGGGAAAAGTGCTGCTCAAAGCCCAATAAAAAAGCAGCTGTGCCTACCTTTTGCCCCGTCGACTTTTGCAGCATCAAAAATTCTGCCTTTATCACCCCCCCCCCCCTGCGGACACGGAATATGGATAATCTGAGCGGGTTGATTGCTTTTGTGCGGGCAGCAGAAAATCAAAGTTTTACCCTTGCGGGCAGAGCGCTGGGTATCTCGTCTTCTGCCGTAGGGAAAAGTGTCAGCCGCCTTGAAGAGCGGATTGGCGTGCGCCTTTTCCATCGTAGTACCCGGCAAATCAGCCTGACCAGCGAAGGCTTGGACTTTTTTGGTCGTTGCCGCACTTTGCTGCAGCAATTACAGGATGCCGAGGCCGCGCTTTCCCACTCCAAGACCCGCCCTCGAGGGCGTCTGCGAATCAGTTTGCCAGCGGTGGGCTATCGGCTGATCTCGGGCATGTTGCGCGAGTTTTATCAGCGCTATCCGGAAATCGAACTGGACCTGGATTTCAGCGACCGGCTGGTCGATGTGGTCGATGAAGCCTTTGATGCGGTGATCCGAAGCGGCGAGCTGCCCGATTCCAGCCTTGCAGCAAAAAGAATCTGCACGTTCCGGTTCGTCTTGTGTGCAGCGCCCGATTATTTTCAGCGCTACGGCATGGCAAAGAGCATCGAGGACTTGCAGCATTACAAAGGCATCGCCTATAAATTCCCTTCGAATGGAAAACTCCAGCCCTGGTGGCTGAAGGTCAATGGCGATACCGTCAAGATCAGCCTGGAAACCACCATGGTCATGAACAGCGTGGAAGCGGTCCTCGCTGCGTGTCGCAATGGCCTGGGCCTCGCCTACCTGCCTGACTTCGTCATTCAGGAATACCTGGCCAGCCAGGAATTGATCAGGGTGCTGCCGGAATTGAGTCTGGAGGGTGATTTCTGGATTGTCTGGTCACCTAGCCGCTTGCTGTCACCCAAGACCCGCGCATTCATTGATTTTCTAGGTGAAGCGCAACTGATGAGCAGCCCTGAAGGCGGTTGATGGCGCCTTCAGGGCACGCCACTTCTCAGTCAATCAACAGCTTTTTGAACCGCGTCGAATACTGGATCGCCTCTACCGATTTCAAGCGTACCGGCACCTTATAGGCATCCATCAGTCGCCGGGCAAATTGCCGGATATCGCGCAGCACGGTCGCCGTTGCGTCTCCATAGTCGCTATCGAGGACGATGTGCGCAGCAACGAATTGCCCGGTCAAGGCATTGGCCTCGCCGTACGCCTTGCAGTCACGTACCTGCGGATGGCGTAGCAGCACGGATTCCACTTCTGCGGGGTAAACCTTCTCGCCACCGACGTTAATGATCTCTTTGCTGCGGCCGAGGATCTTCAGGTAGCCATCGGCATTGACCTCCACCAGGTCGCCGGTCTTGAACCAGCCATCCTCGGTGAAGCTGTCCATCGAGTGGTTCAGGTAGCCCATGACTTGCGTCGCACTGCGCAGCCAGAGCTCGCCGTCGACGACTTTGTGTTCACTGGAGCCTTCCTGAAAGCGCATATACAGGCTATCGGACGACAACGAACTGGTGTTGATGATACCCGTCTCGCTGGTGCCGAAGGTCTGCAAAAACTTCACCCTTGGCAGGTGCTCGCGAAGTTTGAGCAACAAACTCTCCGGCATCGGCTCCGTGCCATAGGTGATCATGCGCAGGCTACTAAGGTTGCAGGTATCGAATACCTGGTTGATCAACATCAGGTTCAGGAATGTCGGCGAGGTCGGAAGCACGGTAATGCGATGTTTTTCAATCAGCCGGGCAACGGTGTCTGGGGTTTTGCTGGCGGCAATCGTTGCCGTTCCGCCAATAGACAATATGTTCAACAGCGTATTGATGCCGCCGATATGGTCAAACAGCAAAAACAGAAAGATATCGAGGCGTCGAGAGCGTTTTTCAGAAAACTCGCCCACCAGTCGATCAAGGTCATGCAGCATCGCCTTGGGTGTGCCGGTGGTGCCACTGCTGAACAGGATCAGGCCGGCGTGCCCCTGCTTTTTAAGCTCGCCGATCATCGGGTTTTCCGGCGCTTGAGTAAGCATGCATGGGCGAATCTGGCGGGTCTGGATATTGATCACAAACTCAGGGTTTGCGGCTGCCTGCTTGTTTTGAATTTCCGCCGGGTTTTCAGCAGTGTTGAGCGCAATGATGTGGCCGTTCTGGTACAGCGCCAGAAAGAGCGCGATACCCGCGAACGAAAAATCGCCGCTCATGAATACGACCGCTTGCCTGGACACACCATTGGCGGCCAGCCAATCCAGTTGGGCACTGATCTCTTCGCTCAGTTGGGCGTAGGTGTAGGACTGTTCAGGGTCATTCAGAACGATCTGGTTCGAAAACTGCGCAAATCCGTTTATCAGCGGTTTAAAGATCATGGCTTATCCCTTATTGAAAAAGCATCAAAAACGCACGGGCAGTTCGTCGGGGCGGCGCAATACCGTGCCGTTGATCCAGCGGATCGACGCCGGGTCACAGGCCAGTTCCAGGTTGGGTAATGCCTGTACCAGGGTGGACAGCACAGTGGCGATTTCCAGGCGTGCCAGCGCCGGCCCCATGCAGCTGTGGATGCCGTGGCCGAACTGCATGTGCGCGACCTTATTCTGGCGCTCGGGGTTGATCAGCAGCGGCGCGTTGAACACGCTGGGGTCGCGATTGGCGAGGAATACGTTGGCGTACACCGTAGTGTTCGCCGCGATCACACCGCGGCTGGTGTGCAGCGCTTGGGTGGTCATGCGGGGGAACGCTGATAACTTGCCGATGGGAATCAGCCGAATGAGTTCTTCGATCAACTGCGGCGCTTGATCGGGCTTCTCTCGTACGTACTGCCACAGCGATGGCGCGCACAGCAACGTATAGAGACTCTTGGTCATGACGCTTAGAGCGTTATGGTCGCCCCCCAGCAGAATTCCCAACAGAACCCCTACAAACTCCCGATCGCTCAGTGGGTCTTCCAGGGTGTGGCGCTGGTCGACATATTGACGAATGAAGCCGTCCGGATGCGCCTGCCTGCGGCCCTGCACGAAGTCCATCATGTAATCGAAGCTGGCGTTGACCGCCGTTTCGATACCGACGATGTCATCCGGCGGTGCTGATTGGATCATTTGGCTCCAGGGCCGGAACAACTGCCGGTCTTCTTCGGGGATGCCGAGAATGTGACACACCGTCGAGGAAGTCAGGCGCTCCAGCACCGAGGCAAACAAGTCCGGCGGCGTTACACCGCTGCGCATCTGCTCGATGCTGTCGGCGGTCATAGTGGTCACGTGTTGGCGCACGCTTTCCAGGCCACGCTTGCTGAACGCACGCGCGACGGTCGCGCGCGAACGCATGTGCGCCGGGTTGTCCAGATTGAGCAACAGCTCCGGCTGCGTCGGGCCGGGGAGAAAGGTCGGGCCGTTTTCGACGTTACATAGGGTGCGACTGATGCTCGGGTCGGCCAGAAACGCCTTGCAATCGGCGTATCCGGTCAGATGGGTGGCGACGTGGCCGCTGGGCAACCTGATTTGCGGCAATTGATCCTGCCAGCCCACGGTTTGGTAATAGGGCGCGGCGTCGAGGTTGGGGATATCCAACACGCTGGGATGGACACGCATGTTCATCGGGCACCTGCCAGTGCACGGGGTTGCTCCGTGCCGATGAGTGCCCGCACAGCCTGCTGCGTCTCAAGGCTGTCGACAAATAAAATGGCGTGCCAACCGGCGGCTCGCGCGGCGTCGCAGTTTTCTTCGACATCGTCGATCAGCACGCAGGCGTCAGCGGGTACGCCGATCTGCTCGGCCGCCAGCGCGAAGATCTTCGGGTCAGGCTTGCGCAGTTTTACCTTGCAGGAATCGACGATGCTGTCAGCCACATCATCCAGGCCCACCATACGCCGCCAAGGCGTTTCCCACTCCACGACGTTATTGGTGAGGATGCACGCCTTCAGGCCGGCCGCTTTGACCTCATGAAACAGCTCGAACATGTGCTGGTTGACGTTGTGCGGGGAAAACCACTGCTCACCGTGGTTATCAAAATCGCAACGACTCAGGTCAATGCCCGGATACAGCTCGGACAATGCCTTGCTCATGCCCTGTCCCCATTCGACCTGAGTCATCATTGCCAACTCGATGGGCGCCTGGAATTGCACGTTCAGGGGCTTGGCCACGGCATGCATGGCGGCCTCCATCTGGCTGCGGCTGATGCCAGTATTTTGCTGGTAGACGCGGTACAGCTCATCTATGGAGGGCGACAGCACGCCGCCGAAGTCGAACCAGATTGCTTGGATTGTCATGGTCATCTTTCCTTGAAAGTAAGGTCAGTTAGGGAGGGCAGGTACTTCTACGGGCGCAATGATGTGGGCATCGCGCAGCGATAAATGGGCAATGCCGATCGACAACCCGACGCCAAAACCACAGGCAATCAGGTTGTCCTGGCGCACGTCTTCACTGCCGTGGCGCTTGCAGATCATCAGCGGTATCGACGAAGGGCCGGTGTTGCCCACGTCTGCCACTTCAATGGGGACTTTGGCCGGCGCAACACCGAGCTTTTTGGCCAGGTAATCGAGCATGAATTTGTTGGCCTGGTGCAGCAGATAAAACGGCACACGCTCAGGGTCGATGCCCTGGTCGCGAATGAAGGCGTTGATCGCCGCCGGTACCTTTTCCAGGGCAAAGTTCATCACTTGGCCGCCGTCCATATGCAGCCCACTGGCCTGTACCCGGCTGGTCACGCTGGACGTGTAATCCAGAGCAGTGTTGAGGTACTGCGCACCGGCGCCATCGGTATTGAAAGCAAACCCGAGTGCCTGCTCACCGCTTTCCAGCAGCGTGCAGGTCGCGGCATCACCAAAGACCAACCGCACATGCCGGTCCTCAGGGTTGAGCAATTTGCTGATCACATCGCCGGTACACACCATGACTCGGCGGCAGCCGCCGGCCTTGATCAGCATGGCCGCTTGAAACAGGCCATAGACGTAGCCGGAACAGCCAAAATTGAGGTCGAAGGCTGCAAGCGCTTTCTTCAACCCCAAGCGATCAGCCAGGAGTGCACTACTGGCGGGCATCAGGCTGTCGGGCGTTTGAGTGACAAGCACCAGGCCATCGATGCTGGCGGGGTCGATATCCGCCGCGTCGAACAAGGTCCGGGCAGCAGCGGCGCACAGATCCACGGTCGACAACCGATTGGCCACCCGCACCTGATGGATTCCGGTGCTTTTGGCGATCCGCTGAACCTCTTTTTCGCCGAACAACGTGGCGAAATCGGCCAGGGTCATCACGTCCTGAGGGATGGCCGCCGACAGTGCGCGGATCGACACCCCATCGATAGACAGGCTCATGAGGGTTCACTGATGCGAGCGCCAACCGCATCGGCCTGGATGGCGTCGAACAGCTCACCCATGGTTTCAACCTCATCGAGCACGGCAGGGCTCAAAGCGAAACCGAACTGGTCATTCAATACACCCAGCAGCGTGACCTTGGTCAATGAATCCCAATTGCTCAGCGGCTGCAGCAATACATCGGCTTGCAGTTCCGACTCGCGCAGTTCCAGAAGTTCTGCCAGTTCTTTCTTGATCGCGTCCAGGTTCATGGTGAGGTCCTTTTGCAAGAGCACGTGAGTTAGAGGCCGCCGAGGTACACGACTTGGCCAGTAATGAAATTGCTACGCGGCGACAGGAAAAAGTCCGCCACGTTGGTCACATCGTCGAAAGTGCCAAAGCGCTTGAGCGACTGTTGCGCCAGCAGGTCTTTCATTTTTTGTGCGGGTATGACCCGCGTCAGATCCGTATCGATTGGTGTCGGGCCTACGGCATTGACGGTGATGCCAAAGCTGGCGAGTTCCTTGGCCATCACGCAGGTCAGGGTTTCCACGGCGGCTTTGGACGCTGCGTACAGCGCTTCGCCTTCCAGCTTTAATGGCTTGGCCACCGTGGAAAAATTCACAATGCGTCCCTGCCGTCCGGCACGCATGAGCTTTGCCGCCTCCCGGCTGAGCAGGAAAGTGCCCAGCACGTTGGTTTGCATGATGTTTTGCGCGGTTTTGTAGGGCGTCAGCAACGAGTGATTCATGCTGGCGATCCCGGCATTGTTGATCAGGTGATCAAGCCGACCGCAGGTGCCGCGCACATGCCTCATCAGTTCGCTGATGGCCTGTTCATCGGCCACATCGGCGATAAAGTGGTGATAGGCCGGATGGCTCAGATCGCTGGATGAACGGCTACAGCCGATCACCCGATGCCCTTGCGCAAGGTAATGTTCGACAAGATGCCTGCCGATCCCCTTGCGCGTTCCCGTAATCAGCGTGACAGGCGTGTTATCGGGCATGAGACACCTGTGCATTGAGCTCGACAATGTAGTTGGCGAAGGTTTTTACCGACTGAAACGGGCTGCGCTTGGGGGACATGGCACTGTCGTTGACCAGCGTCAGCTTGACCCCCAGTTGCTCCTCGATCATCTGCTCGACGTCAATCACGATGGACACCAGACTCATCGAATCAAGGACACCGCCAACCCCATAGAGGGCAGTGTTTTCGCCTTCTTCCAGGCTGATGGGTTGGGCGAGACTGTGGTTTTCATTTTCAATCGCGCTATAAATGATGCCGAGAACTTGCTCTTTCATAAGGGTTCCTTCCTCTCAAAGTGGATCAGACGAGACGCTTGACGAATTGATGAATAAGTTGCGCTTCCTTGAGTTGAAAGTAGCGCGAGTCAATCACCGACAATTCAAAACCGAGTTCAACCTGGCACTGGCCTTGTTGTTTGAACTCAAGGCGGCAGCCAAACCGAAAATTCGAAGCACCCGAGCGACGTAATTCAAGCGGAATGCAGAGAATTTCCGTGTGTACCGGTAACAGGAAGTCCCTATAGTTGACGTCCATCTTGTGGGTAACAAAGTTGACTTTGCCTTTCGCTTGAGGCGCGACGTAATAAGCTTCCGCAACCGCGATGGTCATCTGGCGCGCCGCCTCAATAACCATCATGCCCGACACATGCTGGCCAGTTAGGTGATCGCTTAGTTCGGCATTGGCATCATCTATCATCAGCGAGGCCGAGTAAGTACCGTTGCCATTTTCGCCAGGCGCAGAGATGGCAATATTATGACTTTTCAACTTATGGGTGACGGTTGAAGAAGCACGCGTCCGGCGGTCTTCCGGCAGGATATTCAAGGCCGGCGACAGCACCTTCTTGAATCCATATAACGTGTTAAGTTGCTCATCGGTAACACCCTGGCCGACATGTAAGGTTAGTGATTCATCCCTATCAAGCCGGGTGACCATTTCTTCTGCGGCTGTCACCGAAATAAACATATTATCGCTGCACTGACTTTTGATTCGGTCCCCCACCACAATGTAATGCCTGGGTGGTTCCTGCGGCTGTGCGCTGAGCGAGGAAAGTCCGGCAAACGGGCACGAAGAAACGCTATTTGAGACACTGAGCTCTTCCATTTCTTTCACCTTATATGCGTGCTGAGATCCAGGTATCGGGATGAAACAGGCCGGCGTGCTATTGAGCCGACAGGCTCCATAATTGTTTTTGTAATGGCAGTGACATGCTGAGTGAGGAAAAAATGATCTCCCTCAAAAAACTCCATACATGCAAAATTTTGGCTATGCTCCTCCCAGGCCATTACGTCCTCAACCGGTGCGAAAGGGTCGTTACTGCCGCCCAGCACCGTCATGGGAACCTCCACCGGGTCACCGGCAACGTGACGATATAAAGCGGCGGCCTGGAAGTCCTTGATAAGAGAGGGCAGCATGCGGTGCTTGGCCGCCGAGTGCTGGAGTACGAAATCCGGAACGGCACCAAACTTGGAAAGTGTTTGAATAAATTCCTCTTCAGAACCGTCAAGCGTCAATTGCGCGCAACTGAAAATGCGCGGAGCACGACAGGCTGCGACTACCAGCTTGCTCAGTCGTGGTCCAAATTCATGTTGGCGACGAGCAACTTCGTAGGCAACAATCGCACCCAGGCTATAACCAAAAAGAATGACCTCACGCGCCGCCAGGCCGTCGATAAGTGCAATGACTTCGTTCACCATGGCCTCGACAGTACCGGGGGCCTGCGTTAGATCTTTTTGATAACGACTTTTATAAGTAACGCCCACGACCGGCATGTGAGCGCTTACCGCACGCCGCAGGGTTTCAAAAGACAAACCACTGCCCCCGGCAAAGGGGACAAACACACACTTTTTCAGAGTCGATGACAGTCATCGAAGACTCCTTGTTTGAGAGATCAAAAGAAGCCCAGAAACTAACGAACGCCCGGACCTTTCTGCCAAGTTGGAGCCTGCCTGATTTTTCCGAAAAATCTGTTTGCTGCGGGCAATTGTATTTCAGAGTATTTCAAAGCATTTGAGCGTTTTAGGCTCAACTGTCTGAACTATAAGTTCAAGGTCCAATCGTGCTAAATAAATCATTGCGCGCACGCCTCGGCGGGCGGACAGAAATACACATGACTTATTGAGTAAAAGGGAAGGAGCAGGCAGGACGAAACGAGTTGTACTGTGAACAACCAATACAACTAGTCAGTGCAGGAGGTGGATAACAAGTTACGAATGTGGCCGTTCAGTCATTCAATGATTAAACGGTGGCAAGTTGTTTGGGGCGAGGTCTAAGTATCGCCAACAAGGCGACCATTGCTAATACGGCGCACAGCAATCCCAGTAAGGCGCATCCGGTCCACCCGAAACGCTGCCAGAGATACCCTCCCATGGCACTGCCGAAGGCACCGCCACAAAAATTGCAGACCATATACACCGTGTTCAAACGGCTGCGACTGTCCGGGCTGAGGGAAAAAATACGCGTCTGGTTGGCCACCTGCCCCAACTGCAAGGCGAAGCTGAGCAGGTTGGCGCACGCCAGCAACACCAGAAAAGTGTTGGCCCAGGCCATCGACAAAGCGAAGCTCAGGCTACAGAGCACAATAGAGGTGAGGCTGATAGCGACTGTGCCGAAACGTTCACACAACTTACCGGCTGCGGGCGTCAGCAATGTGGCAAGAGCGCCCCATAAGCTGAACAGCCCGACATCGGCAGCATTCATGCTGTACGGCGACGCCATCAGCTTAAATGCGATGACCGACCAGAACGCACTGAATGCCGCAAACACTGCTGCGCCCAGGGCGCAGGACAAACGCAGCAGCGGCTCATGCCAAAACAGATGCAGCATCGAACTCAATAATCTGCCGTAGGCAACCGGCACTCCAGGCGCTTGGCGTCGGGGCAGAATGATCGGCAGTGCCAGCGCACACATAAGCATGGCAGCCGCTGCCACCCAATAGACCGACTGCCAGCCGAGGTGGTCGGCCAACCATCCGGCAATGGCGCGGGACAGCAGGATGCCGGTGACCAGTCCCGTTTGCACCCAGGCGATGACACGACTGCGTTCTCCGGCTGTGGCCAGCCCGGCCAGGTAGGGCAGTAACACCTGGGGAATGCAGGTGCCCATGCAGAGCAAGAAGCTGGCACCTGCCAGCATTGAAAGCTGGGTGGCCTGGCTGGCCAGCAGTAACAGGGCGGCCGTCCACACCAGCAATAAGCGACAGAGCCGCAAGGGCGCCACCCTGTCGCCCAACGGTACGATCAGCAATATTCCCAGGGCATACCCCATCTGCGATGCCGTAGCGATCCAACTGGTTTGCCCTGCATCCGCGTGTAAGGCCCCTGCAAAGACCGGCAGCAGCGCCTGGTTAAAGTAAACATTGGCCACCGACAAGCCGCACAGTAAAGCAATGCCCGCCAGAATCAGCGGCGTAAAGTGTGTATTGGGCGACATCAGGCATGGCTCCAGAGCGGCTCTCAGGTATCGGATGAAAAACGCACGGCATCGGGCGCGGATTCAACACCGGCCTCGCTTTGGCGCCCCAGGAACAGGAAGACCACGGCAGCAGTGAACAGCGTGAACATCGCCAATAGCTGCAACAAGGTGTTGAACCCTGAGGTATAAGCCGAGCGCAGCACCGCTAATGGAATTTGACCGGCGTCGGCGCTCGCGTGTTGGATATCACCCATTACCAGGCGTTGCGCGATACCCGAATAGTCGACAGCAGACAGTTTGACCGCGTCACTGAGACTCAGATGATGCGCCACCAGCGCCGTCAGCACCGCAACCGTAATTGCCAGGGCGACACCTTCGCTGGCCACCCGCGTCGTATTGAAAATACCCGCAGCCATCCCCGCTCGTTCCTTGGGAATAACACTGATCGACAAACCATCCATCAGGCCCCACGGCAAGCCGGTGCCGATACCGGTCAGCAGCATAGCCGCGATAATCTGCGCATGGGCGCCGACCGGAATCGTACTCAGCCAGTAGAGCCCGGCCGCCGCGATCACAAAGCCGATCGCGCAAAGTATCCCTGCCGACAGCCAGCGCGTCAGCGACGCGGCAGCCATCGGTACAATCAGCATTGGGGCAGAGAGTGCCAACATCATCAACCCCGCCTCAAACGCGCTGGCCCCTTCCACACCGATAAACCGAAATGGCAGCAAGACGATCAAGACGATGTAGCAGTAGCAGGTGCCGATCGGCAGGATCTGTACACCGACAAAGCGCGGAAACAGGAACAGCCCCAGTTCCAGCATCGGATGTTCCGCCCGATTTTCAACCATGATAAACAGCAGCAAAAACACCGCTGCCCCACCCAGCAACGTATGGATGATCGGCGAGCCCCACCCTTGCTCGGGTGCCAGGATCACCGCCGTGGTAAACAGGATCAGCAGGCCGGAAAACGTCAGCAAGCCGGGTGTATCCAGACGTCGTGCCTGCGGGTCGCGGCTTTCGCGCATTTTCGGCAGAGCAAAGATCAAGGAAAGGATGGCGATCAGGGCGGTGCAAAGGAAAATGGAGCGCCAGCCCATCAACTCGATCAATAACCCCGATAACAACGGACCGAAGGCCAGGCCAACCCCGAACGTGGTGCCCAAAAGGCTAAAAGCACGCGTGCGGTCATGCCCATCAAACTCCTGCGCCAGGGCCGCCGAACCACTGGCCAGGGCCGCGGCCGCAGCAATGCCCTGCACACCACGCAACAGGTCGAGCCAGATAATATCGGGGACCACCGCCAACAGGGTCGACACCAGTGCAAACAACGCCATCCCGCACATGAACAGACGCTTGCGTCCGTAGAGGTCAGCAAGCGTTCCCGCCGCCATCAAAAGGCTGCCGAAGCTCAGCATAAAAGCGTTAGTGATCCAGGCCAGTTCCGTGGGATGGGCAGCGAAGGTTTGGCCAATGAACGGCGTGGCCACTGCTCCGCCGGTAAAACTCATAGGCAACACCAAGGCTGCCAGGCAAATGGCAGCCAGGATGGAGTACCGGCCATGAGCCGGCAGCGGTTGGGTCGTTGCGTTCATTAGGTCATTCCCTGCATGTGTATGAAGTATCCGTGCCGGCCCGGCCGAGGCGCGCGAACGTTCACATACTCTAGTTAGGATACAATCGAAGATAAATGGGGTTTTATTCCACTTATAGTGAACCAAAAGGATGTAATAGATTTGTGGACAGTCTCAGTGGTGTGATCTCATTCGTAAAAACCGCCGAGGCGCTCAGTTTCATCAGCGCCTCCAGGACGTTGGGTATTTCTGCCTCGGCGGTGGGCAAAAACGTTGCCAAGCTCGAAGCTTCGCTGAATGTGCGGTTATTGCACCGCAGCACCCGCAAAGTCAGCCTGACCGCAGAGGGCCAGCTGTTTTATGAGCGCTGCCGAAAGGTCCTCGACGATCTTGAAGATGCCCGTGCAATGCTTTCCCATGCCACACAGCAACCCCGTGGAAAGTTACGCGTCAGCTTGCCTACCATCGGATATCGCTTTCTGTTGCCCCATATGGCGCGGTTCCGCAAAGCCTACCCGGAGATCGAACTGGAACTGGATTTCAACGACCAGTTGGTGGATGTGATCGATGAAGGCTTTGACGTGGTGATTCGCAGCGGCGGCCAGGTCGACTCCAAGCTGATGGCTCGAAAGTTGGGGCCTTTCAAGTTTGTCCTGTGCGCATCGCCCGACTATCTGCAGCGTAAGGGGCGCCCCGTCACGCTTATTGATCTTGAGCATCACGAGTGCCTGCGTTACCGATTCGTCACGACGGGTAAAATCATGGACTGGAGTATGTCTTCGGCGCCCCAGTTCACGCAGCTGCGCCTGCCCACCGCACTGACCTTGAACAACATGGAGGCCATGCTGATGGCCGTGGTGGATGGGCACGGCATCGCATTTGTCCCGGATTTCCTCGCGCGCGAAGCCATCGCCCAGGGGCGCCTGGAAACCGTGCTCGAGGGTTACAGTGAAGATCAGGGGCAGTTCTGGGCGCTGTGGCCGTCCAGTCGCCATCTTTCACCGAAAATTCGCGTATTCGTAGACTTTGCCGCCGAGCATCTATTTGCCACTCCTGGGGTCGACAATCCGGGAGCAACGCGTTCATGAAGCATTGTCGCCACCGTGCCGCCTAGGTCTCGGCCTTGTCAGCCCGCAACGATATTGCTAGTGTCGATTCATGACTCATTATTGCCTCACCTCGACAACCACCACCACGACCGCTGAAAGCGGAGCGTGCGAGGTGTCGTGAGCCAATAACAGACGAACACTTCAAAGGCCCGCCAGCGATGGACAGGGCCTTTTTTATGCCCTTGTGTCGCTGGTTCATACGCAAGGAGATGCACCTATGTACGCCCTGTTGATACTCGATATCCAAGTCGGACTCATCCACGGCCCGGAAAAACCATGGCGTTGCGACGAACTGTTGGAAACCCTGAATAGCCTGATGAACAAGGCACGCAGCGCAGGGGCACCGATTTTTATCGCACGCCACATCGGCCCCGCTGGCTCGCCAATCGAACAAGGCAGCCCGCTTACATTGGTTGCACAGGAACTGCAGTTGCTGGGTGGCGAAGTGGTGTTCGAAAAACGGCGGCCTAATGCGTTTGCGATGACCGACCTGGCTGACAATTTGCACGCCTGCGGCGCCACCGGCGTGGTAGTTACGGGGATGAAAACGCAATACTGCGTCGACAGCACCTGCCGTGCCGCGCGTGATCTTGGGTTCGATGCGGTGCTTATCGCCGACGGTCATACCTGTTCTGACACGCCCTTGATGAAAGCAGAGGCGATCGTGGCTCATCACAATGCCACGCTCAATGGGCCGTTCTGCCAGTTGGTTCGGGCTGAGGAGTGGAGCTTTTAGCAGCGTTTTCCGGCGTGTACCCAGGCATCATCTATGCCTTGTTTCACACGCCTGAAGGTGAGCTTTGCGCGTGGCAGTTCGAACACTTTACCGCTGTCCAACCAAGGTCGCTCACGAATGGAAGATCCGAGTATTGAGTACACCGACAAGCAACGCTGGTGTGCGCTCACCAAGATAAACACCCTCTCGGCCCTGTCGCAGATCGTGCAGATCGGTACAGTCACTCCGCTGCTGTCGCTTTCGCTTGAGCAGCAAGGGGTCGAACCGGCAAAGATCGGGGTGATTGTCAGCGCCTCGTGGTTGGCGATCTTGCTGCTCTACAAATGGGTTCCGCGTCTGCTGGCCCATCTGGGGCTGGTCAAGACGAATATCCTCAGCGCAACGCTGACGATTGCTGCGCTGATCGGTATGACCCTGACAACCCATTTGGCACTGATTTTTTCGCTGAACTTCGTGCTCGGTATCGGCTTGATCCTGCGCTGGATCGCCTGCGATACGTGGATTGTCGCGGTTGCCTCGAAAGACGAGCGCGGTCGGGCGATCGGCGTACATGAGACCTTGATGGGCCTGGGTATTGCTATCGGCCCGCTGCTGTTGGTTGTATTCGGCGTCGGGAGCGCCGCGCCTTACTACGCCTGTGCCGTGATCGTGGTGTTGTCCGGCGCGCTGGCCTTAACCCTCAGGGACTACGATACGCGACCGCAAACCCCGGCAGAAAAACGCCATGGCAAGTTGTTCAGCATCATTCCAACGGCACTGTGTGGCGCGTTTATCGCAGGCTTTTCGGAAACCTCATCCGTATCGTTCCTTGCAGGCTACAGCCTCTCGGCTGGTTATCTGTTGACCGCCGCCACCCTGCTGATATCGACGTTCGGAATTGGCGGCACCCTCCTGCAACTGCCAATCGGCTGGATGGCCGACCGCAGTTCGTACAAAGTCGGCCAATTAGTCTGCGGCTTGATACTGTTGCTGGGCACCCTGGCCATTCCGTTCAGCCAGCCGCTTCCTTGGCTGGCGACGATTGTCGTATTCCTCTGGGGCGGCGCCATTGGTGGCATGAACACCCTGGCTGTGATCGAGGCGGGAGACCGGGTCGGCGAACAGCAAGTGTCCACCGCCATGACGGCCATTGCGATGTTCTACACCTTTGGCAGCGTATTAGGTCCCATTGCCACGGGCGCCACAGTGTCCTATGTCAGCGAGCACGGATTGATGATCTCGGTGGGGATAGTTGGTGTGCTGTTCATCGCAATGTTGATTTTGCGCAGAGTCCCCATGCATGAACGTGCAGCACAGGATTGATGAGGGCTTGTGCGTGCACACGACCTGGCCCCTATCACGGGACTTGTCAGCGGCGTCTGTGTTGACGTCTCAGTGAGTTCCCGGATACCGAGTCTCCATCACAATCGACAACGCATCCGGGCGCCAGAATTCCTGGTCGAATTCCACCGGCCGGTTGTCCTCACCGAAATTCAAACGCTCCAAGTACACGCTGGTGGACCCTGGCGACAGTTGTAGCAGCTCGGCCTGTTCTTCATTCACTGTGCCGATGTGCATCTCCAGCTCGCAACGCGATTGCACCCGTGCAAACCGCTCGCGCAGCAGTTGGGTCAGCGAGTTATTGAGGTCGGCTTCCAGCAGGCCTGGGCACCAACTGGCGAGCAGCGCGTTGAACTCCAGCAGCACCGGGCGACGATCGATCCAGCGGCGGCGTTGCAGGAAAAACATCGGTTCGTCCACCGAAGCCAAACCCATGCGCTTGGCCAGCCACGGGCCAGCCGGGCGCAGTTCGGCGTGCAGGCACTCGGTGCGCGGTGTGCGACCCTGGGCAGTGACGTAATCCATAAACCCGCTGATGCGCGTCGGGTCGTAGCGGATGCGCTGCGGGCTGACAAACCAGCCCCGGCGATTTTCCCGATATACCAGGCCCTCGGCCTCCAGTTGCTGCAAAGCCTGGCGCAAGGTCACGCGAGTGCAGCCGAAGCGTTCGATCATGTCTCGTTCAGAGGGGAATTTCTCGTCGGCCTGGGGCCTACCTGCGGCGATGTCGTTGGCGATCTGTTCGCGGATACGCTGGTAGTGTGGGGAAATTGGGTCGAAAGGCATCCTGGGGTTCCATGTGCAGGCATGACGTGGGGGTGACTCTACCGTTCCTGTTGGCGCAGGTCACCTGGTCCCACGCAGGCTTCAGGCAAAGCGGAACGAAGCGCCATGGGCCGAGCTTGGCAGGCGATCGCTGCCATCAGCGCTGAGGCGCGAGCGCAGTGTGCCGCTTTGCGCGTTGGTGCGGTACAGCCCGCGTTTTTGCAGGGCCGGGATCACCAGTTCGACGAAGTCATTCAACGAACCTGGGCTGATCAGCGGGTTGAGCATGTAGCCGCTGGTGCCGGAGATGCGTGCGTGCTCCTCGATCTTTTCTGCGATCTGCTCCGGGGTGCCCACCAGGATCAGGTCGCTGCCACGGGTGACATTGGCAAAGCGTTGGCGCACCTCGCCTGCGGTCAATGGTTTGCCGCTGCCATCGGGTCGCATCACGTAAGAGGTCATGCCTTCGGTGTGGGTCGAGAGCGCTTCGTTGTCGGCGTAGCGGTTGATGTCGATGCCCGTGTCGCCGGCATAGCTCACCAACTGTGCTTGCAGGTGATAGTTGCTTTGCAGGGTGTCGTATTTTTTCTGTGCCTCGATGGCGGTGGGAGCGGTGACGATACGCAGCACGGTCAGCGACTTCACATCGGCGGCCTGACGTCCACGGGCTTCGGCCTGGCGCCAGATATCTTCAAGGCCCTGGCGGATATCCAGCGGGTTGGACTTGGCGATAAACACCAGTTCCGCGTGCTTGGCCGCGAACTCCCGGCCGCGTGCCGACCAGCCGGCCTGGATCAGCAACGGCGTGCGCTGTGGCGATGGCGAGCTGAGGTGCGGGCCGGCGACGCGGTAATGTTCACCCGCGTGCTGGATCGGGCGCACCCGCGCGCCATTGGCGTAGGTCTGCGAGCGTTTGTCGGCAACCACGGCGTCATCGGCCCAGCTGCCTTCCCAAAGCTTGTAGACCACCTCCAGGAACTCTTCGGCGCGCTCATAGCGGTCATCGTGCTTGATCATCTGCTCCAGGCCGAAATTGCGCGCGGCGCTGGACAGGTACGAGGTGACGATGTTCCAGCCGATGCGCCCATCGGACAAATGATCCAGCGTACTGAAGCGTCGGGCGTGGGTGAACGGGTGCTCGTAGCTGGTGGTGACGGTGACGCCAAACGCGAGTTTTTCGGTGAGGGCCACCAGCGCCGGAATGATTGTCAGCGGGTCGTTGGCAGGGGCTTCGACGGCCCATTTCAATGCCATCGCTTCAGAGCCGCCAAATACGTCGTAAAAGCCCAGCACATCGCCGAAGAACATCAAGTCCAGGTTGGCTTCATCCGCCGTGCGGGCCAGGTTCGACCAGTATTTGAGGGTGTTGATATTCAGCCGTTCATCGGCCGGGTGGGTCCACAGGCTGGGCGCGCCGCCGCAGCCGACACTGGCTTGTTCATAAAGGCCGAATAACAGCGGGGTGGGATCGGACATGGTGCTTCCTGCGGGCAAAAAGGTTGGGGACACGCGGGGGGCGGGTCTGCTGCCTAAGAACAGCCGGGCGTTTGTTTATATTTAAACGTGATAAACGCTTTATTTTTAATGATATTAAACGCTGTGAACCGACACTTTGGTTATATGCTCCTGCTGCTGCAGGTCACGTTGCCAGGCACGCAAACCGTAGGCGGCCAGCAGCACAAAACCGGCATACAGCGCAGCGGTCAGTTGCAGGTCCTTGTACAGGAACAAGCCTACGTAGGCCGCGTCCAGCACGATCCACAGCCACCAACTGACCACGTACTTGCGCGCCGCCCATAGGCTCGCGACCAGGCTGAAGGCCGTGAGCAGCGAATCCAGCCAGGGCAGGGCGGCGTCGGTGAAGTGGTGCATCACCGCACCCAGGGCCACGGCGCCGATCACGCCCGCGAGCACGTGCCGCCACGCTTCCTGAAGCGGCAGGCGTTCCACCCGCACCTTGCCGGCGTTAACGCGGCCGGTGCTCCAGCGCCACCATCCATAACCTTGCAGCACGGCAAAGACCAGTTGCAGGAGCATGTCCGAATACAGCTTCACCTCGAAGAAGATCCAGGCATACAACACCACCGCGACCACGCTGACGGGCCAGCACCAGCGCACCCGTTGTGCGGTGAGCCAGACCCCGGCGATGTTGAAGAGTACGGCGACGATTTCGAGTGGCGACATAGGGTTCTCTCAAAAACCAATTTTCCAGGTGCAACGCCTGTTGCTTGAGCTGGCGCTTGCGTTGGTCGGCCAGGGTAACGCTCGGCCTTAAAAATTGACGGTGGCTGACAGCCGCGCCGTGCGCGGCGCACCCAGGAACAGGTAGCCGTCGCCTGCGGATTCACCCACATCGCGCCAGTAGCGTTTGTCGAACAGGTTGTCGACAGTCAGGCGCAGCACAGTGGCGTAATCGCCCACCTTGGTGCTGTAGCGACCGCCCACATCGAACACCGCGTAGTCGTCGACCTTCACCGTGGCTTCGCGGTTGGCGTATTTGCTCGCGCTGTATTGCACCCCGCCGAGCAGCGCCAGCCCGGGGATGCCGGCAATGCTGTAGTCACCGTGGAGGCTGGCACGCAGCTTGGGGACGTTGATCGCCTGGTGACCGTCGTAGTCATCGGTGCCGCTGCCACTGACCCGGGCGCGGATCGCTGCAACGCTGGCCGACACTTGCAGGTCGGAGGTCACGTGGCCGTTGGCGGACAATTCGATGCCCACATTTTTCTGTTTGCCTTGCTGCACAAAGGTGGTGGTGCCGTCTTCGTTCGGTCGGTTGTATTGCAAATCCTGGGTGATCTGGAACAGCGCCGCGGTCAGGCTCAGGCGCTGGAAGTCACGCTTGATCCCGACCTCCAGCTGGCGCGAGGTGGTCGGCGGCAGCACCTCGTCGGCGTTGCTGCTGAACCACGCGGCCTCGCCACCCAGGGACAGGCCCTTGCTGTAGCTGGCGTACAACGAGGTGTCCGGGCGCGGTTTATAGATCAGCGCCACCTGGGGCAGGAACACGCTGCGTTGGGTGTGCCGGGTGGTCGTTCCGGCCTGGTTGTAAGTCTCTTCATCGAGGCGTACCTGGCGCCCGCCGAGGATGGTTTGCCACTGCTCGTTGAAGCTGATGCGGTCGCTGGCGAACAGGCCGTACTGGCGGCTGTCGAGGCGCCGGTAGGTGTGGCCAAGCGGGCCGTCGTAGGGTTCCAGTACCGGTGACGGCTGGTAGATATTGCCCTCGCCGATGTACGCGTTGACCGACGTGCGCCGGTCCACCAGGCGCCGGAACGCGGTGGTGCCGAAGGTCAGGTCATGCTTGAGGAAACCAGTGTCGAACTGACCATTGAGCGCAGCCTGGGCTTCTTCGTTGCTGCGGGTGTCGTCCGGGCTGCGGTAGTCGGAAATGTCGTAGTCGCCCTCTGCGCTGAAGTGGTTGGGCACGGCGGTGCCCGCGCAACTTGTGGCGCCGTAGCAACCCCAGGCGAAGGTGCTGTAGTCGTCGATCACCACGCGGCTGCGGGAGGCGCTGAAGCTGGCCTTCCAGGCGTCGTTGAAGCGGTATTCGAACAACCCGTCGAGGTTCAGGGAACGGATGCCCACCGGGTTCGACCAGCTCTGGTACGCCAGCAGGTCCTTGGGCGAAACGTGATGCGGCACGCCGGTGCCACCGAGCAATTGATAGCCCGGCACCGAGCGCTGCTCGCGGTCCTGGTACTCGGCGTTGAGTTGCAGCAGGGCGCTGGGGCTGATGTTCCAATCCAGCGCCAAGGAGGCGAAGTCGCGCTTGCCATCGGCGTGGTCGACGTAGGAGCGGATGTCTTCGTGGGCCAGGTTGATGCGTACGCCCACCTGCTGCTCGGTGCCGAGCCAGCCGCCGATATCGGTGGCCAGGTAGCGCTCGCCCTGTTCGTTGGTGGACACCGTCACCGAGCGCACATTTTCCGGGCGCTTGCTCACGTAGTTGACCAGGCCACCGGGCTCGGAGACGCCACTTTGCAAACCGGCCAGGCCCTTGAGTACCTCCACTTGCTGCTTGTTTTCCAGCGCGACGTTCTGCTCGCCGGTGATGGTGCGGCCGTTGATTTTGTAGCTGCTGGCCGGGTTGAGGGCGAAGCCACGGATCACGAAATTCTCGTAGTAGCCGACCGGCGCGTAGCTGTCACCCACCGAGGCGTCATTCTTCAACACCTCACTGAGCAGGCGCGCTTGCTGGTCTTTCAGGCGGGCTTCGGTGATCACTGCGACGGATGCCGGGGTGTCCAGCAACGGCGCGTTATCGAAGCCGGCCACGGCGGCTTTTTTTGCCTGATAGTCGGTGGTTTCCTGGCTGACGACGGTGACGGTGTCCAGCGTCGCCTCCTGGGCATGGGCCGCCGCAGCGGCAAGGGTGATGCTCAGGGCGAGCAGCGTGTGACGGTAAGGTGTAGCCATATAAAGAGCGCTCCAAAGGTCTGCCGGCCATTGCCGTACGCTTTTATCGGGCGCAAAGGGGCCCAGCGCTGCGCAACGGACGGGTTGCCAGTTCGTGATGAAAAAGCCGAATTCGCCGAAAGTGGCGTCAGGCCGGAGCTGCTCCGGTAGTCATTGGTAAACGTGCGTCGGCGGCCCATTCCTGCAAGGAGCCGTCGTAGATCGCGATGTCCTGGCGACCCAGCAGGGTCAGGGCCAGCGCATTGGCAGCCGCGGAGATACCGCCGCCGCAATACAGGATCAGTGGGCCTTCGCTGTGCAGCAGCGTGGGGCCAATCGCCAGGGCCAGGGCATCCTTGGGCAGGTAGCGGCCGTGGGCGTCGAACAGCAGGCGGGCCGGCAGGTTAAGGCTGCCGGGGATATGCCCGCGTCGGGCGTAGCGGGTGGCAGCGGTACCTTCAAAAAGGGCCGCGCCGAGGGCGCAGATCAGTTGTCCCCGTGCGTTGCCAGCGACGATTGCTTCTACGCCGCCGCGGTCAATCCACAGCTCTGGGCGTGGGTTGATTGACCAGGGTTGCACAGGCTTTATCGGCTTGGCAGGGCCGCTGTGTTCTGGCAGACCGGCTTCCCGCCAGGCGTTGAAACCGCCATCCAGCACCCTGGCGTCGATACCTGTTCCACGCAGCATCCACCACAATCGTGCGGCCCAGAAGCCGTCGGCGCGGTCATAGATGACCACGGCTTTTTCCTCGCCGGCGCCAAGGTTTGCCAGCGCGTTCACCAGTGCCTCGGGGCGCGGTAAGGCAAAGCTGAAACTGGCCTGGGTGTCCGCCAGTTGAGTCAATAGGTCGGCATGCCGCGAGCCTGGGATATGTGCCTGCAACCAGCCCTCGTAACCGCGCTCGACGCGGTAATCGCCATCGAACTCGGGTGACGGCAGCACGACGGTGGCATCCAGCACCACTACTCCAGGGGCGTCCAGATGCGCCTGCAGCCATTGGCTATCGACCAGAATACTCATACGGTTTTACGTCGGATATGGCCGAGCAGACGTTGCCCTTGCAGCCCGGAAAACCAGCGCAAATGGCCCAGCAGATAGGTGTAGTACGCCACATCTGCACTGGCCGTGGAGCCCACCACATCCTGGTAATACGCCACTTCGGACAGCGCGAAATCTACATGCACCAACGGCAGTAAAGCGCTGAGGGTATGTAAATCCTTCGCGCCCAGTGGGCGCACCTGGTGATAACCGGTAAGCAGGGCATCGACGCTGTCGAGATCGGCGCGAGCCGCACCGCCAGTGTCCAGTTCCAGCCACGGTACGGCGTTGCGTTCGATGGCAGTGGCCAGGTCGAAGAGGGCGAAGGTGCGGTCGGCCAGGCCGAAATCCAGCACGCTCGAAACGCTACCGTCAGCATTCCATAACAGGTTGGAGGCGTGCCAGTCGTTGTGAGTCCACAACGGTGGTTGTTCACGTAGCAACGGGTGCAACGCGTTATGCCACGGCAACAATAGTTCGCTGAGTTGGGCTCGCCAATCCTTGCCTGCCAGGTAAGGGCTGGCGATGTTGGCGATGGCTTCCAGGGGCGCAGACTGCCCGATCAGTCGTGCGTTGGCCAGAAGCACGTGGGTCTGGCGTTGGGGCGCGTCGTGGTGTTCGGCGGCCTGATGCAAACGGGCCAACGCCTGGCCGGCGGCGAAGGCATGCTGAAGATTCTGGAACGGCGACCACGACAGCGCATCGCGGTACAGGTCCAGGCCCTCGGCGACGTGGTGCACTTCATAGGTCCACTCACCTTGCACCGTGGCCGTCGCGCCATGTCGATTCGGTACTACCGCCGCCACCGGCGCGCCCCGGCGATGCAGGTGGGCGATCAGTTGGTGTTCTTCGTGCAGCCACGCGGCTTGGCGCACCCGTTGGTGATGTCGTTTGACGAACAGCGTCGCGTTACCGGTGGTGATCAATCCGGCGGCGGAAAACGGCCGTGGGCTGTGCCAATGCAGGCTATGCAGCGGACCCAGTTGCGGGTACTCCCGCAGCAGGTGTTCGATGTCGGTTTCGTGCAGGGCCGGCCAGTCGGCGGCAACCGGCTCCAGCCCCAGGCCGTGAGCGGTGCGTTGGGGATTCATGCGCTCACCTCGGGCAGATAAGCGTTGCTGGTTGCGCCTTTCCACACGTGCGGATTGTCGAGCACCGCATGCTCGTGCAGCCACTCGGCGTAGGGGGTCAGCAGCGTCTGGCGTTGCTCGCCCCAGCGGCCTTCATGCAGCCAGGTCGGGGCGATTTTATGCAGCGAGGCACTTAGCAATTCGGCCGGGAAATACGGCGTGGTGTGTTCGTAGGCGGCGAGGGCAATCGACGGATCCTGCGCCACGGCCAGGTAACCTCGGGCGGTGGCCGCGAGGAAGTCACGCACGACTTCAGGTTTGTCGGTCAGGGTGCGCTCATGGGTGCCGAGCAGGTAGCTGTGATAGGCCGGTGCGCCGATGTCGTCCACCCGCAACACCACGCGCCGCGCCGCTTCGATGGGGCTGTGCATCAACGCTTCCCAGGCCCAGTAACCGCCAAAACTGGCGTCGGCGATACCTTCGGCGAGCTGCTCGGGGCGCAGTTCGCGCACACCGCTGTCCACCAGGATCACCGCATCGAAGTCGCCTCCGTCGCGGCTCACCAAGTGGCGCACCATGGCAAGGCCACGTGGTGTCGGGTTGAGGGCCAGGCGCTTGCCGGCCAGGTCTCGCGGGCGACGGATGCCGGAATCGGTGAGGGTCTGGATCGACTCCAGGCCCGCATGGTTGATCGCCGCGATGCCTTGCAACGGTTGGCCCAGGGCACGGCGCACCAGCAGGCGGTTGCTGGGAAATACGCCAAAATCCGCAGCACCGGCCAGCAGGTGCTGCAGGGTGTCGCCACGGTAGGGGTCGTGCACCACCAATTCCACATCCAGGCCCAGCTCTTCATACCAGCCGCGCTCCCGCGCCAGGTACAAACCCGCCGAATTCGGCCAGGGATGGAAGTACTCGAGCATTACCTTTACCGACACCATCGCTTGCCACTCCAGTCCAACGTCTTTTGATGGAAGCGATTTATAAGGGAGTGATCTGGTATATACCAATATCCTTTGTTGCTATGGATATAACCGCACCGCGCGGTCTGAATTCGACGTTCTGGACCCTAGGGCGACAACCGAGGAGCGTCAATCATGTAGCTCAACGTCATCCGACTCAGTGCCCGGATCCCCACCGCCAGGCTCGGGTCATCCACCTGGAAGCCAGGCGAATGGGGAGGGCTCAGGCGCAGTTCATAGCGTTCCGATTGGCGCGTCACGTCGAAGGGCAACAGCGCGCGGCTGATAAATGCACCGTTGGCGCTGACCAGGCGTTTGCTCCGGCTCGCCGACAGCACGACCACGCCTTCGAAAGCCTGATGCTCGAGAAACGCGGCCATCGATATTTTTATAACGATAAATGCATATTTTGTATTTATTGATACCTTTTAGTTATTTTTGATTTCAATAATCAGACGCAGATAGCCGGGGCAAGAAGGCTTAAGTTAATTCCAAAAAGATATTTATTTGTTCTTTTTAAGATCGATTAGCTTTATGTCTCTGGAAAGCGCTGCGCTCCCTGCGCGGCGCTTTTTTGCTTCAGGCGACGGTGTTCGGATCATGGCCTGAGGCTCAGCCAATTTTCTACTCTGGGGCGAGCGCGTTGCCCGCATCCAGGGGTCGCTTGTCCGGAGCTCCTGTGACACTTATTCAAACCTCTTTGGCAACTGCCCGGATCGACTCATCTCAACAGCGTGCGCAACCCTCCAGCGATCACGCCAATGAGGCCGACGTTGTGCTTGAGTTGCGAGACGTCACCAAAGCCTATCTGCGCAAAGGTTCGTCAGTGCTGCCGGCCGTCAGCAATGTCAGTTTGAAGGTGCGGCGCGGTGAAGTTCTGTGCCTGATGGGCACATCAGGAAGCGGGAAATCCACGCTGCTGCGGCATATCAATCGCTTGATTGAGCCCTCGAGTGGCGAGGTCTTGATCGAAGGGCAGGCCATCAGCGGCTTGAGCCACAAAGCTTTGCGTGACTTGAGATCGCGCCGCATCGGGATGGTGTTCCAGCATTTTGGCCTGTTGCCCCATCGTACGGTGCTGGACAACGTCGCACTGCCCCTCGAGTTGCGTGGTGAACCCGAATCGATTCGTCATGCGGCGGCTACTCTGCAGTTGCAGGCGGTAGGTCTGGAGGGGTGGGGCGAGCATTATCCCCATGAATTGTCCGGTGGCATGCAGCAACGGGTCGGCCTGGCACGCGCATTGGTGACTGATCCGGACATTCTACTGATGGACGAGCCGTTCAGTGCGCTGGATCCGACCATTCGACGCGATCTGCAACGTCATTTCCTGGCACTTGTGCGTGAGCGCGGTATCAGCACATTGCTGGTCACCCATGACCCGGCCGAAGCCATACGCCTCGCTGACCGCATCGCAGTGCTGCGCCGAGGACGGCTGGTGCAATTGGGCACGCCCAAACAGTTGCTCGAGCATCCGGTTGACGCCGAAGTTGCCGACTTTTTCCGGGACTTCAGTCCAACCCCTACACCCCTGCACAGCGTCGACAGCGTTGGCCTTCAGCCCCCCGAAACCGCTCCTCGTGGGCCGCACGTCCGCCCCGGCTTGCGCGGGTGGCAGGCATTGTTGCTGGGGCCGGCAGCGCTTGCTGCGCGAGGCAAGGGCGGTTTGTTTTGGCTCGGCTTCGCCGTTGAACTCGCAGCGCTAGCGGCATTGGCCCAGGGCATTGCCAGTTCATCATGGCTGGCGATTCTGGCGGCGGTGTTGGTGTTCGCGGTCAGTCGTTTCACCGCGTTCTCGTTGAGCCGCCAGCCAGTGCTGCGCAACGTATCGGGTTGGGGGCTGCCTTTGGCTGTGCTGGTGGTCAGTCAGGCACTGGTGATCTGGCGCGTCGTCACACCTGACGCCACCGGTGTGCTGCTGCAGTTCCCGGCCAATCGCCAGGCCTTGCTGCTGGCGGCACAGAGCATTGATGAATTCATTGGCTGGTCGCAGGTGACGTTCGAGGGTGCATTCGTCGGCGTGATCGTTGCCGTTCGCACCGTCATCGAAGGCATTGAAAACCTCCTAGGTTGGTTGCCATGGCCGGTTTCGGCACTGGCGCTGGTGTTTCTGGCGTGGCGTTCAGCTGGCTTGGCGCTGGCACTGACCAGCAGCGCAGCCTTGTTGTACATCGGCCTGTTTGGCTTTTGGGAGCGAACCATTGCCACGCTGGCGCTGGTCGGTTCTTCGGTACTGATTGCCCTGGTCATTGGCGTACCCACCGGCATCCTGCTGGCGAAGCGTCCGCTTGTACGGCGGGTGATTACGCCCCTGCTGGACGTCATGCAGACCCTGCCGACGTTTGTGTACCTGATTCCTGCCGTGGCGTTCTTTTCTGTCGGCAAGACCCCCGCCGTGATCGCGACCGTGATTTTCGCCCTGGCGCCGATGATTCGTCTGACGTCGCTGGGTATCCAGGAAGTTGCGAAGGATGCTGTGGAAGCGGCGGTGGCACACGGTGCCAGTCCTTGGCAGACCCTGATCAAGGTGCAGCTGCCCTTGGCTCGCCGCTCGCTGTTATTGGGGATCAACCAGACCATCGTCATGAGCTTGTCGATGGTGGTGGTCGCTGCCCTGATCGGCGCCGGCGGCCTGGGTTATGACGTGATGACGGCGCTGCGCAACATCAAGGGCGGCGAAGGCGTGCTCGCCGGCGTGGCGATCGTCCTGTGTGCATTGATCCCTGACCGAATCATTCAATCGAGCTTGCGCAAGCAAGACCACCGGCACAACTAACTGAGAGATTTATCGTGAAGACACATCTGTCGCGTACCTTCGGTGCGGCCGCATTGCTGGCATCCTTGATTCTCCCGGCCACGGTCTTCGCCAAGGACAAAATTGTCATTGGCGAGCAGAACTGGACGGGGGCTATCGCCATTCAACACATCCTTGGTGAGGTAATCCAAAGCCGACTGGATGGCGATGTGTCGTATCTGGCCGGGGATGTCGCGGTGCTGTTCAGCGCAGCCGCCAAAGGCGACGGCTCGGTCGACGTACTGACCGATATCTGGCTGCCTAACCAGTCGGCTGCCTGGGCTAAATACGTCACGGGCGGCACCCGGTCATTGGTGCCGAACACTCATCCGTATGCGGGGGAACAAGGGTTTTACATTCCCGGTTATTTGCAGGACAAGTACGGGGTCAAATCCATCTACGACCTGAAAAAACCTGAAGTGGCCAAGCTCTTTGAGCCACTGGGCGGCGGTAAGGCGGAGTTGCTGGTGGGGCCGGCGGGCTGGGAGTCGACTTACATCGGCCAGATCAAGGCCAAGGATTACGGGTTTGCCGATAAATTCGAGTCGGTGTCCACCGAAGCCTCGGTGACCTACGCCAAACTTGCCTCGGCGTACAAGGCGCAACGTGGCGTGGTGTTCTATGCCTACACCCCGGACTGGATCTTTTCGGCTTTTGACCTGCGTCGCTTGGAAGAGCCGGCATTCGACGGTTACGCCCAGGACAATAAAAAAGATGACCCGCTGTACAAGGCTGATGGTTGCTGGAAATTCATCAGTCCGACCGTCGACCCGGACTGGCTGAACAAGAGTCAGATCACCTGCGCCTTCCCGGATGCCAAGGTGCATATCCTGGCCTCCGCTGCCTTGCAGAAACGCGCACCGAAAATTGCCGAGTTCCTGCGTAATGTCGCGATCGAACCTGCGCAACTCAATGAGCTGATCCTGAAGATTGAAAAGGAAAAACAGCCAGCGGACGTCGCGGCCAAGGCGTGGGTACAGGCGAACAGCGCCACGGTTGATCAATGGCTCGCCGCCTCGGCGCCGAAAGTGAGCGCGATCCAATGAGCCAGGCGTCCTTGCGTTTGCTCGATGGTGGCATGGGCCGCGAATTGCAGCGTATCGGGGCACCGTTTCGCCAGCCGGAATGGTCGGCCCTCGCGTTGATCGAGGCGCCTGACTATGTGCTGCAGGCTCATCAGGCATTTATTGAGGTCGGGGCGCGAATCGTCACCACTAACAGCTACGCGGTGGTGCCGTTTCACATCGGTGATGAGCGCTTTGCCGAGCAGGGCCGTGCGCTGGCCGAACGGGCCGGACGCCTGGCTCGTCAGGCAGCGGCCGGCAGCACCGAACCGGTCACGGTGGCCGGATCGTTGCCGCCGGCGCTCGGGTCTTATCGACCTGACTTGTTTGATCATCAACGTTCGGTCGTGATCCATCGCGAGCTCATCGCCGGATTGCAGGCGCACGTTGATGTGTGGCTGGCGGAAACCCAGAGTTCCATCGCTGAAGTCCGGGCGGTCGTCGAGGCGCTTGGCGCAGAATCGAAGCCGCTTTGGCTGTCGTTCACGCTGCTTGATGAAGCCGGCGAGCCACCGCGATTGCGTTCCTCGGAGTCAGTCGCCCAGGCGGTACATGTAGCGGTCGAATTGGGGGCGAGGGCGGTGCTGTTCAATTGCAGCCAGCCGGAAGTCATGGCGGCGGCGCTGGCGGTGGCGCGGGATGTCCTTCTGCACCTCGATCAAAGCATCGAGCTGGGGGTTTACGCAAACGCGTTTCCGCCTGTCAGCACCGAGGCAAAGGCCAACAGCACGCTGCTGGAGATTCGCCGCGACCTGGGCCCTGAAGCCTACCTGCACTGGTCCAGAACCTGGGTAGCGGCGGGTGCCAGTATTGTCGGTGGATGCTGCGGTATCGGGCCTGAACACATTGCGCAGTTGCATGAGCATCTGCTGCCAAACGAAGCGGTTGTCAGCGCATGACTGATTTTCGCCAAGACGTGATTGTTGATGGTCTGTCACTTACGGTGACTTCTGCCGGAAAAAATCGAGGGTTATTTCGTTTTTACTGGGCTGGCCGGCACGTCAAGTCGATCATTGGTGCTTTCTTCAGCTCTGAGTTGGCCGCTCATGGCATCGCAGCTCTGCGACCACGACATCAGCCAGTTCGGCATCTCGGGTGACTGTTCGGGCAGTCCCAGTTCTTGAACAAATTCGCTTGGCGGAATAATACCTTTCGCCGAGCGAAACAGACCTCGCATGACGACAACGCCGATCACCCTGCCTTTGCTCACAAACCGATGCTCCATGAAGCTCCACTTGTCGTCCCAGCCAAGCATCCTCGTGTGGATTTCAAAAGCTTCAAACAGTTTGAGTTCACGGCGAAATTTACCCCACGTGTCTCCGACGATGGGCAGCGCCTTTGCTCTAATAGCTACTCTGTAGGCGCCACTGCGCAAAACGAAATCCATGCGTCCGACATCTGCCAGTGTGAAGTATCGGCCGTTGGTGACGTGTCGATTGAAGTCGAGATCCAGTGGCCAGACGCGCATTCGGATGACGGTCGATTCCAGCGCTTTTACCGGTTTGCGCCACGGTCGACGAAGCAGCATGAGGAAAAGTCGAAACCAGAGATTCATAAAGACGCCGATAGTTGAATGATTGGCGTACTTTAAAGTGCTGAGGGCTGAGCCAGGTAGGTCCGTAAATGACTTAATTCTCCGTAAAAGTACATTCTGATCACTCGTTATAGGCTTTAAGTTTTTCTAGCGGGTTCTTGTAGGTCGCTATCGCGATATAGCCGGTTCAAACCATTTTTCGTTCCTATCAACCCTGCCTCAGGGGCCGGCAGCCAGTTATCTTGGAGGCTGGCCGATGATCCCGGGGAGCGATGCAGACGTGGTCGCTGAACCAGATTGTGTGCAAGGTCGCACCGGCTATTGCCGCCGGTGCACCGTGCTTTTGATATCCAGGATGATGAGCTCTTCGGGGAGGCGCTGTTCGAGCAGGTGCTCACCGTCCTCCCATGCCTCTCAATGTGGACTGGCCGTCGGACGCACCACAATCTCACTGACATCAACATCGTCGGGCTGTTCGATGGCATAGGCGAGCGCTCGTGCAATGGCGTCTGCGGTGATCGCCACACAACGGAAGGCTTTCATTGTCTCGCGCGCCACCTCATCGGAAATCGTATCGGCCAATTCAGACTCGACAACTCCCGGGCACACCACGGTGACCCGAATCTTGTCCGTTTCCTGCCGCAGGCCGTCGGAGATAGCCCTGACTGCGAATTTGGTCGCGCAGTACACGGCGGCTGTCGGAGAGACCGCGAGGCCGCCGATCGACGAAATATTGATGACCTGGCCGGATCCTTGCGCCTCCATGTCCGGCAAGACGGCGGCAATACCGTGCAGCACCCCGCGAACGTTGACATCGAGCATCTGGTTCCACTCGTTGACCTTTAACGCGGCCAAGGGAGACAACGGCATCACGCCTGCATTATTGATGATGACATCCACTTTGCCATGTTGCGCCTTGGCGAACGCCACGAACGCCTGCATGGACTCCAGAGCCGTGACGTCCAGCGCGCAGGCCGCTGCCGAGCCACCGTCGGCCTGGATTTCGCTCACCAGTTTTTCCAGGCGGTCGGTACGGCGGGCACCGAGTACCACATGGGCACCTTTGGCCGCGATCAGTCTGGCCGCCGCTTCGCCAATCCCGCTGCTTGCACCGGTAATCAGTACGACTTTATCTTTGATGTTCGACATATCCGTAGCTCCTGCTGTATGCATTGACGTTCAGCGTCTACCGCTGAAGACGCGGTATAGCTGTGGGGGTACGTCGCAAAGGTTAGGGGCACAGGCCGGGTCGACGCGTGCCAAAACCTGCACAACGTTTGCCTATTCGTGTCTGTATGCTCGGGACAATGTGCAATCGGATGATGTCGGGCGGATGCCTATCAACACGTGTGAGAGCCTTGGAATGGAACAGAGCGATGCTTGCGCCCTTCAAAACACAGCCCTATACCGTAACGAACTGGTTCGCTTACTGACACAACGGTTTACGACGCCCGGGATCTATGAAACCGCCATCGCGCCCCTGCATGTCATTCGTTTTGACGCGCCCTCAGAAATTATCCATACCGTCCACAAGCCGGCACTTTGCCTGATCGTGCAAGGGCAAAAAGAAATCGGCCTGGGTGACGACCGTTACCTGTACGACCCGCTCAGTTACCTGGTGGTATCGGTGACACTTCCGGTGTCCGGTCGCGTGCTGATCGCCAGCCCGGAGGCGCCGTACCTGTGTATCCGTGTTGATTTCGAGGTCACGGAAATTGCCCAGGTTATCGCCGATGCTCCCCCGATGGGGGTGCCGGACGAGCCGGAGCTTGGCCTGTTCCTCGAGAAGGTTGATGTGCCCCTGCTGGAAACGATACTGCGTCTGGTACGGCTGTTGGAGACGCCAAAGGATATCGGCATGCTGGCTCCGCTCGCCCTGCGAGAACTGCATTACCGCCTTCTGCGAGGCGTACACGGAAGCCGTCTGTATGAGCTTGCCCTCGGTGATTCGCTGACACGGCGGGTGACACGGGCAATCGATTGGTTGAATAGCCATTACACCCAACCCTTACGTATCGACGAACTGGCACGGGTAGCCAATGTGGGCAGCTCTACTTTGCATCACCGCTTCAAGGCAGTGACCGCAATGAGTCCGCTGCAATATCAGAAACAACTTCGTTTGCAGGAAGCCCGCCGATTGATATTCGGTGAAGGGCTGGATGTGGCGAGTGCATGTTATCGAGTGGGCTACGAAAGCCCATCGCAATTCAGCCGAGAATACAGTCGCCAGTTCGGGTATCCGCCCTCCAAGGATACCCGCCGGGCTCGCCGTCCTGAGTGAACGTCTGATTGCACTCACTACGCAGCAACGCAGTGATCGGTAGTAGGCCGCAGCCAGCACGCCATTGCGCATAGCCAGCGTATCTGCGAAAACCTCAAGGATATTAAAAGGCGAAGAACAATGTTCGGTTCGCGCCACGTTGCAACTGAGGGGGCGTAATGCAGCACCTGGATCACTTATCCCTGCACTTGTTTATTCTGGTCTGCGAAGAAGGCACGATTGCGCGCGCCAGCGAGCGAGCATTCATTGCGCCGTCGGCGGTCAGCAAACGTATTTCCGACATCGAGGCGCGGTTTGGTACGCCGCTGCTGAACCGCAGCAAGCGCGGGGTTGAACCGACGCCGGCGGGGTTAGCGCTACTGCGGCACGCTCGGTCTCTGACGCGGGCGATGGAACGGCTCGATAGCGAGCTCAGCGAATACGCTGAAGGCGCCCGAGGGCATGTACGGGTGTTGGCAAACATCTCGTCAATCATGGAGTTCCTACCGGAAGAACTGTCCGACTTCATGATCGAGCACCCAAGAATCCAGGTAGACATCGAAGAACGTTTCAGCCCGGACGTGGTGCGAGGAGTAGCCGAAAGCAATGCCGATTTGGGCATTTGTCGGCGCTCAATGGCCATCGGCGATCTCGAGTTCCTGCCCTACCGTCGGGACCATTTGGCCGTCGTCGTAGGGTCGAACCATTGCTTGGCTGATCGCCCCCGTATTGCGTTCGCCGAGACCCTGGCCTTTGATCACTTGGGGTTATCCGCCTTCGCCACGTTGAATAACTTCATGCGCAGTGAAGCGACGAAGGAGGGCCGTGAGCTGCGGTTTCGCTCCTATGTATCGTCGTTCGATGCGGCATTCCGCCTGGTGCAATTCGGCTTGGGGCTTGCTGTATTCCCACTGGAAGCCGTGGCGCGGTATGCCTCGTTGTTTGACTTGCGCATTATTCCCCTGACCGACGATTGGGCGTTGGGTGAGTTTGTTATCTGTGTCCGTGATCGGGATGCACTTTCGCTGTCGGCACGGCGACTGCTGGATCATCTGCTTTTGCGCGCAGCACCGCTTCAGTCCCAGCCCTGATTGCATCCGTCGCGGTTGACGATGGATCAACCCGTAAATCACGTCTTTTTACTCCCTCTATGGCTCTCTAATCTGCAGTGACGCTTGAGCCTGTGAGAGCTTTTTCATGACAACAATAACAATCAATGAAGTCGGCATGCGGGATGGCTTGCAAAGCCTGCAAGCCATAATGCCTACGTCTGCCAAACGACAATGGATCGATGCCGCCTATGCCGCTGGCGTGCGCTACATGGAAGTCGCGTCCTTTGTGCCCGCCAAACTGTTGCCGCAGATGGCCGATGCCAAAGAGGTCGTAGCCCATGCCTTGGGTTTTCCGGATTTGGTGGTCTCGGTCCTGGCGCCCAACCTGCGCGGCTGTCGCGATGCGCTGGAATCCGGGGCGCACCGGATCATTGCGCCTGTATCGGTCAGCGCGGCCCATAGCCTGGCCAATGTGCGCCGTACTCCGTTGGAAATGGTCGAAGAGCTGGCGCGAATGTGCCAACTGCGCACCGAGCTTGGCTTGCACAACGTTCAGGTGATTGCCGGGATGTCTGTGGCCTTCGGCTGCACCCGCCAAGGTGATGTGCCATTGAGCGATCTCTGCGCGTTAACCGGGCATGTGCTGCAAGCCGGCTGCGACCTGGTGTCCCTGGGGGACACCACGGGCTATGCCAATCCTGGCCAAGTGGCGACCACCTTGCAGGCGGTCCGCGCCATCGCGGGTGACAAGCTCAGGGCTGCGCACTTCCACGACACGCGAGGCCTGGCGCTTGCCAATAGCCTGGTCGCCGTTCTGCAAGGTATCACCGAGCTTGATTCGTCACTGGCCGGGTTGGGCGGTTGCCCGTTCGCACCGGGTGCATCCGGCAATACGGTCACAGAAGACCTGGTGTTCATGCTGCAGAGCATGGGCTACGAGACCGGCATCGACCTGGCAGCCCTGATCGCCTCTCGAAACGTGCTCAGCGAAGCACTGCCGCGCGAGACCCTCTACGGCTGCATTGCACGAGCTGGCCTGCCACTCAATTACGCATCCGTTGCCGCTCGCGTCTGAACCTACCCGATCAAGGAGAACCCTATGTCCAGGCTTCCATTGGACGGCATTCGTGTCGTTGAAATTTCTCACATGGTGATGGGCCCGACCTGCGGAATGATCCTGGGTGACCTCGGTGCCGAGGTGATCAAGATTGAACCGATCCGCGGAGACGGTACACGCCGTCTGCTGGGCGCCGGTGCCGGTTTTTTCCGCACGTTCAACCGCAACAAACAGTGCATCGCCATCGACGTCAATACTCAACAAGGACGAGATGCGGTACTGGAGCTGATCGATACCGCTGACGTATTCATCGAGAATTTCAAGCCCGGCCGCATGAGCGAGCTCGGCTTCGGCTACGACGCGATTCGTGAGCGTAACCCGCGCATCATCTATGCCTCGCACAAAGGCTTTCTCAACGGCCCCTACGACAATCGCCTGGCCCTGGACGAAGTGGTGCAAATGATGGCAGGCCTGGCCTATATGACCGGCCCGGTAGGCAGACCTCTGCGCGCCGGCAGTTCGGTGAACGACATCATGGGCGGTATGTTCGGGGCTATCGGTGTGCTTGCTGCGCTCAACGACCGTCATGTCAGCGGCGTCGGTCGTGAGGTGCAAAGCGCGCTTTACGAAAACTGCGTATTGCTCGCGGCTCAGCATATGCAGCAGTACGCCGTGACCGGCCAAGCAGCTGCTCCGATGCCAAACCGCATCAGTGCCTGGGCTATTTACGATGTATTCGAGTTCGCCAATGGCGAGCAGATGTTCGTCGCCGCCACGGGGGAGGGGCAGTGGACCGCCTTGTGTCAATTGCTGGGCCAGACCGCACTGCTGGACGACCAGACCCTCGCTACCAACAATGATCGTGTGCTGCAGCGGCCACGTCTGCTGGCTCACTTGGCGCAAGTCTTTGCCAGCATGGACGCTCAAGCGCTGGCCCTGGAACTTGAGGCCAACAGTATTCCGTTTGCGCCGATTCGACGGCCCGAGGAACTGTTCGAAGACCCTCATCTACTGCAAAGCGGCGGCCTGGCAAATCTTGAGCTCGAAGATGGATCGTTCACCGCCATGCCATTGCTGCCGTTGTCCCTGGATGGCGAGCGCCTGCAACCCCGTCGATCGATTCCACGCGTCGGCGAGCACACCCACACAGTCATGCGTGAACTGGGCTACAGCGACGAACACATTGCCGAGCTGTGTGCTGCCGGTGTTCTGAAAACCGATGCTCAGGCCTGAGGAGAAGTTGCCATGGCTATCTATCAATATGACGCGCTTATCCCCGCCATCCACGCCGAAACCTTCGTCGCGCAAGACGCTACCGTCATCGGCAATGTCACGCTGGCGCAGGGCGTCAGTGTCTGGCCCCAGGCGGTTCTGCGTGGTGATAACGAGCCGATTCGCATCGGTCAGCACAGCAATGTGCAGGAGGGGGCGGTGCTGCATGCCGACCCGGGATTTGCGCTGACGGTGGGCGAGGGCGTCACCATCGGCCACCAGGCGATGTTGCACGGCTGCACCATCGGCGACGGAGCGCTGATTGGGATTCAGGCCGTTGTGCTCAATGGTGCGGTCATCGGCAAGAACTGCCTGGTCGGTGCCGGAGCCATTGTCACCGAAGGCAAGGTGTTCCCGGACAACTCACTTATTCTCGGCGCCCCTGCCAAAGTCGTGCGCGAACTGACGCCTGAAGCGATTGCCAGCATGCACCGAAACGCCGCCGACTATGTCGTCAGAGGTCAGGCTTACAAGAACAAACTGATTCTAATCAGCTGAACCCGTTGAGCAGGGTTCCTGAGGACCTTGCCTCTCTCCAATAATTACAACAATGGAGAAACATCATGGTCGCCATGACGACTGATATCGCGCTTGCGCGCAGCGAAGAAACGATTAACGAGCTGTTGCTTTATCGGCGTGTGGCCTGGCGAATCATGCCGCTGGCCATTATCTGCTTTCTTTTTTCTTATTTTGACCGGATCAACATCAGCTTCGCCAAGACCCAGATGCAGCACGAATTGGGTTTGTCCGACGCGGCGTACGGCCTGGCCGCGAGCATGTTTTTCTTCGGCTATGTGCTATTCGAAGTCCCCAGCAGCCTGGGTCTGAAGCGCTACGGCGCACCTGCCTGGATCTGCCGGATCATGATCTCCTGGGGGTTGGCGACGGCGGCGTTGATGTTCGCCTACACGCAATACACCCTGTACTTCCTGCGTTTTCTGATCGGCGTCATGGAAGCCGGTTTTGGCCCCGCGATCCTGTTCTACCTGGCGTGCTGGTTTCCCAAGAAGCACTTGGCGAAAATGAATGGCCTCTGGTTCCTCGCAGTGCCTCTGGCAGGCGCCGTCGGCGGGCCAGCGGCGGGAATCCTGTTGGGCACGATGGATGGCGTATTCGGTTTGGCTGGCTGGCACTGGCTGTTCCTGATGTCCGGACTGCCCTGTGTGGTACTCGGCCTGCTGGTGCTATGGAAACTGGATCGAGACATCGAATCGGCCAAATGGTTAAGCCGCAGCGAGAAGGACCTGCTGGCGGCTAATCTGGCGCATGACAAAGTCAACCAGAAACCGGTACTGGGTTCCTTGTGGCGTGTGTTGCTGACCCGCGAAGTTGCAATCATGGCGTTTATCTACTTCGTGATTAAGACCGCTTCCTATGGCCTCAACTTCTGGATGCCACACCTGATCAAATCCTCTGGTGTGCAGAGTTTGTTCTGGGTCGGGATGCTTTGCGCGCTGCCGTACATCGTGGCGTGTATCGGCATGATAGGGATGACCCGGCGTTCCGATCGCACCGGTGAGCGTAAGACTTACCTTGTTCTGTGCCTGATGGCGGCGGCAGTCGGCTACCTGCTGGCCTGCCTGTTTTCCGACTCGTCATGGGCCATGATGGCAGCGCTCGTACTCGCTACTGCGGGCACCTTTATTGCGATCCCGATTTTCTGGACTATCCCGCAATCGACCTTCTCCGGGCTGGCAATCGCTACCGGGACTGCAGCCATCAACTCCATCGGTCAATTGAGCGGCATCGTTGCACCTGTGATGGTGGGCAAGATCAACGATCTGTCCGGCTCCACGTACATGGGAATGCTCTCCATCGCACCGCTGATTCTGATCGCCTGTTTTGTCGTCATGCGCTACGTCAAGAATCCCAGGCCCTGACGAGACCGGACTTATACCGAGGTGGTACTCAAGGCCACAACGGGTCGCGAGATGCTGTCGACGTCCCCTGGCTCCTAAGCCAGTGGACGCTGAACCCAACGCCCGAGCGACCTCATGTCGTTTGCCTTACCGTTCGATGCACCCACTGAGTCTCGCGCTGCAGCTCCAGGACTTGCCAATGGAAGCGCTCCAGCGACGTATTGTGGCCGACGCTGATCAGTATCGTGTCCGGCAGGGTCTGTTTCAGCAGTTGATAGCAGCGCGCCTCGTTTGTCGCATCCAGTGCCGAACTGGCCTCGTCGAGGAACAGTACGGCGGGGCGGGCCAGCAGGGCTCGGACGAATGCGCAGCGTTGTTGTTCGCCCACGCTCAGGATCTGCGCCCAGTCATGTTCCTGATCCAGTTGATCGCCCAGGTGCTGCAGGCCGACTTGCTGCATGGCCAGGTGCAGCGCCGTGTCTGAGTCATGGTCCGGTGGGCTGGGGTACCACAGGGCTTCACGTAGGCTGCCCAGCGGCAAGTAAGGTTTTTGCGAGAGGGTCAGGGTCCGCTCACGATCGTAACTGGCCGAGCCGCGGGCGTGCGGCCACAGGCCGGTGACCGTGCGGATAAACGTCGACTTGCCACAGCCCGAGGGGGCGCTGATCAACAGGCTGTCACCCGGCTTCAGTGAAAGGTTGAAGCCCTTGAGCAGGCTGCGGCCGTTGGGCAGCCAGATATCCAGGTCGTTGATCTGAAGGCCTTCAGTTTGCTGGCCAGCGACGACCTGCGACTGGACTTCGACAGTGTCCAGGCGCTCCTGGAAACCGATCAATCGGTCGATGACCGACTTCCATTCCGACAGCTCCGGGAACACCTCCACCAGGTAAGCAATCGCCGCGTGCACCTCACCGAAGGCAGCGCTGACCTGGGTCAGGCGCCCGAGGGGGAACATACCGGCGAAGAACTGGGGCGCCATGATGAACATCGGAATGACCGTGGCACTGCGCAGATAGAAGGTCGAGTAGCCCATGATCAGCTTCTGCTTTTTTACCAGCGCCCAGAAATTTTCCAGGGCCGCGTCCAGGCGTTGGGTGAAGCGGGCGTTCTCCACCGCTTCACCTTGGTATTGGGCCACCGAGTCGGCATTCTCCCGCAGGCGCATCAGGGCGAAACGAAAGTCGGCTTCGCGGCGCTGTTGCATAAAGTTGAGTCGTGGCAATGCACGCCCTAGCCAGAAGGCCACCCCAGTGCCCAGCACCGCGTAGACCAGAGCGATCCAAACCAGCAACCCAGGAATGACAATGGCTTCACCGGCGAACGGCACGCTCACCAGGGCAGAGGCCTGCCAGAGGATATGCAGGAAGGAAAACAGCGACACCACCGACGTCAGCAACCCCAGGCTCAACTTGAGGGATTTGATGATGAACAGGTCGATGTCCTCGGCGATCCGCTGGTCGGGGTTATCGACGTCGGTCTCGGTCAGCTTCAGCTTCTGGTAGCGTTGGTTGCCCAGCCATTGAGCGAGCAGGTTATGGGTGGCCCAACGGCGCCAGCGCAGCGTGAGTTTTTGCTGGAAGTGGAAAGCGGCCACGGTAAAGACCGCCGTCGCGATCTGCAGCGCGATAAATTGCACGCTGCCGAGGATAAAACCGGCGTAGTCCAAGGCCTGCAAGGCGTTGTAGAAATGCAGGTTCCAGAAGTTCGTGAGGATATTCACCCCTACCATGCACAGCGTCATCAGCACGGTGGCCACCAGCAACAGCAAAGCGGGGTACCTTTGCTCGCTGGCCCAGAAAGGCCCTGCGAGACGCCAGAAATTACGGAGAGTTTGCATGCGGTCTTGATGAGCCCCGTCGCTGACGACGTTGAGTTTGCAATGGAGGGGGGATAGGATCGGCCAATGCTAATCGTTTGCAATAATTAGGGAAAGTCGGGAGACCTGTTATCGAATTTCCACAATGGCTGAGTCAGGCTTGGCCGCCCATTCAGCGGGTCATCCGGACGGACGCCGGCGATCAAACCGCAATACCCTTGAACCGGGTGTGCGATCCTGCCGTGCTGCAACCCTTGCTGAACCGTTTTGCCCTGCTTTATCCAGGGGTGAATCGTGCGGCGGTGGTCTCGCAGTGGTCGATGAATTACATGGCTATCGTCCTGCCGGCCGCCCTGGCCTGTGGGCTGACCCTCGATTGCGCGATCGACTTCCAGGACCCGGAATCAGTGCTGCTCCACGACAACGGTGAACCTCAGGCGCTGTGCCTGGCCAAGCATCTGCCGACACTGGCTGCCGAAGATCGTGCAGCCTACTGGTCGCAGTTGGTCCACGGGCATCTGGCGCCGCTGATCGTCAGCCTGGCCGCTGCCGGTGGCCTGGCCCAGAAAGTCTTGTGGGGCAACATGGTTGCGATCTGGGACGGCGCGTTCACCCGAATGGATGCCGATCTGTCGAAAGATGGCTTTGCCCAAGCACATCAGTGGCTGGAACCGGTCCTCGTCAACAACGGGCGCCTGAAGCTGCGGGGCCTGCAACGCACGGTCGCGTCACCTGCGCCGCAGATTTGTTCCACGTTGCCGTTGCGCCGGCACTGCTGCCTGCATTACCAGTTGCACGCGCCCGTCGAAGGCGAGCCGCCGGTCCTCTGCGAATCATGCCCCAAGCTGCATCGATTGCCGTTTGCAGAGCAGGTGAGCTACCTGCATTACATCTATCAGGACAGTTGAGCGGCGCAACCGTCCCGTTCTTGCCCGGGCGCCGACGTTACGCCGTCGCATCGCGCATAGGCCGCATGGGCCTCGACTTGGGTAAGACGACCGTTTTCGACCTTCAATACCCGGTCGGCCTGCTGGAAGTAGGCATCGTCGTGAGTAATCACGATCACCGTCTTGCCACGGGCCTTCAGCTCCGGCAGCAGCTCCATGTAGAACACGCGCTTGAAGGTCGGATCCTGGTCCGCAGCCCATTCGTCAAACAGGTAAAACGGCTTGTCATCCAGATAGGCCGACACCAGCGCCAATCGCTTGCGCTGCCCGGTGGATAGCTCGACGGTCGAAAAGCGGTCGTCAACAATGCTGACCTTGTGTCCCAGGCCCAACGCTTTCACGTAGCGGGTCGCTTCGCTGGTGCGGTGTTCGGCGCCGGGCCCATCGTCGCCCAGCAAATGTTCGAACAAATGAAAGTCGGCAAACACGGCAGCAAAGTGCTGGCGGTACTGCTCGCGATTATCGTCGTCGACTTCCACGCCATTGAGTACGACGGCGCCGGACTCCGGTGAGTACAGGCCGAGCAACAGCATCGACAGGGTGGTTTTGCCACTGCCGTTGCCGCCGACCACGAACACCAACTCGCCCTGTTCCAGGTTCAGATCGACTGGCCCGAGCATGAAGGGATGATCTTCGTGTTCGCCGGGATAACGGTGACACACACCGTTCAGCACCAGGCGCATCGGCCCCTTGCTGGCGAACACATCGTGTGTCGGCGTCGCCACTTGGGCCTGGGCACTCAGCTCAGCGTCGAGTTGGCGAATGCGGTTCAGCGCGATACTGGCCTGACGCAGTGAGGGCAGGGCGATCATCAGGTCGGATATGGGCCGCACCAGATACAGCAGCGTCACGGTGAAGCTGGTCAGGACCGTGATCGATTGCGGCAGCCAGAACGGAACAATAAACAGCAGCACGCCAAGGTTGAGATAAAACAGCAGCGTGCCGAGGTTGGCGACCACCGAATACCCGGCCATGCCGCGCAGAAAACGCACACGAAACTCATCGGCGCCAGGACGGATAACCTTGTCGACAAAGGCCTCCCCACGGGCGTTGTTCAGTTGCAGCTCCTTGCTGCCTTCAATCAGGCTGCGAAAGTGCTGGTAGAGCACATCCTTTTGCTGGCGTACCCGTTCCAGATGGCTCAACGGGCCGCGTTCGGCCAAATGAAACGCCACCAGGCCGACCATCAGGAACAGCGCCAGAATCGCCAGCAACGACCATGATAACCAGGCCAGATAGGCGAAACAGGCCAGGGTCACCACGGCGTTGACGAACAGCAACGGCACCCACTCGAAGGCGGCGGTGAAGGTATGTACGTCATCGGTGAGGATTACCAGCAACCGGTGCTTGCCCATCGTTTGCAGACGCTTGAGCGGCGTAGCGAGCAGCTTGCGCGAAAGATCGATGCGCATCTGGAAGATCGCGCTCTGGGTCAGGTGCAGCAGCGACAGTTCCGAGCACAGCTTGCTCAGCAACATACCGGCACACAACCCGAAAAAACCCAGGGCCAGTTCCGGCAGTTGCTGCGGGTTGGCCAACCCGCGGTTGATCAGGATCACCAGCCCGGCACTGGCCAGGCCGCCCAGTGCGCCGGTGATCGAAGCCAGTGCCAACAGGCGGGCCGATTGGCGGTAGAGATACAAAATCAGGTTCATGCGAGGGTTTCCGTCGAGGGCGAGGCCAGCGACTTGCTGAGTTGTTCGTGGAAGGCAGTTTGACCCAGGATCGTGTCGTGATCACCTGCTACATGATAGTGGCGGGTTCGCTGGCTGGCCGCGTCCCACTGCACCGGCAGGCTCGGGCGCTCGATTATCGTCTGCTCGGCCCACCACAAGTGCAGCACGGTGTTCACCGCCGGCACCGAATATGCGCTGACCCAGCGTCGAGCATCGGCCATCACGTTCAAGGTCTGCTCGACATATGCCCTCGGCGCGCTGAGTTCGAGGCCATTGGCATCCACCCATTGCAACAGGGCGAAGCGCAATTGTTCCACCCGCCCGAACCCGGCAGTCGCCTTGCGTAATTGGGCCAGGCTCGGCGCCGTCAGGCGCGAGCGGCTGTCGCTGCTCAACTCCTGCTCAACCAGGGCGTACAGGGCTTCCCAATCCAGGCTTTCGTCTTCGGCGTGCAACGTGCTGTCGAACAGCCCCAGCCATTCGACGGCCTGCCCCTGTGCTTCCAGTTGGCGTGCCAGCTCCAGCGCGAGCAGACCGCCCATCGACCAGCCGCCGAGGCGATAGGGCCCTTGCGCCTGAATCTGGCGAATCTGCGGCACATACTCGCGGGCCAATGCTTCGATGTCCTGATCGCGCAGGGTGTCGGGCAGTGGAATGCCAAACACCGGCATCGCCTTCGGCAGCCCGGCAACCATCGGCATGTAGTGATGCACGGTGCCTGATGGTTGATGCAGGCAGAACAACGGCGTCTGTCCGGGCTCACCGGCCTGCAGGGTGATCACCGCCGTGCGGTCGTGCGGCCGGCTGATCTGGCCGGCGAGGGCGATCAGCGTCGGATGCTGGAAAATCACGTTGACGGGAACCTCAACGCCGAGGATGGCACGCAGTCTCGCCGTCATGCGCACCACCAGCAAGGAGTGGCCACCCAGGGCAAAAAAGTCGTCGTGACGACCGATCACTTGCGCGTCCAACAGCTCTTGCCACACCGCCACCAACACGTGTTCGACATGCCCTTCAGGCGCTTCATAGGCCGCAAGGCTGCGGCTTGGCGCTCGGGCCAGCAGGGCGCGATGGTCAATTTTGCCGTTGGCGGTGCGGGGCAATTGCGCCAGCCACTGGATATCGGCAGGCACCATGTGCGCCGGCAGCAGTGTCGCCAGCGACTCACGCACGGCACTGGCCTGAGGCGGCTCGGCGGACTCGATGAAGGCGCGCAGGCTCGGTTCGGCCTGCGAGGTATCGAGCAGCACCGATGCCAACGTGGCACCGCTGACCTTGCACAGTGCGGACTCGATCTCGCCCAGCTCGATGCGATAACCGCGCAGCTTGATCTGCGAATCGGTACGCCCCAGGAACAGCAGTTGCCCATCGATATCCTGCGAGACGAAGTCGCCGGTGCGGTACAGGCGTTGGCCGTCGAGAGAAGGGTGGCAAGCGGCGACGAACTTCTCGGCGCTCATCTGCGCAAGGCCCAGGTAACCTTGCGACAACCCCGGCCCGGCGATGTGCAGCTCACCTTTGAGGCCACGGCTTACGGGAGCGCCCTCACTGTTGAGTACGTACACCCGGGTATGCGCGATGGCGCGACCGATCGGCACGTAGCCGGGGTTTTGATCGGCCTGGCACAGCGCGACGGTGCTCCACACCGAGGCTTCGGTCGGGCCGTATTCGTTGTAGAGCTGTGCCTGCGGCTGCCGGCGGTGATGGCTGGCGACCAGGGCTGGCGGGCAGCTTTCCCCGGCGACAATCGCCGTGTTCAGGCTACTCGGAATATCGCCCAACTCGTCGAGAATCAAGGCGTACAGCGAAGGCAGCGCCAGCAGGTGCGATACACCCTGTTCGCGAATCACGCGAGCCAGTTGCACCGGGTCTTTCTGTTCGGTTTCGCTGGCCAGGTGCAGGCAGCCACCCTGCGCCAGGCTCCAGAACAGCCCGGCGATGGAACTGTCGAAGGCAAACGACGACAGCAGCAGGAAACGTTGTACCGGATGCGGATACCCCGCCAGCCGCGCCGCCAAGGAATGCAGAGCGTTGGCGTGGTTGATCACCACGCCTTTGGGCTGGCCGGTGCTGCCGGAGGTGTAGATCAGATAAGCCGGTTGATCACGTGCCACGCTCGGTTCGCGGCGTAACGGCACCGCGGGCAGTGCCTGATCCATCGCCAGCGCGCTTGACTGCCAATCAGCAGGCAGCTCAGCGATGCGCGCCTGATGGGTCAGTACCAGGCGCGCCTGGCTGTCGCGCAGAATGTGTTCGATGCGTTCGCTCGGGTAGCTCGGGTCAATCGGCACATAGCAGGCCCCGGCCCGCAGGATCGCCACCAGCGCCACCACCGCATCGCTATCACGCGGCAGGAAATGGGCGATGCGTGCACCGGGCTCCAGCTGTTGGGCGAGCAGTTGCTGGGTGAGCGCGCTGACCCGTTGTTCCAGTTCGGCGTGGCTCAACGTGCCGCCAGGGCCGGTGACTGCCGGGCGCTGGCCGTTGGCGCTCGATCCCTGGGCAAAACAGGCTGCCAGGTTGGGCAGGGCAAACGTGCTGGCGTACTGCTGTTCTTGCTGCGCACTCAATACCGGCGACTGCGCGAGTGCACCCGTGACCCGCTGTTGTTCGGCGACGTTGCAGGTCGTCATTCGGCCCAGGCTGGTGGACGGCTCACGCAGGCTATGCTCGATCACGCTCAGCAATTGCCCGGCGAGGACCTCGATGTGCGCGGCGGTGTAACGCGCAGCATCAAAGTGCAGCGTCAACGCCGTGGCCGAACACGGCGCGTATTGCAGCAACAGCGCGCAAGCGGCGCTGGAACTGTCAGCCAGAGTGATGTGCCAGTCAGCATCGTTCAGTGCGCTGTCGGGTGCCGTGCCCAGTTCACGAAAGCCCACGCCCGCCAGTACGGGGGTATTGCTCAGGTGGCTCGGATAGGTGTCGCGTGCATCGTCGAGCACGCTGGCACGTTCATGCACCTGCTGGCAAAGCGCGGTGAAAGACTGCTCTGCAGAAGTATCGAGCGTGAGCGGCAGCGGTTCGCAGAACAAACCGAGGGCATCGCCCAGCACCTCTGCACGCGTCTGGTTGTCGTACGCCAACGTCAGGCGCTCGGCTTCGCTGTAGCGTTGCCACACGGTGACCCAGGCGGCGAGGACCAGCGTCGCCGGGCTGACACCCAGGTTCAGCGCCTGCTGTTCCAGGCGTTGCAGGGTGGTGGCGTCCAGCGTCAGGGCAATCTGGTCCGGTTCCAGCGGGCCGCTCGGTGCAGGCGTTTGCCGCTGCCAGGGCAACGGCACGTCAGCGATCATCGCGTTGAACTGTTCGGCCCAGAACTGGCGCGTCTGATCGTCCATCGATTCCAGGCGCCATGCCGCGTAGTCCGCGTATTGCAGCGGCGGTTCCCCAGGCGCGGCTTGCAGGTAGGCGGCGGCCCACTCCTGTGCCAGATACCGCAGGCTGGTGCTGTCCAGGTGCAACGCCGGCAGGCGCAAGGCTGCCGAATGAGCGTCGGTGTGCAATTCGATGTCCAGCGCTTGCCAATCCGTGCTCGACGCCTCGATCACCTGCATCGGCAGGGACAACCCCGGCAGTTGCTGATAGCGGGTGCGCAGAATCTCGTGACGCTCGATCAGTGTCAGCAAGCTGTTTTTCAACCGCACCGCGTCCAGCGGCTGCCCGCTACGAATATGCAGGCTGGCGAGCTGGGCAGTCGGCGCCAGGCGCGTATGTTGCAGTCGCCACAACTGCGCCTGCTGCGGGGACAGTTCGAAGCCTTCAAACGGTGTGTCTTCGTGAGTCTGAGTCATGCTGAGACCTGTACAAAAAAGTGAGACGTGAGGGCGAGCATCATTGGCCGGCATCCGGTACAACACTGCGCCGACGGGCCTGGCCAAGTGCGCTTTGACGCGCACTGCCGGCTTCACGCAGCGCCGTTTGTGCCTGCTCACGGCGAACCTGTTGCAGTTGATTGAGCGCGGCCAGCAACGCGGCAACCGAGACGTCGGCATTCAGGGCCAGTTGTTCCAGCAGGCAGACGAAGAGGCTGTCGAGCAGTTCGATGTAGCTACTGGCATAACGCCCGGTGTCATAGTCGTACACCACCAACAGGCCGTCGCCGTCATCCACCACGTTGATCAGCAGGTCCACGTCCGAGGCTTGTGGCTCAAGTTCGCGCTCGCTGATCGCCAGCCCTGGCAAATGCAAGTCTTGCTGACGGGTGTTCTGCACCACCAGCTTGACCTGGAAAAACGGCGTGTAACGCGCATCCCGTTGTGGCAACAGATCAGCCACCAGGGCGTCGAAGGGCAGGTCCTGGTGAGCAAAGGCGTCCAGTGCCACGCGCCGGGCTTCGCTGAGCTGTTCGCTGAAGGTCTGTTGCGGCGTGACTCGGCAGCGCAGCACCAACTGATTGACGAAAAAGCCGACCATGTCTTCGGTCTGTTGCTGGTGACGGTTGGCGATGTCGGTGCCCACCAGCAGGTCTTCGCGACCCGTCTGTTGATGCAGCAGCACGTTCAACGCGCTGTGCAGCACCATGAACGGCGACGCTTCACGGGCAGTCGCCAGCGCGCCAATGGCGTGTGCCAGCGTCACCGGCAGGCGGCGGCGATGACGTGCGACACCGGCGTGCTCGCGGGTCTGTGCACCGGGCAACAACAGCGGCGCGGGGCTGGCGTGCAACTGTTGACGCCAGTAAGCCAGTTGCTGCTGCCAGACCGGCCCCGGCAGGTGCGTGCGCTGCCACACCGCAAAGTCGGCGTATTGCAGGGCAGGGGCTTCAATACGCGGTGCGTCAGTGCCGAAGCCGATGTAATCGTTCGCCAGTTGCTCGACCAGTTGCGCAATCGACCAGGCATCCACCGCGATATGGTGCAGGGCGATGGCCAGCACATGGGTCTGCGCGTCCAGTTGCAACACGCGTGCACGGATCAGTGGCGCGCGGGTCAGGTCGAACGGCTCGCCGAACACCTGCGCCAGTTGCAGCCCAATGGCCGCTTCCTGCTCTGGCGTCGGGACCTGCCGCAGGTCAGCGACCGGCAAGGCAAATGCCTGCGGTGCTTCGATTCGCTGCCATGGCTCGCCATGGGCGCTGTGCACGGTACTGCGTAGCACCTCGTGACGGGCGATCAGTTGCTCGAAAGCCAGGCGCAGGGCTTCGACATTCAGCGCACCGGTCAGGGTCAGGGCGAACGGAATGTTGAAGCCGCTGGAGCCCGGATTCAGCTGCTCAAGGAACCACAAGCGTTGCTGGGCAAACGACAACGGCAAGGGTTGCGAACGCGAGGCCTGGGCGATCGCCGGCAAGCCCACCGGGGTGGCCTGCAAGCGAGCGTTATCGATGGCGCGCGCCAGATTTTCCAGCACCGGGTGATCGAACACCGCACGCAGCGGCAGCTCCACCGCCAGTTGGCTGCGAATGCGTGAAACCACCAGCGTCGCCAGCAACGAGTGTCCGCCGAGGGCGAAGAAGTTGTCGTCGGCGCCAAGGGCCGTCACGTTGAGTATCTGTGCCCAGATCGCGCCCAATTGCTGCTCGGTGTCGCTGTTCAGCGGTTGCCGTTCGGTGACCCCGTTGCTGTCCAGCGCTCGCGCTGTCAGGTGCTTGCGGTCGACTTTGCCGTTCGCGTTCAACGGCAATGCCTCCAGCTGTTGCCAGTGGGCCGGCACCATGTACGACGGCAGCCGCTTCGCCAGCCACTCGCGCAGCTCGGCCACCGGCGTATCGGCGCCGGTCCAGTAGGCGATCAGTTGCAGCTCGCCGCGTGGGTCGGCGTTGACAATCACCGCCACCGATTGCAAGGCGGGATGACGACCCAGATGATCTTCGATTTCCCCCAATTCGATGCGGTGGCCACGGATTTTCACTTGCTGATCGCGACGCCCCAGGAACTCGATCACCCCGTCCGCACGCCAGCAACCCAGGTCACCGGTGCGGTAGAAGCGGGCACCGGGTTCGAATGGATGCGCGACGAAGGCTGCACGGGTTTTCTCTGGATCATTGAGGTAGCCGCGACCCACGCCGACACCACCGACGCAGATTTCCCCTGGCACACCCACCGGCACCGAGCGCAGCGCGGCATCCAGCAGGTACAACTGATTGTTCGCCGTCGGACGGCCAATCGGCATGGCGTTGCCGCTTTCGTCGGACACCGTGGTCAGCGGGTGGAACGCCACATCATCGGAGCATTCCGCAGGGCCGTAGGCGTTCATCAGCGGTATGTGGGCAAAGCGGCTCAGCCAGGCGTGGGCCAGTGCTGGAGGCAGGGCTTCACCGGTCGGCAGCAACCAGCGCAAGGCCGACAGGCGCGTGTTGGCAGTGGCAAGGTCGAGCAGGGCACGGATCATGGTGGGCACGGCTTCAAGTACCGATAACTGCTGATCCTCCAGTGCTTGCAGCAGGCGTTCCGGGTCGTGGGCAATCACGTCCGGCAGAATGTGCACAGTGGCGCCCAGGAGCGGGGCCGCGAGGAACTGCCAGACCGAAATATCGAATGCCGGGGACGCGGTCTGGGCGATGCGGTCTTCGCTGCACAGGCCCAACGTCGGCACTTTGCCGAAGATGTTATTGAGCATGCCGCGTTGCTCGACCATCGCGCCTTTCGGCGTGCCGGTGGAGCCGGACGTGAAGATCACATAGGCCAGGTCATCCGGGCTGGCGGCACTCTCCAGCGGCGACGCGTCGCCGGCCAGCCACAGGCTTTCGCAGCGCAGACGATAGGGCTGGGCCGAACTGGCCGCCAATGCCTGCTCGATCACCGCGTCGGCGCTGTCACTGCTCATCAGGAGGGTGGCGCCGGACAGTTCGAGGATTTCACCCAAGCGCTGCGGCGGATGTTTGATGTCCAGCGGCAAGTACGCGGCGCCGGCCTTAAGCACGGCAATCATCATGCTCAACAACGGCAGGCCACGCTCGCCGGCCAACGCTACCAAGGTATCGCGCCCGGCGCCGGTTTCCACCAGTGCACGGGCCAGACGGTTTGAACGCTGATCCAGTTCGGTGTAGCTCAGGCTGTCAGCGCCACACACCGCCGCGATCCGCTGCGGATGCTCGGCCACTTGCCGTGAGAACAGTGCGGCGTAGGACTGGTCCAGCGGGAACTCCAACGTGCTGCGGTTCCAGTCCACCAGCATCGTCTGGCGCTCTTGCGGCGTCAGCAATGACAGCGAGGCCAGGGGGGCGTGAGGTTCGGCCACCATCTGTGTGAGCAACTGGCGCAGGTGCCCGAGCATGCGCTCGACGGTGTCGGCGTCGAAGCGCGCGGCATCGTAGGTCAGGCGAATGCCCAGCCGGTCACCCGGGTACAGCACGACGGTCATCGGGTAGTTGGTGTGCACGCGGTCTTCATATATGTCGATGCTGAAGTCCACCTGGCGATCCGACAGGCCGGCGTCGAACGGTGCGTTTTCGAACACCACCAGGCTGTCGAACAGCGAGCGACCGTGCTCGATTTCACTCCAGCGTTGAATATCCACCAGCGGCGCGTGCTCATAGGCGCGCAACTCGAAGTTGTGCGCGAACAAGGCTTGCAGCCACGGCACCACTGTTTGCGCATCATCGACCTTGACCCGCAGCGGCAGGCTGTTGATGAACAGGCCGACAATGTCTTCCACACCCGGCAAATCGGTTGGACGTCCTGACACGGTGACACCGAACAGCACGTCATCGCTGCCGCTGTAGCGCGACAGCAACAAGGCCCAGGCGCCCTGAATCCAAGTGTTGGGTGTGAGCTGGTGTTGTTGGCACAACGCAGTCAAGGCGCGGGTGTCGGCAATTGACAGGGTGACGTCGAGGTTGGCCACGGTTTCGACTGCTTGCTCGGCCAGGGCCGGGCGGTCCACCACCAGCGGCGTCGGCGCGCTGAAACCGGCCAGTTCGCGGGTCCAGAATTGCTCGGTGATCGCGCTGTCCTGGCATTGCAGCCAATGAATGTAGTTGCTGAACGACGGCAGCAACGGGCGTGCTGCCGGCTGGTCAAGGACGCGGGCCTGATAGTGAGCGAACAGATCCGCCATCAGCAGGCCAAAGCACCAGGCATCGGTCAGGATGTGATGGAAGCTGCGCACGATCAGGAACTCCTGATCAGCCACCTGGAACACCCGCAGGAACGTCAGCGGTGGGCGGCGCATGTCAAAGCCCTGGCGGCATTCGGCGGCCAGTACGGCGTCAAGCTGACGCTGGCGGCTGGCTTCATCGAGGTGACGCCAGTCGTACCAGGCGAACGCCGCATCGGTGGCGTGGTAGACGCATTGCAGTGCGGCTTTGCCATCCTGCCACCAGAACCCGGTGCGCAGCATTGGATGCCGGGCCAATTGTTGCGCCCAGGCATATTCGATGGCGTTGCGGTCAAGGTCGCCGTCCCAGCGATAACGTTGCTGCATCAGATAGATACCGCTGTTGGGACGCAGCAGGGTATGCAGCAACATGCCTTCCTGCATGGGCGACAGCGGCAGCAAATCGTCGATGCCTGCCCAGTCGAAGCCAGCCCCCAGTGCGGCGAGGTCATGACCCGCCGCGCGGCACAGCGGGAACGCATGGGCGCCCGGTGTGGCGTGCTCGGCGTCGGCCGCCAGCAGGTCCAGGCGCTGCGCCAGTGCGGTGGCCCAGTGTTCAGCGCCATTGCCCCGGCACTCAATGTGCAATTGCCCCCTGCGCAGGCTGACGGCGATGGTCAGCCCGCTGGCATCGACAGGCGTGTTGCTGGCGATGACGTCGCCCAGCGGCCCTTCATGAACCGACCAGACACCGGCCATGACGATGTGCACGTCAGGCTGCGGCAGGCTCAGCAGCGGCTCGCGCAGATAGTCGTTATCCGCCAGATAACGCAGCACGCCGTAGTCGTCACCGGTGTTCGGCGCGGCGGCAAGTTGTGCGTCCACCCGGGCAAGCCACTGCGCTGGGCGGGTGGCGGGGGCGATGCTCAGGCGTAGCGGTACGGCATGGCTCAGTGCGCCCAGCACGGTGGCCGGGTCGAAATCGGTGCGGCTCAGGGGGCTGGACAGCGGCAAGCGGGCGCGCTCGCAGCGACCGCGATCAAGGCTCAGCCACACGTCGTGTACGCCACTGTGCTCTGCCAACTGCGCGGCAACCGCCGTGGTCACCAATGACGCCCAAGGTGCATGGCTGCGGCGTTGCAGCAGCACCAGCCGTTCGTTCAGCGCTGGCGAAATCGGCACCTGGCTCGCTGCCGCCGGGCCTTGTGCGTTGCTCGGCAGGGTTTCGCCGGCGTACTGCAGCCAGTACTCCCAGGCGGGCTCCAGGCCATCCTCATCACGTGCGCGCTCGTTTTGCAGCTCGGCCCATTCATCCACGTGCCCACCGTGGCGCGGCAGCTCGATGGTGCGCGCGTATTGCGCCTGGGCAATGGCCAGTCCCAGGTCCGTCATCAGCAATGCCCAGGATGCCGCGTCCAGGCGCAATGCATGGCTGACCAGCAGCACTGCATCACCGGCTGCCGACAGGCACGCGTGCCAGCCTTCGCCCGCGGCGTGATCCATGGCTGCTGCGACGGTCGCGGCCAGGGTGGCTGCATTGTCCGGGTTGAAAACCTGTTGGCTGGCACTCGCCGGCTTGGGCGTGGTGGGCAGGGTTTGCGCCCACGTGCCATCGGCGTGTTGAACGAGGCCCAGCTGCAGCGCCCGGTGCTGTTGTTGCAGGGCGAGCACCGCGCGGCTCAATACCTCCAGGCTGATGGGCGTGGTCAGGGCCACGTGATACCAGTCTGCGCTCAACGGGCCGGCTTGCAGGCGCGCATGTTGACCGGCGGTCAGCGGCACTTGCCGCGCTGTGCCGGTGGTCGTGCGGCTGTACCCTGCGCCTTGGCTGATCACCGCCGAGATGTCGGCGATGGTACGGTTCTCGAACAGCTGCTTGGGCGTCAGTTTCATCCCGCGCTGGTGGGCGCGCGCGATGATTTGCAGGTTCAGAATCGAGTCGCCGCCCAAGGCAAAGAAATTGTCATGGATGCCTACCCGCTCGATCTGCAGCACGTCCTGCCAGATCTCGGCGAACGCCGCTTCCACCGCATCGCGGGGGGCTTGGTAGGTGTCCTGGCGGGTCGGCGCGTCGGGCAATGGCAGGCGGGCAATGTCCGGTTTGCCATTGGCGTTCAGCGGGATCGCATCCAGCGCGATGAAGTCGGACGGCACCATGTAATCCGGCACGCGCAGCGCCAGGTCATAGCGCAGCTTGTCGGCCGACATCGAGGTACTGGCCACCAGCCAGGCGATCAGGCGCGGTGTTTCGTTGGCCGGTTGCACCACGCGCACCAGCACCTGGTGGATGTTGTTCGACAGGCGCTTGATCTGCGCCTCGACTTCGCCCAGTTCGATGCGATAGCCGCGCAGTTTGATTTGGTTGTCCACGCGTCCGAGGAACGCCAGCTCACCGGATTCCAGCCAGCGCACGCGGTCGCCGGTACGGTAGGCGCGGGGCAGGTCGGCAACGGCGGTGAAACGCGCAGCGGTTTGCGCCGGGTCGCCCAAATAGTCTATGGCCAGACCTTCACCGCCGACCCACAGCTCACCCGGTACGCCGACCGGCACGGCATGACCGTGGCTATCGAGGACGCGCAGTTGCCGGTTCGGCTGTGCGTGCCCCAGCGGTTGTACGCCAGCCAGGGGCTGCTCGATGCGGGACAGGCAGATACCCACCGCACTTTCGGTCGGGCCGTAGTGGTTGTAGACCGCCAGTTGCGGACTCAGCCCGCGAATCGTCTCCAACAGCGCACCTGGCAAGGCTTCACCACCGAGCAACAACGCACCACGTGGCAACAGGCTGGCGTCGGGGTGGGCGGCGAGCAAACCGTGCAGGTGGTTCGGTGTGAGTTTGACCAGGTCAGGCGTGAAGTGCGCAAAGCACTGCGCCAGGGCGTTCGGGTCGGCGCGGGTGTCGTCGTCCACCAGTAACAGACTGCCACCGCTGGTGAGTGCACCGAACAATTGGCTGTAGCCCAGGTCTGCCGCCAGGGTCGACAGCAGCGCGTGGCGCCATGGCTGCGGCGCTTCGGCGCAGCCCAATTCGGCGAGAATGCCGCTGATGTAAGCGACGATGGCGCGATGTGACACCCGCACACCTTTAGGCACGCCCGTGGAGCCGGAGGTGTAAATCACATAAGCGCAGGCCTGTTGATCCACGCTGGGCAGGTCGATGCCGTTGGCGCGAGCGGCCGCGTCGATCACCTGCGCCGAAGCCGTATCGAACGTCGGCGCACCAATGATGAAGTCCACGTCGGCACTGGCGATCAGTGCACTCAGGCGCGAGGCGGGTTGGCCGAGGTCCAGCGGCAGGAAACAGCCGCCCGCCTGCATCACCGCCAGCAATGAGATCACCGCGTCGTTATTGCGCGGCAGGGCCAGGGCGACACGATCACCCGCTTGCAGGCCGCGCAGGCGCAGGGCGCCGGCCAGTCCCGTCGAGGCTTCCAGCAACTGGCCGTAGCTCAACGCACCGAGGCTGTCGCGGACGGCTTCGCGTTCGGGGTGACGACGCGCCTGCCGGGCGATCAGCTCATGCAACGTCTCGTCCGGCACTGCCAGCGTGACGCCGTTACCCCAGGTGCGGGTCAGGTTCAGCTCGTGGGCCGTGCACAGCGGCACATCCGCGAGTGCGCGGTTGGCGTCGTGGCTGAGCGCGTCGAGCAGCGTGATCAATTGTTCGAGCAGGCGTGCGCCAGCGGCATCGCTCAGGCGTTTGCGCTGATGCACCAGATGCAAATGCAGGGTGTCGCTTTCCATCGACGCGATCAGCGACATCGGATAGTTGTTGCGCCCGCCGGTGTGGCGCAACGCGGCAGCGTGTTCGGCGTCGGGCAAACCGACGAGGCCGTCGTCGATCTGGTCGAGTTCTTTCGGGAACGGGAAGTTTTCAAACACCATGATCGCTTCGAACAGCTCGCCACCGGGCGGCAGCGCGGTCAGGGCGCGCAGGCTGGCCAAGGGCGTGTGCTCGTGTTCGCGCATTTCGGCGTTCCAGTCCTGAACACCGGCCAACCACTGGCCTACGGTCGGCGCATCATCCCAGCGCACGCGCAGCGGCAAGGTATTGATGAACAGGCCAACCATCCGTTCGACACCGCCAAGGCGTTGCGGGCGGCCAGCCACGGTGACGCCGATCAGCGCCTCATCGCTGCCGTTATGGCGACCCAGCAGATACGCATAAGCCGCTTGCAGCAACGTGTTAAGGGTGAGGTTGTGGTCACGGGCGAACGTGCTCAGGCGCGCCGTGGTGGTGGCGTCCAGCACGCGCAGATGCTCGGTGCACGGCAGGCTTGCATCGACCGTGGCGGCGAGCAGGCCGCGCGGGTCCGATTCGGGCACGCGGGTGGTGCTGGCAAAGTCAGCCAGGCGACTGCGCCAGAACGCCTCGGCGCTGGGGCGCTCACCGAGATAAGCCACATAGTCCTGGAACGGCCGCACGGTTTCCAGGGCGGCAGGCTGTCCACGGCGGGCCGCGCGGTACAACTCACGCCAGTCGGCCAGCAGTGAACCCACGCTCCAGCCATCGAGCAGCAGGTGATGATGGGTCCACACCAGCGACCAGTGAGCCTGGCCGTTGACGTCGTCCAGGCGCGCCAAGGTCAATCGCATCAGCGGCGCGGCGCCCAGTTCGAAGGCGCGTGCATGATCTTCTGCCGCCACGCTCGCCAGCCCTTGCGGATTGCCGCGCAGATCGACTTCGCGCAGTGGCAGATCGACGGCCTTGAGGACGACCTGAAAAGCGTCGTCCAGTTCTTCCCACAGAAACGCCGTGCGCAGCACCGCATGACGCTGTATCAGAGCAGTCCAGGCCTGGCGGAAGGCGTCCAGGTCGAGTTCACCGGCAAGCGCGATGCGCATTTGCTGGTAGTAGACCCGGGATTCGGGCGCATAGGCCTCGTGGTACAGCAGGCCTTTTTGCAGTGGCGTCAGCGAATAGATGTTTTCGATTTGGTCATGCATGGCGGCAGTGTTCAATCCAGAAAAACCCAGAGGCACGTGCGCCGCGAGCGGCGCACTCCGAAGTCAGATAGCGGTCGAGGGCGGGGCTCATTTCTTCGGCCCCAGGCGTTTGAGCAAGGTGTCGAGGGTCGCCTGATTCATGCCCTTGGCCAGCGGGAAGTCCGACGGCATCAGCGTCCCGGCCTGCGGATCGAGGCAGTGTTCGACCAGCGCTTGCAGGTGTTCCAGCAAGCGCGCAGGCAAGCGGCTGTCGGCATCCGGCGTGACGCTGTGCCACTCGATGCGCAGCTCGCCGTCTTCCAGCCAGACCACCACTTCACGGCCGTGGGTCACACGGTTGCCCGTCGCCACGTCCGGCGGTGGCGTCAGGCGGCTGGCGCGCAACCATCCCGGTGGCGTCTGCGCATGGCCCAGATAGTTGAACAACACGTCGCCACGGCTCGGCGGCAGTTCGCCGCGCTGGCGCAACAGCCCAAAGCCGAGGCCTTGGCCCGGTACGCCGCGCAAGGCTTCCTTGGCGTTGCGCACGCGGTCGCCCGGCGCGCCACTGGAGTTCACGCGCAGCGGGAACAGGGTGGTGAACCAACCGACGGTGCGGCTGACATCCAGCCCTTCAAACGGCGCATCGCGGCCATGGCGCTCCAGATCGACGACGATGTCGGCGCGGCTCTCGGCTTGCGCCAAGGTTGCGGCAAGGGCCGCGATCAGCAGTTCTTCCGGTTGCGTGCGATAGGCCGCGTGAGACTCGGTCAGCCATTGATGGGTGCGGTGAGCGTCCCAACGTGCGGCCAGTGTCTGCCGCTCGGCAACCGTGGCCAGCGGTTGGGCAGTGGCCGCAGCCTGGGCATTCCAGTAGCGCCGTTCGGCACTGACGCTGGCCGCATGGGCGTCCAGGTGTTCGGCCCATTGACGGTAGGACGTGGTTTTTGCCGGCAGAGTCGGGTTCTCACCGCGCTCCAGCGCTTCATAGACCTGTTGGAAGTCTTCCAGCAGTGGCGTCCACGACACGGCATCGATCACCAGGTGGTGCGCCACCAGGTACAGACGCTGTGGTTCGCCTTCGAGCAATGCGGCCGCGAACAGCGGGCCGTTTTGCAGGTCCAGGCTTTGCGCGACGTTGTCCAGTTGCTCCAAGCGCTCGCAGCGGACCAACCGCGCCGGTTCGACGGCGGCGATCTGCGCTTGCCAGGCGCCGTCGACTTGATTGAAGCGCAGGCGCAAGGCGTCGTGATGGGCCACCAGTCGGTCCAGCGCCGCTTGCACCTGATCCGCGTGCAGTCGGCGCTCACTGTCGGCCAGCACCGATTGGTTCCAATGTGCGGCGTGCGGTTGCTGTTGATCGAAGAACCACTGATGCAGCGGCATCAGCGGCATCGCGCCGATGACATCGCCCTGTTCGGCCAGGGTCAGCAGTGGGCTCGCTACTTGTGCCAACGCCGCCGGTGTCGGCGAGCGGAACAGGTCCTTCGGCGTGAGCGAGTAACCCTGTTCGCGCAGGTGTGAAATCAGCTTAAGGCCGAGAATGGAATCGCCCCCCAGTGCGAAGAAACTGTCCGAGGTGCCGACTTCACGGCCAGCGCTGAGGTTTTCGCCGAGCAGTTCGCCGAACAACCGGCAGAGCAAGGTTTCCAGCGCATTGCGCGGCGCAACGTAGTCTTCGTGAGACTGCGGCAACGGCAGGGCGGCCAGGGCTTTGCGGTCGATCTTGCCGTTGCTGGTCAGTGGCAGCGCCGGCACCTGGACCCAAACCGCGGGCACCATGTAGGCCGGCAATTGCGCGGCGAGGGAGGTGTCGAGGCCGTTCACTGCGGCGCTGCTGCTGTAGAACGCCACCAGACGGTTGTCGATCACCAGGGTGCAGGCGCCGGTAACGGCGGGCAGATTCAACAGCGCCGCATCGATCTCACCCAGTTCAATACGCTGGCCGCGCAGTTTCACCTGATGGTCGAGCCGCCCGAGGTATTCGATGTTGCCATCGGCGAGGAAGCGGCAGCGGTCGCCGGTACGGTACAGGCGATCCCCCTCGACAAACGGGCTGGCGAGGAAACGTTCCTCGGTCAGGTCCGCACGCTTGAGGTAACCACGCGCGACGCCGACACCGCCGATGTACAGCTCGCCGATGCTGCCGATGGGCAGCGCCTGCATGGCCTCGTCGAGGATGTACAGGCGCAGGTTGGCAATCGGTTTGCCGATCGGCACGATCACGTCGTCCACCGCGCAGCGCCAGACGGACACGTCAATGGCGGCTTCGGTCGGGCCGTACAGGTTGACCAGCGCGGCCGGGTGTTGGCTCATGAAACGGCGCACCAGGTCCACCGGCAGCGCTTCGCCGCTGGCGAACACCTGGCGCAGTGTCGTGCAATTGGCAAGGCTTGGCTCGTCGACAAATACACGCAGCATCGACGGCACGAAGTGCAGGGTGGTGACCTGCTCCTGCTGGATCAACTGGCTGAGGTAGGCCGGGTCGCGATGGCCGTCCGGGCGTGCCACCACCAGCGTCGCACCGGTGATCAGCGGCCAGAAGAACTCCCACACCGAGACGTCGAAGCTGTACGGGGTTTTCTGCAACACGCGGTCGTTCGGGCCAATCGGGAAGGCGTCCTGCATCCAGTGCAAACGGTTCATCAAGGCGCCGTGTTCGTTCATCACCCCTTTGGGCTGGCCGGTGGAACCGGAGGTGTAGAGCACGTAGGCGAGGTCATTGGCGCTGACGCTGATCGGCTCGCCCGTCGGGGCGTTCGGCAGCGTGTCGAGAGTCCAGGCGCGGTGCCCGGCGGGCAAGTGTTGCAGCCACTGCGCTTGCGTCAGGGTGACGTGGGCGTCGGCATCGCCGATCAGGAAGGCCAGGCGCGCGGGCGGCAACTGTGGATCGAGCGGCAGCCAAGCCGCGCCGGCATGCACGATACCGAGCAGGGCAACCACCATCTCGACCGAGCGCTCCATGCACACCGGCACGATGGCGCCGCAGCCGATCCCGGCGCCGCGCAGGGCGCGGGCGACAGTCTGCGCACGCTGATCCAGCTCGGCGTAGCTCAGGCGCTGGCCTTCGAACACCAGCGCCGGAGCGTGGGGCGTCAGCGCGGCTTGTTGGCTCAGGGCCGTGTGCAGGTTGGTCGGGCCGCTGTAGGTCCGTTCGGTGGCGTTCCAGCGCTCCAGTTGCTGTTGATCCTGCTGCTGCGGGAACAACTCGACCAAGGCGCGCGCCGGGTTTGCCACCAGGGCATCCAACAGTTCACACCACTGCGTACTCCAGCGCTGCATTGTCCTTTCGTCAAACAGCGCCGCCTGATATTCCAGCGCCAGGGTCATGTCGCTGCCGTCATCCTGAACTTCCCAGCTCTGTTCGAATTTGGCGTCGATCAGTGGTGGCGCCTGTTCCTCAAGGGTCAGCCCGGGCCATTGACTGCTGTCCATGCGGCCATGATTGAGGGAGAACAACACCTGGAACAGCGGCGTGCGATTCAGGTCGCGGCGCTGGGCCACGGCGCCCACCAGTGTGGCGAACGGCAGGTCGGCGTGGGCCTGGGCGGCGCGCAGGTCGGCTTCAAGGTCGGCGAGCAATTGCTCGGCCGGCGCTTGTTGATCGACTTCGCTGCGAATCACCAAGGTGTTCACCAGACATGCCAGCAGCGCCTGGGACTGCGGCTGGTCGCGCTGATCGGCCGGCGTGCCGAGGCGAATTTCACGCTGGCCGCTGTAGCGCGCCAGCAAGGCACTCAACGCGGTTGCCAGCACCACATACGGCGTGGTCCCGCGTTGACGGGCGAACTGGCGGATCGCTTCGGCGCGCGTGGCACCGAGGCTGACGCTCAGCAGGTGCGCGCGACGATCCGCCTCGGCGCCGCGTGGGCGGTCGAGCGGCAGGTCGAGTTGGTAATCGTCCGGGCCGAGGTGGTTTTTCCAGTAATCCAGGCTGTCGTTGCGACGGGCCAGGGTCTGTGGGTGCTGTTGCCACAGCGCGAAGTCCACATAGTCGATGTCCAGCGCTGCCCAGTCCGGGGATTGGCCATTGAGGCCGGCGCCATAGGCTTGCGCCAGTTCATCAATGAGCAATTGCATCGCCCAACCGTCGGTGGCGCTGTGGTGCAGGCACACCAGTAGCAGGTGTTCATCACTGCCCTGACGTTGCAGCAGGTGCGCGCGCCAAGGTGCGGCGAGCGCCAGATTGAACGGCGACATCAGCGCGGCCTGCGCCTCGCTGCACGCCGAGGCCCAGTCGTGTGCCGCCACCGAGGTGACTGTCAATGCGGGGCCATGATCGTCGATCAGCAACTGCGGCTCGCCGTCGACTTCGATGATGCGGCTGCGCAGCACCAAATGGCGCTCGCTGACCAGCTCAAAGGCTTCACGCAAGGCGTGTACCTTCAGCTCACCACGCAGGCTCAGGGCAAACGGCATGTGGTATTCGCGAGAGTCCGGCACCAGACGGCTGAGCATCCAGAACCGCTGCTGCGCCAGACCCAACGGCAACACCGTCGGACGTGGTTGTGTCGTGATCAGCTCGCCTGGCGTTGCTGCGCGCAAGTGATCGGCCAAGGCCGCCACGGTCGGTTGCGCGAACACCAGCGCCAGCGGCAGGCTTGCACCCAGGCGTTCACGCACCCTCGCCACCAGGCGGGTGGCCAGCAACGAGTGACCGCCAAGTTGAAAGAAGTGATCGTCGATCCCGACAGTCGGGCAATCCAGCAATTCGGCGAACACTTCGCACAGCACGGCTTGCGTCGCATTGCGCGGCGCGCTAGGCGGTTTGTCGTGGTGTGCATCGGGTAATGGCAGGGCGGCGAGTGCCTTGCGGTCGAGCTTGCCGTTGCTGTTGAGCGGAAGGCTGTCGAGTTGCACCAACAGGCTGGGCAGCATGTGTCCCGGCAGGGTGTCGCTCAGGTGTGTGCGCAGCGAGGCTTCTTCGGCGTTGCCGCACCAGAAACTCACCAGGCGCTCATTAAGCAACAGCGTTGCCGCGTCACGCACAGCGGAATGCGCCAGCAGTTCGGCGTCGATCTCACCCAGTTCAATACGCTGTCCACGCAATTTCACCTGATGGTCGAGCCGCCCGAGGTATTCGATGTTGCCATCGGCGAGGAAGCGGCAGCGGTCGCCGGTACGGTACAGGCGATCCCCCTCGACAAACGGGCTGGCGAGGAAACGTTCCTCGGTCAGGTCCGCACGCTTGAGGTAACCACGCGCGACGCCGACACCGCCGATGTACAGCTCGCCGATGCTGCCGATGGGCAGCGCCTGCATGGCCTCGTCGAGGATGTACAGGCGCAGGTTGGCAATCGGTTTGCCGATCGGCACGATCACGTCGTCCACCGCGCAGCGCCAGACGGACACGTCAATGGCGGCTTCGGTCGGGCCGTACAGGTTGACCAGCGCGGCCGGGTGTTGGCTCATGAAACGGCGCACCAGGTCCACCGGCAGCGCTTCGCCGCTGGCGAACACCTGGCGCAGTGTCGTGCAATTGGCAAGGCTTGGCTCGTCGACAAATACACGCAGCATCGACGGCACGAAGTGCAGGGTGGTGACCTGCTCCTGCTGGATCAACTGGCTGAGGTAGGCCGGGTCGCGATGGCCGTCCGGGCGTGCCACCACCAGCGTCGCACCGGTGATCAGCGGCCAGAAGAACTCCCACACCGAGACGTCGAAGCTGTACGGGGTTTTCTGCAACACGCGGTCGTTCGGGCCAATCGGGAAGGCGTCCTGCATCCAGTGCAAACGGTTCATCAAGGCGCCGTGTTCGTTCATCACCCCTTTGGGCTGGCCGGTGGAACCGGAGGTGTAGAGCACGTAGGCGAGGTCATTGGCGCTGACGCTGATCGGCTCGCCCGTCGGGGCGTTCGGCAGCGTGTCGAGAGTCCAGGCGCGGTGCCCGGCGGGCAAGTGTTGCAGCCACTGCGCTTGCGTCAGGGTGACGTGGGCGTCGGCATCGCCGATCAGGAAGGCCAGGCGCGCGGGCGGCAACTGTGGATCGAGCGGCAGCCAAGCCGCGCCGGCATGCACGATACCGAGCAGGGCAACCACCATCTCGACCGAGCGCTCCATGCACACCGGCACGATGGCGCCGCAGCCGATCCCGGCGCCGCGCAGGGCGCGGGCGACAGTCTGCGCACGCTGATCCAGCTCGGCGTAGCTCAGGCGCTGGCCTTCGAACACCAGCGCCGGAGCGTGGGGCGTCAGCGCGGCTTGTTGGCTCAGGGCCGTGTGCAGGTTGGTCGGGCCGCTGTAGGCCCGTTCGGTGGCGTTCCACTCGACCAATTGGCGCTGGCGTTCCGGCACGGTCAACGGTGACCAGTCGCCAAGGCGAGCCTGGGGAGCGTCGAGCATGGTCTCCAGCAGTTGCTGCCATTGCGTGAGCCAACGCCGCGCCGTGGCTTCGCTGAACAGCGAAGCCCGATACTCAAGCAGTACCGACAGCACGTCGCCGTCATGCACTTCCCAGTTCAGGTCGTACTTGGTGGATTGCGCCGTGACGGCCCGCTCGCGCACCTGCACCTGTGGCCAATCACTGGTCGAGGTCTGTGCGTTCTGCATCACGAACAGCACTTGGAACAGTGGCGTCTGGTGGAGGTTGCGTTCCGGTGCGAGGTGTTCGACGACCTGGTCGAACGGCACATCCTGACGCTGCTGGGCATCCAGTACGGTATTGCGCACCTGTTGCAGCAGGCCTTCGAAATCCAGTTGTGGATCAAGGTCGGCGCGCATGACCAGGGTGTTGATGAAGCAACCGATCAAGGGTTGCAGCTCAGCCAGAGGCCGTTGGGCCACCGGGCTGCCGAAGCGCACATCGCGCTGGTTGGCGTAACGACCCAGCAGCAACTGCGCGGCGCCGAGCATCAGCATGTACAGCGTCGCGCCACGTTGCCGGGCGAACTCACGCAAGCGCCCGACCAATTGCGCCGGCAGTTGCACCTGCACGGCGCCGGCAATGGGATCGAGCTGAGTGGGGCGGCCTTGCTCGGTGGGCAGGTCCAACAGGTAATTGCCATCCTCCAGTTGTGCGCGCCAGTACTCCAGCTGACTGGCGAACAGCGCTTGCTGGGCGGGTTCACGCTGCCAGAGCGCGTAGTCCGGGTATTGCAGCGCCAGGTCCGGCAGTGTCGCCACAGTGCCCTGGCATTGCGCGGTATAGAGCTTCGCCAGTTCGTCCAGCAGGTTCTGGCTGGACGCATCGTCGATGGCGCAGTGGTGCACGGTCAGCAACAGCAGCGCCTGGGCATGCTGATGGCGCTGAATCAGCGTGGCACGCACCGGCGTCTGGGCCGCGAGATCGAAACGGTGCCCGGTTTCCGCGTAGATGGCCTCGTCGGTCAGTTGTTGCCAGGCTTCGTCGCTGCTGGCGTCGAGCGTAGTTTCACGCACGATGAGGTTGGCGTTGGCTTCGATCACCAGCGACAACTCGCCGCCGGATTCGCGCACGATGCGGCTGCGCAGGATCTCGTGGCGTTGGATCACGCGGTTAAGCGCCGCTTGCAAGGCAATGGTATTCAGCGCGCCGTCGAACTGCACGGCACTCACCACGTTGTATTCGCCTGCGCCGGTGCTCAATTGTTCGAGGAACCACAGGCGTTGCTGTTCGAACGACAACGGCAAACGGCTTGGGCGCATGGCCGCAACAAAGGTCGCTGCCGGCGTTTTCAGCGGCTGCCCCAGGAGGGCGGCCAAGGCGCTGAGGGTCGAGTGTTCGAACACCGCGCGCAGAGGCGGCACCGTGGCGAATTGTTGGCGCAGACGCGCAAACAGCACCGCCGCCAGCAACGAATGCCCGCCGAGGTAGAAGAAGTGACTGTCGCGCCCGATCTGCGCCAACGGCACATTCAGCAGCTCGGCCCACAAGGCCGCGAGTTGCTGTTCGGCAACGCCGCGTGGCGGGTCTTGCGCGTCCGGTTCGGCCTGGATGTCCGGCGCCGGCAAGGCCTTGCGATTGAGCTTGCCGTTGTCGGTCAATGGCAATTCGTCCAGCAGCACGAACGCCGATGGCACCATGTAATCGGGCAGGGCGGCGCCAATGGTTTTGCGCCAGGCATTGAGGTCTGCGGGTTGATCGCAGGTGACGTACGCCACCAGGCGTTTGTCGCCGGGCACGTCTTCACGGGCCAGCACCACGGCTTGACGCACACCCGGCTGGGCGCCGATCAAGGCTTCGATTTCCCCCAGTTCTACGCGGAAACCGCGGATTTTCACCTGATGGTCCATGCGCCCGAGGTATTCGAGCTGGCCATCCGGCAGCCAGCGCACCAGGTCACCGGACTTGTACATCCGCGCACCGGCCTGAGGCGAAAACGGATCGTTGATGAACACCTTGGCGGTCTGTTCGGCGCGGTTCAGATAACCCCGCGTCACGCCGGCGCCGCCAATGTGCAGTTCCCCTGGAACGCCCACCGGCATCGGATTGAGGAAGGCATCGAGGACGTAGGTCCGTACGTTGGCTATCGGGCGGCCAATGATCGGGCGGGCCGGGAAGTCATCCACCGCGCAAGCGGTCGCATCCACCGTGCATTCGGTCGGGCCGTAGGTGTTGAAAAAGCGGCTGCCGGCAATCGCTGGCAGTCGTTGCCAGAGCTGCGCGTCCACGGCGTCGCCGCCGAACAGCACAAAGCGCGGCAAGTACACTTCGCCACGGCGCACGCCATCGCTTTCCAGCAACGCCTTGAGTTGCGCCGGGGTGCATTCGAAGGCCTCCAGGCGGGTTTCGTGGAAAAACGCGGCCAGGGCGTCAGGGTCGTAGCGCACCGCTTCCGGGGTCAGATACAGGCTGTGGCCGTCGAGCAGCAGAATCAGCTCGGCCACCGAACTGTCGAATGCGAACGAGTAGTTGAAACTGGTGCGCATCGGCTGATCGGTATAGCGGCGGTACAACCCATGAATTCGCGCCCACGCCAGGTTGACCACCGACCCCTGGGTGACGAGGGTACCTTTGGGCTTCCCGGTCGAACCGGAGGTGTACATGATGTAGGCGAGGTCGTCCGGCCCGGCCAGCGGCACGGGGTTGGCATCCGGTTGATCGGCGAACAGGTTCGCGTCGCTGTCCAGGCGCAAGCGTGGCAGTGCGGCGCCCAGGTGCTCCAGCAAACCGTGCTGGCCGAGGAAAAACGCCGGTTGCGCGTCTTCGAGCATGTAGGCCAGGCGGTCCACCGGGTAGCTCGGGTCCAGTGGCACATACGCGCCACCAGCCTTGAGAATGCCCAGCAGACCGATCAATAGCTCCAGCGAACGTTCGACACACAGTGCCACCGGACTGTTGGCCACGACGCCGCGGCTGCGCAGGTAATGTGCGACCTGGTTGGCGCGGCGGTTCAGTTCGGCGTAGCTCAGGCGCTGCCCTTCGAAGCACAACGCATCGCGTTCTGGCGTGCGTTCGGCCTGTTGCTCAAACAATTGGGCGAACGTCAGGTGCCGGGGCACCTGCATGTCGGTGCGGTTCCACTCGACCACGGTGCGCTGCCATTCCGCTGCCATCAGCAGCGGCAAGGCGGCCACCGGACGTTGCGGTTCGGCGAGCATCTGTTCGAGCAGGTGTTCCAGGCGCGCAAGGGTCTGGCGCGCACTGTCGGCGGCGAACAGATCGAGGGCGAACATCAGCTCCAGTTGAATAGGGGCATTGGCCGGACAGAGCACGTGCAAGTCCAGATCGCATTCGCTGTGGCGTAGCGGCGTGTCGAGGGCGTTGAAATCCAGCCCGGGGAAGCGCAGCTGCGACTCCATCGCCAGTTGCTGCGCAACCATCACCTGGTAAAGCGGTGCATGGCTGAGGCTGCGTGGCAGTTGCAGGCTATCGACCAATTGCTCGAAGGGCAGGTCCTGATGTTGCAGACCTTCGCCCAAGCGTTTGGCCACTTGACCGACCACTGCGGTGAAGTCGGCTTGGGCTTCGAAGTCGGCGCGGATCGCCAGGTTGTTCAGCAAAATGCCAAGCAAGCCTTCGGTGCCCGCTTGTTCGCGGTGGGTGACCGGGGTGCCGATCAACACGGTGGCATCGCCGCTCAACCGGTGCATCAACACGGCAAAACCGGCAAACAGCACAGTGAACGGCGTCGTGCCCAAACGGCTGGCAAAGGCTTGCACCCGGCCACTGAGCTCGGCGCTGAGCTCACGTTGCACGAGGCCGGCGCGGTAGGTTTGCACCGATGGCCGCGGGTAGTCGGTCGGCAGGGCCAGCAACGGGCTGCCTTCGCTGTCGCGGCGCTCCAGCGTGGTGGTCCAGTAATCGAGTTGACGCGCGAGCTCGGCACCTTGCAGGTGTTCGCGCTGCCACAGGGCGAAGTCAGCGTATTGCACCGGCAGGGGGGCAAGATCGGCAGGTTTTCCAGCGCAGCGGGCTTGGTAACCCAGCGCCAGTTCGCGCAGGGCAATGGTGGCTGACCAAGCGTCCGACACCATGTGATGCAGGGCGATGCCCAACACGTGCTCCCCTGGCGCCAGGCGCAACAGGCGTGCGCGCAGCAGTGGTGGCTGGGTCAGGTCGAAAGGCTGCTCGAAGATGTCTTGCAGCGCCTTGAACTGCGCGCCTTCGCGAGCGGTGCTCGCCAGGGCGGACAAATCCTCGAACGGCAGCGCAATGCTCAGCGCATCGCTGATGTGCTGGCACGGCACACCGTCGTTGCTGCGAATGCCGGTGCGCAGGATTTCATGGCGCACCAGCAAGTCATTGAGGCTGGCGTGCAGCGCGTCGACGTTGAGTTCACCGTTGAGGTGCAGGGCGAACGGAATGTTGAACAGCGTCGTCCCCGGCGTCAGTTGCTCGATGAACCAGAGGCGTTGCTGTGAAAAGGACAGTGGCAGCAGCGCAGGGCGATTGTGGGCTTTCAGCGCGTGGGAGGCGCTGGCGGGCGGCGTTGAAGCTGCGGCCTGGCGTGCGGCGATGGCCACGGCCAGCAACGCGACCGTCGGTTGCTCGAACAACACGCGCAACGGCAGGTCGAGTTTGAAGTGCGCACGCAGGCGCGCCACGATCTGGGTGGCCAACAGCGAGTGGCCGCCCAGGGTAAAGAAGTTGTCTTCCACGCCCACGCTGTCGCGCCCAAGCACTTGAGCCCAGACGTTCGCCACGGCAGCTTCCAGTTCGTTTCGCGGTGCAATGCTTTCCCGGGTGTCGGCTTCCCAGTGCAGTTCCTGGGCCGCGAGTGCCTTGCGATCGACCTTGCCGTTGTTGTTGAGCGGCAAGCGCTCCAAGCACACGAAGGCCGCTGGCACCATGTAGGGCGGTAATTGCGCGCGCAGGTGCTCGGTCAGCCCTTCGTTGCCCAGTGTCGCGTCATGCGCCGACCAGTAGGCGACCAGCCAGGCTTCGCCCGAGGCGTTTTCGCGGAGCAGCACAGCGGCTTCGCGCACATTCGGGTGTTGCGCCAGACGGTGTTCGATTTCGGTCAGTTCGATGCGGTGGCCGCGCAGTTTCACTTGTTGGTCACGCCGCCCCAGGTATTCGATCACGCCGTCCGCACGCCAGCGGCCGAGGTCGCCCGTGCGATAGATGCGGTCTTGCAGTTGCGGGTGGTCGATGAACGCCTCGGCGGTGCGCTGTGGATCGTGCAGGTAGCCACGGCCCACGCCCACGCCCCCGACACAGATTTCCCCGGCCACACCGAGCGGTACCGCACGCAGGTACTCATCCAGGACGTACAGGCGGTTGTTAGCGGTTGGCCGGCCGATCGGCATGTGGCTGACGTCGGCGTGCGGCGCTTGGAAGATCGGTTGGAATGCCACGTCGTCGGCGCACTCGGCCGGGCCGTAGGCGTTCATCAGGGCGATATCGGGGAAACGTGCGAACCAGTCCCGGGCCACGGTCGGCGGCAGGGCTTCACCGGTTGGCAGTACCCAGCGCAGATCCGGTAAGTGCAGATCGCAGGGGCACAGGGCGAGCAGGGTGCGCATCAGGCTCGGCACAATTTCCAGCACACTCAGGCGTTCGCTGGCGAGTACATGCAGCAGGCGTTGCGGGTCGTGCGCGACTTCGTCCGGGAGGATGTGGACGGTGGCGCCGAGCACCGGCGCGGCGAGGAACTGCCACACGCAAATGTCGAAGGCCACCGATGCGGTCTGTGGAATCCGCGCCTCGGCGTTCAGTCCCAGGGACGGCACCTTGCCGAAGATATTATTGAGCATGCCGCGCTGCTCGATCATCACGCCTTTGGGCGTCCCCGTCGAACCGGAGGTGAACAGCACGTAGGCCAGGCTGTCCGGGCGACCGAGCCATGGCAGCGGTGCATCGTTGCCGGAGGCGAAACACGCTTCGGCGAACAACGCCTCGGGCGCCTGGTCGAGACCGCCGAGCACCTGATCAAGCAACGCATTGCACGCGTCGCTGGCGACCAGCAACGGCGCGCGGGACAGGCCAATGATCTCGCGCAGACGCTCCGGCGGATGATTGATCTCAAGCGGCAGCATCGCACTGCCGGTCTTGAACACGGCGATCATCATGCTCAACAGCGTAAGGCCGCGCGGCGCCAGCAGCGCGACCAGTTGGCCTTCGCCGGCACCGGCTTCGCGCAAGGCGTGGGCCAGTCGCGTGGCGCGCTGATCCAGTTCGCGGTAAGTCAGTGACTCACCGTTGCAAACGGCGGCAACCTGGTCCCCGCGCTCGGCCACTTGCGCGGCAAACAGCTCGGCGTAGCTTTTATCCAGGGGGAAGTCGTGTGGGTTGACCGCCCATTCGTCGAGCAACTGCTGACGCTCATCGGCCGCCAGCAGCTCGAAGCTGCCCAACTGAGCGTCAGGCGCGGCGAGCATGTCGCGCACGAGGCTGGCGATATGGCCGAGCAGGCGTTGTACGGCGGGTGCGTCGAAACGTTCACGGTCGTAAGACACGCGAATGCCCAGTTGCTCGCCGGGCAGAATCACCACGGTCAGGCCGTAGTGCGTATGCACGCTGTGGTCCATGCCGTCGAGGCTGAACTGGAAACCGCCTTCGAGAATCTGTTCATCGATGGGGGCGTTTTCGAACACCAGAATGCTGTCGAACAGGGTTTCGCCGCGAGGGAAATCGCTCCAGCCCTGGATATCGGTGAGCGGCGTGTGTTCAAAGTCGCGCATATAGACGTTCACGCCTTGCAATGCGCTGAGCCAGTCGCCCAGCGATGCATCGGGATCAACCGAAACGCGCAACGGCAAGGTGTTGATGAACAGGCCGATCATTTCTGCGACGCCGGACAGTTCTGCCGGACGCCCGGCGACCGTGACACCGAAGATGACCTCACGTTGGCCGCTGTAACGCGACAGCAGCAGCGACCAGACGCCCTGGAAGAACGTGTTCGGGGTGATGCGCTGGGCGCGACAGAATGCGCCCAGCGCCTGGGTTTGCGATTCAGTCAGGTGAATCAGTTGGTCGTCCACCAGGACCGCGTCTGTGTAGCGGTCACGGGCCACGCCGTTGTCCACGGTCAGTGGGGTCGGCGCATTGAGGCCCTGTAGCTGGCGGCGCCAGAAGTGCTCGGCCTTGCCGGCGTCCTGGCGTTGCAGCCACTGGATGTAGTCGCGAAACGGCCGTGGGCTCTTGAGTTCCGGCGTGCGGTCATTACACAGTGCTTCGTAGACGTTGAGGAAGTCCACGGTCACCAGGGAAATGCACCACGCGTCCATCAGAATGTGGTGGAAGCTGCGAATGAACTCGTAGGTTTCGTCGGCCAGGCGCACCAGCCGGAAGCGAATCAGCGGCGGTTTCGACAGGTTGAAACCGACTTTCTGTTCCTCTTCAAGCAACGTGCGGATTCGCGCTTGCTGTTCGTGTGCCGCGAGGCCGCGCAGGTCGAGGGTGTCGAGCGGCACCTTGACCTCGCGATGGATCACCTGCACCGGTTGCTTCTGGGTTTTCCACTGGAAACTGGCGCGCAGGGAAGGGTGCAGCGCCACGACCTGGCGCCACGATTCGAGGAACGCAACCTCATCAATGGCGCCGCCGATGCGGTAGCGATCCTGCATCAGATACACGCCGGAGTCTTCGTGCAGCAGCGAGTGGAACAACATCCCTTGCTGCAACGGCGACAGTGGATAGATGTCTTCAATCGGGTTGGCAGTGGTTTTTTCGGTGGTCATTGAAAGCGTCCTGCAAAAATAGGGGCTGCGGCAACGGCATGACGACGAGGGCAATCCATCACAGGTCGGACTCGTTCAATTCGGCCATCAACGCCTGCATTTCGTCATCGGACAGGCCTGACGCGCTGAACTCGGTGCTCTCGGGCTGCGTTTCTGCCGCGCCCGCGACCAGTGGCTGCGCGACTTCGGCCATGGCGGCGATGGTCTGGCGTTCGAAAACGTGTTTGGCCGATAGCGCGATGCCTTGCTCATGGGCCTGCGCCACGACTTGCAGGCTGAGAATCGAGTCGCCGCCGATGGCAAAGAAGTTCTCGGTGACGCTCACGTTCGACAGCTTCAGGACTTTGCCGACGATGGCTTGCAAGGTGGTTTCCATGGCATTGCGCGGGGCCACATGGCTGTTCTCGTCGAGCTGGTCCGGGTCGGGCAATTGGCGGGTGTCGAGCTTGCCGTTGGGGGTGCGCGGGAAGGTCGCCAGGGTCAGCACCTTCGCCGGCACCATGTAGGACGGCAGGCGTTCGGCGAGGAAGCCCTTGATCGCTTCGGAGTCCGGCGCGTAGCCATGAGCTGCGAGGATGTAGGCGAGCAGGCGTTTGCCGGCAGCGTGTTCCTGCACGATCACCGCCGCTTCGCGCACGTCGCTGTGGCTGCACAGTTGGCGTTCGATTTCGCCGAGCTCGATGCGGTAGCCGCGCAACTTGACCTGGTGGTCCTTGCGGCCGAGGAACGCCAGGCGTCCATCCGCCAGCCAGCAGGCGAGGTCGCCCGTGCGGTAGGCGCGGGTGCCGTCGGCCAGAGTGACGAAGGCTTTGGCGGTTTCTTCAGGTTTATTTCGATAACCGCGCGCCAGCGTCGGGCCGGCGAGGACGATTTCGCCGGTTTCGCCGATGCCGCTGGCGATGCCGTGCTCGTTCAGCACGCGCAGGTCCATGCCGGCAATCGGTCGGCCAATGGTCAGCGTACGGTTGGGCTCCAGTACCTCATAAGTGGCCCAGACCGTGGCTTCGGTGGGGCCGTATTCGTTGACCAGGCGCGCCTGCGGCAGCGTTTTACGGTGTTGCGCGACCAGTGAAGGCGGGCAGGCTTCGCCGGCCACGATCCAGCACTCGAAACTGTCGGCGCCGTGGGTGCGCTGCAACTGGTCGAGCAGCGCCTGGTAGAGCGAGGGCAACGACAGTCCGTGGCTGACTTGATACTGGCCGATCAGGTGGGCCAGGCGTGGCATGTCCAGCTCTTCGCCGGGGGCGGGCAAGACCAGGCGCCCGCCTTGGGCCAGGGTCCAGAAAATCCCGGCTACCGAGCTGTCGAAGGCAAACGAGGACAGCAGTAGATACGCGCGCACCGGTGCGTCATAGGCCGCCATGCGGACCTGGGTCGAGTAGCTCAGTGCGCCGTGGCTGATTTCCACGGCCTTGGGTGCGCCGGTGGAGCCCGAGGTGTAAATCAGGTAAGCCAGGTCATCCGCGCCTGGCATCGGCAGTTGCGGCAGGTCGTGGCTGCTCGGCGGTGTTAGGTCGTCGAGGACGAATCGGCGCAGGCTGGCCGGCACACTGTCGGCCAGCCCGGCGCTGACCACGATGTGCGCAATGGCGCTGTCGGCGAGCATGTAGGCGCGGCGATCTGCGGGGTAGGCAGGATCAACGGGGACATAAGCACCACCGGCCTTGAGCACCGCAAGCATGGCGACAATGGCCGCGTTGCTGCGCGCAAACAGAATGCCGACCGGTACGCCGGCGCCGATGCCGGCCGCCACCAACTGACGCGCCAGATGCGTTGCACAGGCATCCAGGTCGGCATAGCTGAGGTCGCCATCCTGGTCGCTCAGGGCAATCGCATCGGGCTGTTGCGCGACCTTGCGGGCAATCAGCTCAACCAGGGTCACTTGTTCGATGACCGGCGACTCCGCTTGCGTCGCGATGATCTGTGTTTGCAGCGGGCCGCTCAACGGCAGCTGTGCCCAGTCCTGTTGCGGGTTGGCCAGCGCGCTCTGAAGCAGTTGCAACCATTGCTCGGCGAGGCACGTGGCGGCCTCGTGGCTCAGCAGGTGTTGGTCGAACACCACGTGGGCCTGTAGGCGGTCGGGCAATTGGCGGATGTTCAGGCACGCCTTGACCGGGGCCATCACCGCACTGGCATGGTGTTCGCGGGCATCGCCCACACGCCAGGCGAAGGCATAGCCGCCGTCCAGGTTCAGGGTGTAATAGTCCTGCCAGCCCACCGCGCGCTCGATCATGTCGCCGACGTGCCGGCTTTGCTCCAGCAGGGTCGACTGCGCAGCGAGCTCAATGCGCAGCGGCAGGCATTGTTCGAACAGGCCCAGGGCGAATTCCAGTTCTGCACCACGGCTCTCATGGATCAGCGTCAGCGGGACTTGCTGCTGGCCGGCAAGACGTCCGAGCACCGTCGCCCAGGCCGTCAGCATCAGGTTGGCCGACAGAGCCGGGTTTTGCGCAAGCTCAAGGGGCAGCGGCAAGTGCACGAGGGCTGGGGCAAAGCCTTGGCCGCTGACGGACTCAAGGGACAGCTGCAAAGCCGGTTGTTCGGTTTCGCTCAGGGGCTTCCAGAAACTCACGCCCGGATGATCCGGGGCGTCTTCCACCAGGCTCCAGCGCCACTCGGCGTAGTCGGCGTATTGCAGGGCTTCGCTGACATCCTCTGGGGTGTCCTGCAACAACAGATTGGCCAAGTGTTCCAGGCTGAGCAGGTCGAAGTGGCTGCTCGCAGCGGCGAGGTCCAGCAGGCATTGTTCATCCGACAACTGCACCAGCGTGACGGCCAGTGGTTCGGACCACTCGCGCGATTCGGTGGCGAGACGCTTCAATACAGCCGCTTGATCGGCGGCGTTCAACTGACGCAGGTCCTGCACGGTGACGGTCGGTGCACCGCTGTCGTGGATCACCTGGACCGGATGCCGCAGGCCCGGCACGGGCGTCAGCCGCGTGCGCAGGATTTCACTGGCGCTGGTCAGGGCCTGGAGACGCTGACTCAGCCTGTCGGCGTGCAGTGGCCGCGAAACGCACCACTGCAAATGGCAACAGAACGGATGTTCGGTGGCGCCGTTGATGTGCGGGTACACAGAAGCCTGCTGCGGCGAAATTCGAAAACCTTGGAGTCCGCTCATGTTCAACTCGACTGGAAATTGGGCTTGAAAGCGGGGCACGCCAGCGGCGCCATGGCGTGCCCGTCAATAAAGGACACGCCACCGGCCAATCACCGGAGCACCCGTTGAAATCAGACGGCGACGTCGCTCTGCAGCAAGGCTTCCGCCATGCCGGTCATGATGGCGCGCTTGCCGGTAAAGGGTTCGCGACCGTGCACGGCGAGCATGTTGTCGATAAACAACACGTCGCCTTGCTGCCAGCTGAACTTCACCAGTGAGTCGAGGTAAGCGGCGCGCAACGACTCCAGCACATCGGCTTCGATGGCCTCGCCGTCGCCGTAGAAGGTGTTGGTCGGCAGGTCAAGATCGGTGAAGTTGCTTTGCAGCGAGTCGCGAATCGACGGCGGCAGGGTGCTGATGTGAAAGAACGTCGCGTGGTTGAACCAGACCTCTTCGCCGGTGCGCGGATGGCGCACCACTGCCGGGCCACGCTGACGAGTGCGCAGGCGGTTGTTGTCTTTCCATTCCACTTCGATACCAACGCTGGCGCAGTAGGCCTCGACTTCCTGGCGGTCTTCGGACTGGAACACGGTTTGCCATGGCAGGCCGAAACCATCGCCGTAGTTGCGTACGTACAGCACGCCTTTTTCACGGAAGCGCGCTTGGATTTCAGGGCTGATCCGCGACTTCACTGCACGGGTCGAGCCGATTGGCGTTTCGCCACCGGTCTCGGACGGAAGATGGCAATAGAAGAACAGGCGCAGCGGGAAACGCGGCGAATAGGAGTGTTCGTTGTGCGCAAAGATCATCTGGTCGGCCGGGTAGTCGGTCGAGGTGTAGATGTTGCCGCCGACCCGGGTGCGCGGCGAGGCGCGGAACATGTATTCCAGTGCGCCGGGGGAGAGCGCGGCGATCACCTGGTCGAACTGCTCCACGGACCCTACCGAAAAACCGCGGAACAGTACGGCGCCGTACTGCAGCAGCTTCTGTTCGATGCTTTCGCGCTCGCGGGTGGCCCAGGCAACCAGATCGACACCACTGACGGCGGGTTCGATCACCAGTGGCAGGGCGTGGTCCGGGCTGAGCAGACGCTCGCTGACCAGTTGCTGTTCCGAGACGTTCATGGCTTTGCGACGCACGGCGCCGAGGGCGCGAGGCGATGGGGGCACGATAGACATAAAGGCATCCAACTCGGTTAAAGGGGCAGGGAGCGACGTTTGGTTTGCATCAACTGGCCGCGACCGGCCTGGGCCTGGGCCTGCTGGCGTTCGCGTTGGAAAGTCTGGTCCCAGTTATTGATGCATTGCGTGATGACCGACAGGGGTTCGTCCAGAAGCGGGCGGGTTTCGTCGAGCAGGCGTGTCCACACATGTTGCAGGCGCAATGCCCGGTCCTGGTCGAAGTACTCGCCGCGATACTTGAGGTTCGCCTCGATACCCGCGCTGCCGTGCACCAGGTCGAGCACCAGATGGAAGTCGCCCGGCGCTTGTGCGACGTCCAGCGCCGACAATTGGGCGCCGGCGATAACGCTCGGCGCCACGCGTGACGGTTGGTAGTTCAACTTGACCTGGAACAGCGGCGAGTGACCCGCGCGGCGTTCCGGCGCGAGTGCCGAGACCACCAGGTCGAAGGGCAGGCCCTGGTGCGCGTAGGCCAGTCGGGCCTGATCGCGAACCCGTGCGAGGAAGCCGGCCAGTGTCAGCTCACCCTGGAGGTCGCAGCGCAAGGTCAACTGGTTGACGAAGAAACCGATGACGTCGTGGTGTTCCGCCAATGGGCGACCACTGACGTCGGTGCCCAGCAGGAACTGCGACTGGCCGCCCAATTGCCGGATGACCAGTTGATAGCTGGCCAGCAACAGCATGAACAGGGTCATGCCGTGCTCGCGGGCCAACGTCGCAAGCAGCTGGCACGTGGTCTCGGGCAGGGTGAAATTCACACTGTGCTCACCGTGGCTCTGGCCTGGCCCACCCAGCGCCAGGGTTTGCGGGATGTGCGCCAGATGCTCACGCCAGAAGTCCTGTTGTTCAGCGATCCGCTGCGGGCTCCAGTAGTTGGCTTCCCATCGGGCAAAGTCCAGATATTGCACGGGCAGTTCAGCGCGGGCGCTGCCGGCCAGTTCTGCCAGCAGTATCTGCGCCGAGCGGCCATCGAACGCGATGTGGTGCAGGGTCAGGAGCAGGTCGTGCTGTTGATCACTGCGGCTGAGCAGTTGTGCACGCAATACGGGCCCGGCTTGCAGGTCGAGCGGCGTGGCGTGTTCCCTGGCCAGGCAGGCGTTGAGCGTTTGCAGCGACTGAGGCTCGGCCTGGCTGCGCAGATCGTGCCAGTCCAGCGCGACCGGGCTTGCTGGCAGGACCTGCTGCTGCGGTGCGGTGGCGCTCTCGCGATAGACCGTGCGCAACACGCCATGACGTTCGACCAGGGTATTGAGCCGCAGCGCCAGGGTTTCGATGTCCAGTGGACCGTGCAATTTCAGCTGCAGTACCAGGTTGTGCCGGGTGTCGTCCGGGTTCAACTGGCGCAGGAACCACAGTCGGCTTTGGGCGAACGATTGGCGGTGGTTGCTCGATGGCATGTGCGCCGCAGGTGCCTCGAGGGTGGCGCGCGGTTGCTGGAGGAAATGCTGCAGCGCATGTGCCCATTCGGCCAGGGTCTGCTCGCCGAACAGGCTCTGGGTATCGAGGCTCCAGCCAAGGTCCTGTTGCAGGCGGGCGGCGAAGTCCGCCACGCTGATGGAGTCGAGACCCAGCCCGATCAAGCTCGATTCGACCTCCACGGCGATGTAAGGGTTGACCTCGCGCAGGGTCTGTTCAAGCCATTGCTTGCAAGCGGCGTACGCCGATGCGGGCGCTTGGCTCGCCCGTTGTTTGAGTTCGCTGAGGCTTATGGTGTCGAAGGGGACGGCACTCTGGCCACCGCTCTGGGCGATGATGCTCAGCGTGCCGGCGGCGAGTTGTTTGCGCGCGCCCTGGCGGGCGATCTTGCCGCTGGTGGTCATCGGGATGGTGCCGGCCTCGACCAGCACGATCTGGTCAATGCCACAGTCGGCGGCTTCGCGCACGGCGTTTTGCAGCGACGCAAACAGCGCCGGATGATGCTGCGGGTCGACGAACTTGCGTTGTGGTTCAGCCACGATTACCAGCTTCTCGCGGCCCAGCAGCGGGTCCATCTGCGAAAACGCGGCGATGCGCCCGGTGCGAATACCCGGCTCGCTGTCGGTAATGGCAAATTCAATGTCGTGGGGATACAGGTTGCGTCCATTGAGGATCAACAGATCCTTCAAGCGTCCGCAGATCACCACCTGGCCTTCATGCATGAAGCCCAGGTCGCCGGAACGCAGGTAATGGCCCGGCTCGCCGACGATTTGCGCGGCGAACGCTTCGCGACTGGCTTCGGGGTTTTTCCAGTAGGCTTCGGCGTTGCTGGGGCCTTGCAGCCACACTTCACCCACCTGGTCGGGCGCGCAGCGTTCAAAGGTCTGCGGATTGGCGATGGCGATGCTGTGCAGCGCCTGGGGGAAACCGCAGGCCACGAACTCCACCGCCGGCGTATCCGCCAGTGCCAGGGCCACGCGCCCAGTTTCGAGGACGGCTTTGTCCAGGCGCAGTACCACGGGCAAGGCATCGGCCGGTGTGGCACTCACACAGAGCGTGGCTTCAGCCTGCCCATAGCCTGGGCTGATCGCCAGTGGATTGAGGCCGCACGCGGCGAAACGCTGGGCAAATGCGTCCAGCGTGCCCGGATGAATCGGCTCGGCGCCATTGATCGCGTGCTGCCAGGCGCTCAGGTCGAGCTGGGCGATCAGGGTGTCGCTGACCACGCGATTGCACAGGGCATAAGCGAAGTTGGGGGCGAAACTGGCGGTGGCGCGGTATCGGCTTAACGCTTGCAGCCAGGTAGAGGGGGCGTTGACGAAGGTCTGCGACGCCATCAGGTAGCACGGCATGCCGCTGTAAAGTGGGGCGAGCAGGCCGCCGATCAAGCCCATGTCGTGGTACAGCGGCAGCCAGTTGACCATGCCGCCGTGCTCGTCAAAGCCGTAGGCCTGGCGCATCAGCTCGACGTTGGCGATCAGGTTGCGCTGGCGCACCTCAACGCCTTTTGGGGTGCCGGTCGAGCCCGAGGTGTATTGCAGGAACGCCACGCTCGCGCTATCCGTCGGCGGGCGCTGCCATGCACTGGCCGGCGGCGTGCCGAGGTCCTGAACCGTCATGACCTCCACGCGATGCTCGACCAGTTCCAGCAAGCCCTGGCAATGATCGGCGGGCGCGATGATCAGTGCCGGCGCGGCATCCACCACCACATTGCGCACACGCTCCAGATGTCGAGGCTTGCGCGACGGCGGCGCAAACAGCGGCACGGCGATCAGCCCGGCGTACAGGCAGGCGCAAAACGCGCGGGCATAATCGAGGCTGCTCGGCAGCATCAACAGCACGCGGTCGCCTGGCGCGTAACGCGATTGCAGCGCCGCCGCGAGCGACTGCGACTGTTCGTGCAATTGGGCAAAGGTCAGGGTTTCGCCGATCTCGACGCCGTCCGGCAGAAAATGCAGGGCAGCACGCTGCGGGAAGTGCAGGGCGTTGGCCTCCAGCACTTCGATCCAGTGATTGAATGAGGACATGGTGGGATTCACGCCATGGCAACGATGACTTTGCGGTCACCGGTGAAAGGATTACGGCCGTGTGCGACCAGCCGGTTGTCGAGCATCAGGATGTCGCCGGGCTGCCAGGGGAAGCTGATGGCGGTTTGGCGATATACCTCGCGCACGGTGTCGAGCAGCTCATCGGGAATCGCCGAGCCGTCGCCGAAGTAGACGTGGCGAGGCAGGTTCTCTTCGCCGACGGCGGCAAGCAGGCTGGCGCGCACGCCGGGTTCGATCGCCGAGACGTGAAACAGGTGTGCCTGATTGAACCAGACCCACTCACCGGTCTCGGGATGCTGCAGCACGGCGGCGCAACGCTGGCGTGTGCGCAGGTCACCGTCGGCTTTCCATTCCCATTCGATGTCGTTGTCCTGGCAATAGCGCTCCACCTGGGCGCGATCTTCGGTGTTGAACACCTTCTGCCACGGCAGGTCCAGCGCACCGCTGTAATTGCGCACATAAAGCAGCTCGCGACTGGCGAACTGTTCACGGATTTCGGCGGGGATGCGCTGGTAGATCAGGCGGCTGTCGGCAATCGGTGTTTCGCCCCCGGTTTCGCTGGCCTTGATGCAGTGGAACCAGATGTGCGAAGGCCACGGCCGGGTGTAGGCCTGTTCGTTGTGCAATGGGATGAATTGGTGCGCCGGGTACTCGGTGGAGCTGTAGACGCCGGCGAACACCTTGCTGCGCGGTGTGGACCCGAACTCATAGCTGGCCAGCGGCGCGCCGAAACTGGCGGCAAAGCGCTTGAAATCAATCGGAGTGGGGACGCTGAAACCGCGAAACAGCACGCCGCCTGCCGTCGTCAGCGCATTGGGCAGCGCGTCGCGGACCGCCGCATCGAGATGATGAATCGACTGTCCCGGGGTCGCTTGCACCAGCACGGGCAGCGACTGCTCGCCGTCCGTTTCAGCCAGGCAGAAAGACTCGGAACGCCCGCTCAGGTGTTCGATTGAGATCATTCTTTGCACATCCTTTTTATCTTTATTCGTTCAATCGAGCAGCGTGGACGGGCCTTGTAAGCAGGGCAGAGGCTACCGGCGCAGTGCGCGATTGAAATGTATGCGCTCTGTTACATGGCGACATGTTAGTCGTGAATGAGAGCCATTATCAATCTTATTCCTTTAACTTTTTTTTTCGATTAGACTCCGCCACGCTGGGCCGAAAGAGCGTCTGGCCGGTCGAAAAACAACAAATATCTGTCGCATGGGAGCGGGGCGTGAATTTCAAAAAAAATACAATTGCGTTGGCTGTAGGGTCGGCCGTGTGCCTGGCTAACAGCGCGTGGGCTGCCGAACCGTCGAGCGCCATGGAGATCGCTCCGATCACGGTGACAGGCGAAAAGATCAACCGCACCCTTGAGCAGACCCAATCGAGTGTCGTGGTGGTCACCGAGCAGCAACTGCGCGATAAGGCCGATCACAGCCTGGTCGATGTATTCGCTCGCACCCCTGGCGTGTATAGCCAGGCCGGCAACGAAAACTGGGGCATTCGTGGTGTGCCGGTTTCCGGTTTCGATGACCAGGGGCCGGCAACCATGAACGGTGCCGTATCGGTGTACGTCGATGGGGCCGTACAGCCTAACCGTGCATTGACCCTGAGCCCGAACCCTTTGTGGGATACGGAACAGGTCGAAGTGTTCCTTGGTCCGCAGTCCACCACCCAGGGGCGCAATTCCCTGGCGGGTGCCGTGGTTATCCAGACCAAGAACCCGACGTTCCAACCCAGCTTCTCTGCACAAACCAACGTGGGCAGCTATGGCGAGAAAGGCTTGGCGGTAGCCGGCGGCGGGGCGATCGTCGAGGACAAGATTGCCGGGCGTATTGCACTGGATCGGCAAGATGGCGACGGCTATATCGATAACGTTGCCCTGGGTAAGGACGCCAACCCGCACCGCACCAGCAATGCACGCGGCAAATTGCTGATCCTGCCTAACGATGATGTCGACGTATTACTGACTTACGCCCACAGCGAACACCGGCAGGGCGACAACTCGGTGATGCGCGTCAACGACAAGGTCCGCTATTACAAGATTTCGTCCGACACCCAGGCGTTCGACAACCTCAAGCAGGACACCGTCAGCGCCAAGGTCGACTATCGCCTGAACGATGCATGGTCCCTGACCAGCATGACGGTCAACACCCAGTCCGACTACAGCAACCGCCTGGACTTCGACCAGACGGCAGACGCCAACGAAGTCATTCTGCGCAGGCAGGACGGCAACCTGTTCAGCCAGGAACTGCGCCTGAACTACGCCTCCGATGATGTCAAAAGTTTTGTGGGCGCCTACTACGGCCACAACACCAACAATTTTCACGACCGGTTGTTATTCGACGATGTGCTGGCGGTGACGGTCAAGGGCGACACGACCATCGAAAACAAGGCGCTTTTCGGTGAGGTCAACTGGACGTTCGCCCCGCGCTGGACACTGGTCACCGGCCTGCGCTACGACCACGAAACCAACGACACCGACATCAAGGAGGACGACCTTTCCGAACCCGCGAAGGTCAACAAGTCGTTTGCCGCCTTGCTGCCAAAACTGGGGATCAACTACGAACTCGCCGCCGGGCAATACCTGGGCTTCATGGTGCAGAAAGGCTATCGCGGCGGCGGCGTGAATGTGCGCTCCGGCACCGGTCACGAAGCGTACGACCCTGAATACACCACCAACTATGAGCTGTCGTACCGCGGCTCATTCTTCGACGACAGCCTGCGCGCCCGCGCCAACCTGTATTACACCGACTGGAAAGACCAGCAGGTCAGCGTGCGGCAAGGCAACAGCAACATCATCAACGTGTACAACGCGGGCCGCAGTGACATCAAGGGCTTGGAAGTCTTTGTCGAGAAAGACCTCAGTGAGCAACTGACGCTGACCGTGGGTGGCGCGATCACCGATGGCAAGTACAAGGATTTCGTCGCAGGCAATGGCGAGGACCGCAGCGGCGAAGCGTTCCTGTATTCGCCCAAGTACAAGATGTCGGTGGGCGGTATTTACCGTTGGAACGATCGCCTGACGTTCAACACGGACGTCACTTACCAGAGCGCAGCACCGTCGGAATACGAGTTTGATGCCGCCGGCAAGGTCAACGGCGAGCGCAGGAGCGACAACTACGTGCTGGCCAACTTCAGCACCGAATACAAAGTCACCAAGAACATTGCCGTATCCGGCTTCCTGAAAAATGCCTTCGACAAGGAATACGTCACCAACAACCGTGGTGGCGACATCATCGACGCCGGCGCGCCACGCACGATGGGTCTGGCGCTGCGCTACGACCTGTAACCCCATGGGCGCGGGGAGGCTGACTCCCCGCGTTCGGTTTCAAGGTTGACGCGGCCCAGGGCATCCGCCGGCAGGCCGCTCCGTTTCCTTCCAAGCCCAGCCTCCCTGGAGGACATCATGAGTGTTTTTCCGAATGCCACAGCAGGTGGTGCGCTACAACTACGCCTGCTGCACACCGGTCTATCGGCGCCTTACTGCCTCGATCCCACGCCGATGCTGGAGCGCCAGCAACAGCAGGAGTCCAACGCGCGCAGTTATCCGCGGCGTATTCCGCTGGTGCTGGAGCGTGCTTACGGCATTTACGTGCAGGACAGTCGCGGGCAGGTGTTCGTCGATTGCCTGGCCGGCGCTGGCACGTTGGCGCTGGGTCACAACCACCCGCTCATTATCGAAGCCATCACCCAGACCATGGCAGCAGGTGTGCCCATGCACACGCTGGACCTGATGACGCCAGTCAAGGATGCCTTCGTACAAGAGATTTTCGGCAGCCTGCCGACAGCATTCGCCCGCAACGCACGCATCCAGTTTTGCGGCCCGAGTGGCGCAGATGCCGTCGAGGCCGCGCTGAAACTGACCCGCACTGCCACCGGTCGTCACTCGATACTGGCGTTTGAAGGGGCTTATCACGGCATGACCCTGGGGACGCTGGCGATCAGCGGCAACCTGTCGCCGAAAAACGCCCTTGGTGCCCTGATGCCCGGCGTCCAGCGCCTGCCATTCCCGCACGATTACCGCTGCCCGTTCGGTGTCGCCGGAGACCAGGGCGTCACGCTGAATGTGCGTTACCTTGAGCACCTGCTCAATGATCCTGAAAGTGGTGTGACCGCACCCGCCGCGATGATTCTTGAACCCATCCAGGGGGAAGGAGGGGTGATTGCTGCACCTGATCGCTGGCTGCAAGAGTTGCGACGCCTGACCCAGGCTCACGGCATTCCGTTGATTGTCGATGAAATCCAGTGTGGCATTGCCCGCAGTGGCCGGATGTTCGGGTTCGAGCAGTCGGGCATCACGCCAGACGTGATCACCTTGTCCAAAGCCATCGGCGGTGGCCTGCCGCTGTCGGTGATGGTCTACAACGACTCGCTGGATGTGTGGCAGCCGGGCGCTCACGCGGGCACGTTCAGGGGTAACCAACTGGCCATGGCCGCCGGTACGGCGACGTTGCGTTTTATCCGCGAACAAGGCCTGGCAGCACACGCCGAAACAGTGGGTGCCCACCTGCGCAAGCACTTGCTGGCCCTGCAGAGCGAGTTTGCCTGGGTGGGCGACGTGCGCGGTCGCGGCCTGATGCTCGGCATGGAGATTGTCGATCCGCAAGGCCCGCTCGATGTCCAGGGTCACCCGCCGGTGGACACGGCTCGGGCCAAGGCATTCCAGCAGGCGTGTCTGAAGCACGGCCTGATCGTCGAACTCGGTGGGCGTCACGGGGCGACGGTGCGGTTCCTGCCACCACTGATCATCACAGCAGAGGAAGTCGATTTCGTCGCACAAATCCTGTTCCAGGCGGCGACCACGACCAACCAGCCGGCCCATTGATCGCGGGATTGCGGGCGACGAGCTGCAGGGGATTTGGGCTTGGTGTTCGGTCGGCAGACGCTGGGGACACCGCCGCGATAAGACCTTTGGTGCCAAACGCGACGGTGTAATGAAGGCTTTTAGTGCAGGGGGCCCGAGACTTGCCGATAACGTTCTTCGCCCTGCGGCGTCTGGCGGGTCAGGTTGATTTCCAGGCCAAGGGGATCGGCTTTGCGGTTGCCGGCGAGCTGGCGCCAGCCCTGGCCCGGTTCCCAGATACGTACCTGCAGGTCACTGATGCCGGACAAGACGGCCAGCGCTTTTTTGGGGGCCGGGAGCGGGTATCGATCACTGGCCGCTGATATGGCGCGGTACAGCGTGTCACCCTCCAGCCACCAGCGCACCCGTTGCAAACCGTTTTCGGGAAGCGCTGCGCTACGAATGATATTCAGCTGAAAATCACGCCTGTCGGCGCTGCGCACGTTGATTGCGGAGAGACCGTCGGGCTGCTCGTCATCGTTCAGGCTTGGCGTTCGCAGTTCGATGCTGGCGCGCAAATCCAGGTCGCGGTCCAACTGGTTGAGTGTGCGCAACAACGCCTCGGTCTGCTCAGTGCTGGCCTGCAGATGGCTGTCGGCCCGGCTCACGCTGTCGAGGCCGCGCCAGGCAATCAGGCTGACAATGGCCATCAGCATGATCGCCACCATGACCTCAATGAGGGTAAAGCCGTGCTGGTCTGTTTTCATGGTTGGTTCGCCACGCGTATTTGTCCGGTCGCCGTGCGCTCAAGGGTGAGGCGATGCTGGCCATCCGAAAGTTGCAGTCGCAAGGGGGAGGCCAACCATTCGGCAGTCAGTATCACCGTTTGCCTGGGGATTACGCGCACGCTCATCGAGGGGGTTTCCCAGGCACGGGGACGCAGTTGCGGGTCGTTGATAAAGTGATCCCGGCCCTGGCCCGACGCGTTGCGCCGACTGAAGCGAAACCCTTTATTGTCGGCCTGCCAAGTGATCGGGCGGCCATCGGCCCGGGCTTCGGCCTGGGCGATTTGCAGCATCTGGACCACGCGGTTGGCGTCCTTGCGCAGCAACTGCAACGGGTCGGGTTTGATGCTCAGGCTGATCGCCGCTGAGGCGATGCCGATGATCACCAGGACCACCATCAACTCGATCAGGGTGAAGCCTTGCTGATTGGCCTTGCTCATGACACAACGCTCCTTCGTCGTGGGTCTCTCCTGTAGACTGCCCGGCAGGACAACAAGGAGGTTTTGTCTTGGTCGCTATTTTTCGTTTGACCGCGCCGCGTGTGGTGCAGGCAGTGGCATTGGCCACGGCATTCGCGGGTGTGTTGGTCTGGTCTTCAGTGTTGCTGACGTCGGCCGAGTCCCAGGTGCCGCAGGTCGAGCCGCCCGCTTTGGCCGCTCGCCCGGATACCCCGGCATTACAGTGGTTTTCCAACCAGCCGGCGACGGTGGACATCAAGGTCTCCGGCCTGATGGCGGGCGCGCGCGGGGCGGTGGCGATCCTGAGCCTGAACGAGGGGCCGCCGCGCAGTTTCCTGGTGGGCGAGTCGTTGGCCCAGGGTGTGCGCCTGGCGGCGATCGAGGGCGATGCGGTGGTGATTGAGCGGGGCACCCAGCACACCCGGATTAAGGTCAGCACGCTGCCGGACTCGGTGGTTCTACCGCGACTGACCCAGCCCTGAGCACGCTCACGGTGACGTTTGCTTCGGCGGGTTGAGCAGCGTTTCCACCCGCGCCAGCGGCGGCGCCTCGCGCTTGCGCTCCGACACCTGCACGGTGACGCGCATCAGGCGTCCATCGGCGCTCGGTGCGATGCTCTGCTCGCAGCGCAATTGCAAACGCCCCTGATCACAGTCAAACGCTTTGTGCCCCCTGGGCAGTTGCCCCTCCAGGCGCAGTTCGGCGAGCCGGCTTTGAGCCGACAGCAGCGCCATCGAACGGTCGCGCAGCAACCCATTGCTCTGGGTCATCAAGCCTGCCACGCGGACCGCCGCCGCCATCGCCACGGCAATGATCGCCAAGGCCACGAGCACCTCGATCAACGTAAAACCTTGCTCCTTGCGCGACAGCTCCATGGGTCACTCTTGGCGTAAAAACACGCCGTAGAGTAGCACTCAGAGCGCAGCGGGCAGCGGCCAATTATTTTTGCTATCCAGATAGTTAGTTTTGTTACACTGCGCGCCGAATTAGGATCAAGCCAAGGATGGTGGATATGGATTTCGCGCGCATCAAATATGGGCATCGCGCCCGCCACGCTCAGCAAGGATTCACGCTGATCGAGATCATGGTGGTGGTGGTCATCCTCGGCATTCTGGCGGCGATTGTCGTGCCTAAAGTGCTGGACCGCCCGGACCAGGCCAGGGCGATTGCGGCCAAGCAAGACGTCGCCGGCCTGATGCAGGCGCTCAAGCTTTATCGTCTCGACCATGGCACCTATCCGAACATGAACCAGGGCCTCAAGGTATTGGTCGAGCGCCCGGCAGATGCAAAAAATACCAACTGGCGTTCTTATCTGGAGCGCCTGCCCAACGACCCCTGGGGCCGTCCTTACCATTACCTGAATCCCGGCGCGAACGGCGAAGTCGACATCTTCTCCCTCGGTGCCGATGGCCAGCCTGACGGCGACGGTGTGAATGCCGATATCGGATCCTGGCAGCTCTAAGCGCCGCCATGAAATTCCACTCGCCGACAGTGGCGAAACAGCGCGGCATGGCGATTATCAGCGCCATGCTGATCGCGGCGGTGGTCGCCGTGCTCGCCGCCGGCATGCTCACCCGCCAGAGCGTTTTTACCCGTTCACTTGAGGCCGAACAGGCGCGAGTGCAGGGCAGTGCCGCACTGCTGGGCGGCCTGGAAGTCAGCCGGCGACTGCTCCGGGACGCCCGCGAGCAGGATGTGCTGACGCGGCTTGATCAGCCTTGGGCCCGGCCGATCAGCACCGCTCAGGACGGCGAATTCGAAGGTCGCCTTGAGGACCTGCAAGGCAAGTTCAATCTGCGCAATTTAATCGCCCAGGAGCATGTTGATCTCGGGCAGATGCGCAGCTTTGAGCGGTTGTGCGAAATGATCGGTGTCGAGGCACGCCTGGCGCAGCGCATCAGCCAGCGCGTAATTGCGGCCTACCCACATAGTCCGGTTGCCTCAACAGTGGGACAGCCGCCCCCGCCATTACCCGCCACCCAGCCAATGCTGCGCAGTCTTGATCAGTTAAGCGGTATCGAAGGCGTCAATGAGCAGCTCTTGGCGCGGCTAGATCGCTACGTCAGCATTATTCCGGTCAACACTTGGGTCAACAGCAATACCGCCAGCGCTGAAGTGCTGGCTGCGGTGGTGCCGGGTTTGTCCTTGGCGCAGGCCAAGGCGCTGGTCGCCGAGCGTGATCGCGGCCAGTGGTTTATCAATCGCGGCGACTTCGTTAACCGCGCGCGCTTGCCCAACCTGAACGTGGATCAGCTCAACGTCGGGATCACCAGTGAATGGTTCCTGCTCCAAGGTCAGGCCCGCCGCAATCAGCGCCGTGTTCACATGGCTGCGCTGCTGCATCGTCCCGAAGACGCAATGCCCAGGGTCATCTGGTCGAGGTTGGGCGTATGACGCGCCTGCGCCTGGCCTTGCCGCCACTGGAGAACTTGACGTCAGACGCCGAGCTGGAGTTTGCGCAACTGGACCGCAAGGGGCGTGTCAGCCAGACCGGCATCAGCACCCTTGCTCAGTTGGGCCAGCAGGCCAAGTCTCAGGCCGTCGAGTGTTTCCTTCACCCCATGGACACGGTACTCACGCGCATAGAGCTTCCGCCTCTTTCACCCGCCCGTATCGATGCGGCCGTTGCCTGCGCCGCGCAGGCGTTGATCCTGGGGCGCAGCGAGCAGATGCATGTGGCGCACAGCGCCCGGCATGCCGACGGGCAGGTGTATTTGAGCTGGCTGCCCCAGGTTGGACTGGATCGCCTCGGTCAGTTGTTGATGCAGCACCGGCTGAAACTGAGTGGCCTGTATCCCGCGCCTTACCGGTTAGCCGTGCCACCGGCCGGGCAGGTCAACGCGTGTGTGGTGGCGGGCCAGTTACTGCTGCGTTTCTCCCGCGAACATGGCGCGGTGGAGCCGTTGGTTGAGGCCCGTCTGGAGGCACTCGCCGCCACGGGCGCAACAGTGCTGTGGCCGACGGAGCACCAGCGTTGGGACGGTGCCACCCCAGGCTGGGGCTTGCACGGCGGCCTTGGTAAGCACGCTGCACAGGCGGCGGGGTGGGGGCGGGCGTTGGGTTGTAGTGCGTTGGCCGTGGGCGTCTGGGTAGCCGGACTCAACCTTTACGCCGCCCGCGAGGTTGCGCAGGGCCAGCAGCTCAAGCAGCAGATGAGCCAGCGTGTGAAGCGCGCATTTCCCGAGCTGCCGGTGATTCTCAATCCCCTGCAACAGGCTCGCCAGCAATTGGCGATCCGGCAAGGAGGCGGCCCCGCGCAGGCCAGTCACGACTTTGCTTACCTGGTGCAGCAAGCCGCCATTGCGCTGCCGTTCATGGCCGGCGGCGTCCAGCAGTTGACCTTCAGCCAGCGCCAGTTGCAGGTGCAGATGACCGCCGAAGCCACTCCCGCTGCCGACAGCGCTGTGCACGCGGCCTTGAGCCAGGCGGGACTTTCTGCCAACCGTAATGAGCGCATCTGGACGCTGAGCGCGCTGGCCGAACCGACGTCGGCTGAGGGTGATTCCAGCATGGAAAACGACGATGAATAATCAGATATGGATGCTCTTGAGAGGGCGCTGGAAAGCGTTGGCCCCGCGCGAAAAAGCCATGGTCAGCGGCGCGGCGGTGTTTCTCGCCGGTCTGCTGGTCTGGCTGTCGCTGATCCAGCCGGCGCTCAAGAACATTGACTATTGGCACGCCGAAACCCCGAAATTGCGCGCCCAGAGCCAGGCACTGGCGCTGTTGCTTCGCGAGGTCACCACGCCTGTCGGGCTGGACCTTGAACACTCATTGCGGCAATCCCTCGACGCCGCCGGACTGACGGGGCACTACCGGTTGCAGGCCCAGGATCTGTCCTGGCGACTGACACTGGACGCGGCCCCCGCCGATGCGGTACTCGGCTGGTTATTGAGTGACCCACGGCAATTTTCGCTGGAGGTGGTCGAGGCAAGTCTGCAACGCACAGGCGAAGCCTCGACCGATGACACGGCAGGCACTCTTTCAGGAATCGTCCGTATGGATCAGGTGAACGGCGCTAAGGAAGCATCATGAAGTGGTCAGGTTCCCATTATGGACGTACGGCTGCGCCGTTTCTGTTGCTCGCACTGAGTGCGTGCAGCTCGCAGCCCACAGCGGATGTGCCGCTGGACAGTGAACTCGGGCTGCCCCTCGCCACCACCCAGCGCAGCGGCGATGCACTGGTAGACAGGCAGCGTGCGCAGGTGCAGATCGAACGGCAGGCGCGGCCGTTGCATAAGGTCACCAACCCAGCGCGCGCCAGCAGTGCCGGTCACAGCGGCGCGGCGCCGAGTGCGCCACTGGGCAATCAACCGGTCACGCTGAATTTCGTCGAGGCCGACATTCAAGCCGTGGTGCGGGCGTTGTCCCGCGCGACGGGGCAGCAGTTCCTGGTCGACCCGCGCGTCAAGGGTTCCCTCACGCTGGTTTCCGAAGGGCAGGTGCCGGCGCATCAGGCCTACGACATGCTGCTGGCGGCATTGCGCATGCAGGGCTTCAGTGTGGTGGACGTGGGCGGTATCGCGCACGTGGTGCCCGAGGCCGATGCCAAGCTGCTCGGCGGGCCGATCTACAGTGCCGACAAGCCGAGCGGCAACGGCATGCTCACGCGCACCTTCCGCCTGCAATACGAAAACGCGGTGAACCTGATCCCGGTACTGCGGCCCATCGTTTCGCCAAACAACCCGATCAACGCCTATCCGGGCAACAACACCATCGTTGTCACCGACTACGCCGAGAACCTGGCGCGGGTGGCGCAGCTTATCGACGGCATCGATACACCGAGCGCCATCGACACCGACGTGGTGCAGGTTCAAAACGGGATCGCCGTGGATATTGCCGAGATGGTCTCGCAACTGCTGGAGCAGCCGGGCAGTGACCCTACCCAGAAAATCACCGTGGTCGGAGACCCGCGCTCCAACGCGATTGTGATCCGCGCGGGCAGCCCGGAGCGGACCGAGCTGGCGCGCAACTTGATCTACAAGCTCGATAACGCCCAAGCCAACCCAAGTAATTTGCACGTGGTGTACCTGCGCAACGCCCAGGCCGCGAAACTGGCGCAGTCGTTACGCGGGTTGCTCACCGGTGAAAGCGACAGCGGTGGCGGTGACAATGCGCGGTCGGTGCTCAGCGCAATGGGCGCCAATACCTCCGGCAGCCAGACCGGACAGGGCAGTGGCCAAAGCAGTACCACCAGCGCCAATGAGTCGGCGCAGACGACCAGCAGCTCGAGCAGCCAGCCCGGCGGGCAGTCGAATGAGCAAAACGTTGCCTTCACCGCCGGTGGCGTGACCCTCCAGGCTGACTCGACCACCAACACCCTGCTGATTTCCGCCCCGGAGCCGCTGTACCGCAACCTGCGTGAAGTCATCGACATGCTCGACCAGCGCCGCGCCCAAGTGGTGATTGAAAGCCTCATCGTGGAAGTCGGCGAGGACGATGCCAACGAGTTCGGCGTGCAGTGGCAGAGCGGCGACCTGGCCGGCAAAGGTGTGGTTGGCGGTACTAACCTGGGTGGTGCGGGGTTCAACCTGAATGGCAAGACCAGCGTTGATGTGCTGCCTGGCGGGCTCAGCCTCGGCTTCATCAACGGTACCGTGGATGTGCCCGGCATTGGCAAGGTCATGGACCTCAAGGTGTTGGCCCGCGCGCTTAAAAGCAAAGGCGGCAGCAACGTACTGTCGACGCCGAACCTGCTGACCCTGGACAACGAGGCGGCGAGTATTTTTGTTGGTCAGACTATCCCGTTTGTCAGTGGCAGCTACGTGACCGGTGGCGGCGGTACCAGCAATAACCCCTTCCAGACGGTCACCCGTGAAGAGGTCGGCTTGAAGCTGAATGTGCGGCCACAGATCTCGGAGGGTGGCACGGTCAAACTCGATATTTACCAGGAAGTGAGCAGTATCGATGAGCGTGCGTCCAGCAGCGCGGCGTCGGCCGGTATCGTCACCAACAAGCGCGCGATCGATACCAGTATTTTGCTCGACGACGGGCAGATCATGGTGCTTGGCGGGCTGCTGCAGGACGGTTACAGCCAGAGCAATGAAGCGGTGCCGTGGCTCTCGAGTATTCCAGGGCTGGGCGCGTTGTTTCGCAATGAGCGCCGGGCGGTCACCAAGACCAACCTGATGGTGTTCCTGCGCCCTTATATCATCCGCGACAGTGGTGCCGGGCGCGCGATCACCCTGAATCGGTATGACTACATGCGCCGTGTTCAGGGGCACTCCCAGCCGGAACACAGCTGGGCGATGCCGGATGTACAGGCGCCGCAATTGCCGTCGGTGGAGAAGGCGATTCCGGGCGGGCCGCAGCCGGGGCCGAGGGCGGTCATCCGCGCGGTGCCTGTAGGTGCACGACCATGAGCCTGCTCCCCTACGCCTGGGCCAAATCCCAACGCATCCTCCTGCGCCCCGGCGCCGACGGCATGCTGCTCACCGTCTGCCCCTCGACCCCCGGCTGGTCGATCAGCGAAGTGCAGCGCCAGTTCGGTCAGTCGCGGGTTGAGCAGATACGCGACGACGAGCTCGACGGTCTGCTGGCCAGCGCCTACGCCGACACCGGCAGCGCCGCCGCTGTGGTGGGTGCGGCGGAAAACGAAGTCGACCTCGACCGCCTGATGCAGGACATGCCCGAGATCACCGACCTGCTCGACACCCAGGACGGCGCGCCGGTGATTCGTATGATCAACG
>NZ_JAFLXD010000017.1:0-119340 GCF_019891415.1 Pseudomonas sp. SH10-3B | reverse complement strand
CTCGAATAAGATTTACGCATAACCAAACACCTCAGATTTGGGCGCTATCATAGCGCCCGATTGAAGTGTCCAAAATCATTAGGCCAGTTCAGCTTGCCCCCGATGAGCATGGGTATCTACACAACTGTGTAGCAGCCAACGCTAACCACGATGCGAAGCGAGCCGCCCTTGATCTTGATCTTGCTTTTGATCTTGATCTTGCTTTTGATCTTGATCTTGATCTTGATCTTGATCTTGATCTCAGGCGCCCCGTTAACCACGCTGGCCGGAATTCGATAGTGATTTGGGGGGTAAACCGGCTGGGATGCCGGTTTAGCCGCCCCGCGCCATGGATGGCGCGTGGCGGCGGCCCCCCACATCACTGTCGGATTACGGGCACACCGAGCCTGGGCGAGGTGCCGAGTGGTGGGGCGAAGCGTTTTTGGTTACTTTTGGCGCTCTTCTAAAAGTGACCCGCTGTAAGAGCGGAACCCTAAGTAGCCGTTACCGCAGCAACGGATATGTACTCATTCCAACCCCAGCACATGGCCGGCCCAGAGACCGCCATCGGGGGCAAGCCCCCTCCCACATGTTGACAGTGTTCAACTCAGGTTCTGATGGCTGCCTCGACCCGCGCGATGTAGCTGTCAAACCGCGCCACCAGGTCCACCTGCTCCGGAAAGCGCAGCCACTGGATCTGCAGGCCATCCATCATGGCCAGGATTTCTTCCACCAGCCCGGCGATGTCCACATCGCTGCGCACCTCCCCCGCTGCGACCAGGTCGGCAAACTGCCCCTGCAAGCGCCGCTGGATCCCCGCATAACGCTCCTGGAACCACGCCCACGCCGGCTGGGTGTCGAGCAGACTTTCGGCATTCAAAATGGTAAACGCCCGCACCACCCCCGGCGCGGTGGCGTTCGAACGGTTGATCGCGCGCAGGCTGCCGAGCAATCCGCTCAGGGACTTTTCGGCGCGTACTTCATCGGCGATTCGTTGATTGACCTCATCGCGACGTTGCAGCACGCCCATCAATAGTGAAATTTTGCTGGGGAAGTGATGCAGCACACCGGCCACGGAAATACCGACAATGGCCGCCACCTTGGCCACTGACGCACCGCTGTAACCTTCCAGGGAAAACACCTGCAAGGCCGCGTCCAGCAGCTCTTCGCGGCGTTTTTCACCTTTTGGGGCGCGGCGGGTCTTGGGGGCGAGCTCGGTCATGGGGACATCCTTGTGGGCAGGCTTGCACCGTATCCAAATTGCCCCTGGGCCGCAAATAAAGCTCAGGCGCTTTCCCGTTCGATCAGGCGGCAGTCCAACAGGTTCAAACGCTGGACTTCATCCTCCACCGGCACGACCCCGAGGCTTTCCAGCACCCGCGTGGCCGCCAGCACACCGATTTCCAAGGCGGGCGGCTTGATGGTGCTGAGGCTCGGCAACAGCATTTCGGCAAACGGATAATCGCCAAACCCGAGCACGGCGCAATCCTGTGGGATCTTCAGCCCGGCGCGCTGCCCCGCCAGCAAACCACCGGCGGCGAGGTTGTCATTGGCGAAGAAGATCGCGTCGGGCGGGGTGGCGTGGCTCATCAAGGCTTCCATCGCCTGCTTGCCGGCTTCGAAGGGCGCGCTGTCGGCGTCCGGGACGAAGACCCGGGGCTGTACACCCAGTTCGATCAGGGTCGCGGCAAACCCATCACCGCGCTCCAGCGCGCTGAAGTCGCCCGTGGCGCTGTTCTGCACGAAGGCCAAGCGCCGATAGCCCTTGCCATGCAGGTAGCGCGCGGCCGTGACGCCGACATCGTAGTGGGAAAAACCGATCTGCACCGGCGCGCGTTCGGGCACGTAGTCCCAGGTTTCCACCACCGGAATATCGGCGTCGGCGATCATCTTGTCGGTGCCCGCGCTGTGGAAGCGGCTGGTCAGCACCAGCGCCGCCGGCGACCAGCCGAGGAACGCGCGCACCGCGCTTTCTTCCTGCTCGGCGCTGAAGTAGCTGGATGCCAGCAACAGCTGATAACCGTGACGGCTGAGGGTGTCGCTGAAGCCCTGGATCGTGTTGGCAAAGATCGGCCCCGAGATGTTCGGGATCACCATCGCCACGATCCGCCCCCGCGCCGACGCCAGCCCGCCGGCCACCAGGTTGGGCACATAACCCAGCTCGGCCACCACCTCGGCGATGCGCTCACGACGCTCGGGCGAGACCTGCTCCGGCTGGTTGAAATAGCGCGACACGGTGATGGCCGACACCCCGGCCTGGCGGGCCACAGTGTTCAAGGTGACGCGCCCGGCGCCACGACGCTTGCGCGGTTTCTCTTCGCTCACGGGATCATCCTGCTAACAACCAAAAAGAATATAGGAATAATTTTTAAGTCTTTGACGCTCTAAACCCGAGCTACCAATAATGCCGATGTTAGCGCTAACAAAGCGCGCTGTCTGCTACTCGCTCAAGCGAATGCCCACGACAGTTTTCACAGGCGCTGACGGTCGTAAGAACCGCAGCGGTTCAGGGCATTTTTTCGAGCGAACACACCATGCACAGGCACACGCACTTATTCCTTCTCGCCGGTCTGACCGCCCTCCCCGTGCCCGGCGCCTTTGCCGCTGACGAACAGGAGCCCACGCTCAAAGCGGTGACGGTCACCGCCACCCGGCGTGAAGAGTCACTGCAAAAAGTCCCGGTGGCGGTCTCGGTGCTGGACGGCGAACAACTGGAGCGCGACAACCGCAACGGCGTCGCAAGCATCGCCCAGCAAGTGCCGTCGCTGAACTTCCGCACCGGCGCCTCGAACAAGGACACCTCGCTGTTCGTGCGCGGCGTGGGCACCATTTCCACCTCTCCTGGCGTGGAGCCGACGGTGGCCACGGTGATCGACGGCGTGGTCTACGCGCGCCCCGGCCAGGCCACCCTCGACCTGCTGGACCTGGAACGCATCGAAGTGCTGCGCGGCCCGCAAGGCACCTTGTTCGGCAAGAACGCCTCGGCCGGCGTGCTCAACATCACCAGTAAGGCGCCCACCGCCGAGACCCACGGCTATATCGACCAGGCGTACTACAGCGGCAATGAAAGCCGCACCCGTTTCGGCATCGGCGGCAGCCTGGTGCCGGATGTGCTCAAAGGCTCGATCAGCACGCTGTTCGGCAGCTACGACGGTAACGTCGATAACCAGCACAACGGCCAGGAGGTCAACGGCTACAACCACAAGGGCATCCGCGGCAAGCTGGAATTCACCCCCAACGATGACGTGAAACTGACCCTGATCGCCGACTACATGCAGTCCCACGACGACGCGCCGAATGGCGTGGTCAGCAAGTCCCTGAGCCCGGCCTTCACCAATGCCTTGAGCCCGGTGCGCGCCTCCAGCGACAACCGCGACATCAACACCGATACGCGCAGCCATGTCGAAGACACCAACAAAGGCTTGTCCGCTCAGTTGGACTGGAACCTCGGCGACTACACCCTGACCTCGATCACCGCCTGGCGCGGCTGGGACAACACCCAGTACCAGGACGGCGACCGCCTCGGCACAGTGACCGCCGCCTTCCCCGGCACCGCCGACAAGGGCGAGCTGGCCTTCGACCAATACTCCCAGGAACTGCGCCTGGCCTCGCCCAAGGGTGAGTTCCTGGAATACGTCGGCGGCCTGTTCTACATGCACGGCAAGGACGAGGAAACCTATCAGCGCACGCTCACGACCACCACGCGCACCGACCGTGGTATCGCCGACTACAGCACCACCAGCGACAGCTACGCGGTGTTCGGCGAGACCACGCTGAATTTCACCTCGCGCTTTCGTGGCATCGCCGGTCTGCGCTACACCCACGATGACCTGAAATACGATCACCGTCGCGTCTCCACCTCGGCCACCACGGTCAGCGGGATTCAACCAGCCACCTCCAGCTCCGGCTCGGTGGACGAAGACGGCTGGTCCGGTCGCCTCGGGGTGCAGTACGACATCAGCGACAGCGTCACCAGCTACCTGACCTACTCGCGCGGCTACAAGGGCCCGGCCTACAACGTGTTCTTCAATATGCAACCGCGCGACACCGATGCGCTCAAGCCGGAAACCTCCAACACCTGGGAAGCCGGGATCAAGGCCACCGCTTGGAACAACCGCCTGACCACCAACCTGGCGGTATTCCACAGCGATTACGACAACTACCAGGCGAACTTTTTCGACACCGTCGCCGGCCAGGTCGTGACTCGCCTGATCAACGCCGGCAGCGTCAGCACCGAAGGCGTCGAGCTGGATTACGCCCTGCAGGCCACCCAGCAACTCAAGCTCTCCGGCGCCCTGGCCTACACCCGTGCGCGCATCGATGAGTTCGCCTGCCCGGCGGGCGCAGCAGCGACGTGCAACGTGAATGGCAAGCCACTGCCCTTCAGCCCCGACTGGAAAAGCTACGTGCGCGCCGACTACACGATCCCGCTGGATAACGGCCTGGACATCGAACTGGGCACCGACTACAGCTGGCAGAGCGAAGTGCAGTACGACATCAGCCAGAACGTCGACACCAAGCAAGGCGCCTATGGCATCTGGAACGCCAGCGTGGCCCTGGCCGACTACACCAACGGCTGGCGCGTGGCGTTGCTGGCCAAGAACCTCGCCGACAAGTCCTACTCACCGCTGCTGGCCAGTGGCGGCAACTACATCTACCGCGCCGTACCCCGTGACGATGAGCGTTACTTCGGCGTGCAACTGCGCAAGGATTTCTAGCATGAGCCGTCAACTGAAACTCGGCGCCTTTCTCATGGCCACCGGGCACCATGTCGCCGCCTGGCGCCACCCGGACGTGCCGGCGGATGCCGGGCTGGATTTCGCCCAGTACAAACACCTGGCGCGGGTGGCCGAAGCGGCGAAGTTCGATGCGCTGTTCGTGGCCGACAGCATCGCCGCCGCCACCGGTGAGATCGCCAGCCATATGGCGCGCTCGGATCATTTCGAGCCGCTCACCCTGCTCTCGGCGCTGAGTGCGGTGACCGATAACATCGGCCTGATCGCCACGGCGACCACCAGCTACAACGAGCCCTATCATGTGGCGCGCAAGTTCGCCTCGCTGGATCACCTGTCCGGCGGCCGCGCGGGCTGGAACCTGGTGACCTCGGACAACGCCGCCGAAGCGCAGAATTTTGGCCGCGACGAACACCTCGGCCATGGCGAACGCTACAGCCGCGCCAAGGAGTTTCATCAGGTGGTGACCGGGCTGTGGGACAGCTGGGAAGACGATGCCTTTGTGCGCGACAAGGCCAGCGGCAACTATTACGACCCGGCGAAGCTGCATGTGCTGGACCATGTGGGCGAACACTTCCGGGTCAAGGGCCCGCTGAATGTGGCGCGCTCGCCCCAGGGCCAGCCGGTGATCGTGCAGGCCGGCTCGTCCGAAGCCGGCCGTGAGCTGGCGGCGCAGACCGCCGAGGTGGTGTTTACCGCACAGACCTCGCGGGCCAATGCCCAGGCGTTTTATGCCGACCTCAAGGGCCGCCTGAGCCTGTACGGGCGCGGGCCGGATTCGCTGAAAATCATGCCCGGCGTGTTTGTGGTGGTCGGGGCGACGGAGGCCGAGGCCCAGGCCAAATTCGAGGCGTTCCAGGCGCTGGTGGAACCGCAGGTGGGTGTCGCATTGCTGGGGCGCATGCTGGGTAATTTCGACCTGTCCGGCTATCCGCTGGACGGGCCGTTGCCGGAGCTGCCGTTGACCGACAGCGGGCAACGCAGTCGCCAGCAACTGCTGAGCGACTTGGCCAACCGTGAGCAACTGAACCTCGCGCAATTGGGCCGGCGAATTGCCGGTGGCCGGGGGCATTACAGCCTGATCGGCACGCCCGCACAGATTGCCGATGAGCTGCAAAACTGGTTCGAAAACGGCGCGGCCGATGGCTTCAATATCCTGGTGCCGCACTTGCCGGGTGGGTTGGAAGACTTCGCGCAATGGGTGGTACCCGAGTTGCAGCGGCGCGGCCTGTTTCGCACAGAATACAGCGGTTCCACCTTGCGCGAAAACCTCGGCCTGGCGCGCCCGGCCCATCGTTTTACAGAGGCTAGAGCATGAAAATCCCCGCACTGATCCTGGCCCTGCTGGCCGTGACGCAAACCGCACTGGCCGCCGACCCCGCCACCCTGCGTATCGGCTACCAAAAGGGTTCCATCGCCCTGGTACTCGCCAAGCAACATGACTTGCTGGAAAAGCGTTTCCCGAAGACGCAGGTGAAGTGGATCGAGTTCCCCGCCGGCCCGCAGATGCTTGAAGCGCTGAACGTGGGGGCACTGGACGTGGGTTCCACCGGCGACATCCCGCCGCTGTTCGCCCAAGCCGCCGGGGCCGACCTGGTCTACATCGGCGCCGAACCGCCCAAGCCCAGCGCCGAGACTCTCCTGGTGCGCAACGATAGCCCGCTGCATTCGGTCGCGGACCTCAAGGGTAAGAAAGTGGCGTTCCAGAAGGGTTCCAGCTCCCACAACCTGATCCTGCGCGCGCTGAACAACGCCGGCCTGAGCTACAAGGACATCCAACCGGTGTACCTGCCCCCGGCCGATGCACGAGCGGCGTTCGAACAAGGCAGCGTCGATGCCTGGGCGATTTGGGAACCCTACTCGTCACTCGCCTTGAGCCAGAGCCCCAGCCATGTGCTGGCCAATGGCGAAGGCTTGGGTTTGTCGGGTCCGGTGTACACCGCCAGGCGCGAGTATGCGCGGGACAACGGGGCGTTTATCCATGACCTGCTCGACGAACTCACCGCCGCCGAAGCCCTCACCCGCAGCCAGCGCGAAGACAGCCTGAACGTACTGACCGACTTCATGGGCCTGCCCGCCGACGTGGTTGCACGCTACATGGACAACCGCCCGCCTTCGCCGATTTTGCCGATTGATGAGGGGATCATTCAGGCGCAGCAGGCGACGGCGGATCTGTTTTTCCAGAATCGGTTGTTGCCCAAGGCCATCGAAGTGAAGAAGGCCGTGTGGAATTCCAAAGCCGACTGAGATCCTAATGTGGGAGGGGACTTGCCCCCTCCCACATTTTTTGACCGCGTCAGGCTTGGGTGCGGGTGCTTTTTTCGATCAGGCACATGGGGGTGCCGGCCACCGGTTCGCTCATGATCTGTACCTGCACCTCAAACACCTGGCGCATCAACTCGGCACTGATCACCTGTGCCGGCGCGCCATCGGCCACCAGTTTGCCGGCGTGCATCACCGCCAGGTGGTCGGCGTAGCGGCAGGCCTGGTTGATGTCGTGGAGCACGGTGATCACGGTCTTGCCTTCGGCGGCCAGTTCGCCCATCAGGTCGAGCAGTTCGACCTGGTGGCTGATGTCGAGGTAGGTGGTGGGTTCGTCGAGCAGCACCACGGGGGCGTTCTGTGCCAGGACCATGGCCAGCCAGGCGCGTTGACGCTGGCCGCCGGACAGGTCCGCCAGGGCGCGGTCGGCCAGGTTGTCGAGCTCCAGGCGTTGCATGGCTTGGGTCACATGGGCCTGGTCATTGCCGCTCAGGCGTCCCCACAGCGAGTTGTGCGGGCTGCGGCCGTAGGCGACCAACTGGCGCACGCTGACGCCTTCGGGCACCGGCAGCACTTGGGGCAGGAATGCAATGTGCCGGGCCAGTTGGCGGGCGGACAGGCTGGCGTAGGCCTGGCCATCCAGGCTCAGCTCACCTTGCGTGGGCTTGAGGATGCGCGCAAACGCCTTGAGCAAGGTGGACTTGCCGCAGCCATTGGGGCCGATCAACGCGGTGACTTTTCCCGTCGGCGGCGTGAACGACAGCCCCTGCACGATGGGTGTGGCGCCGTAGCCGATATCCAGCGCGCGTGCTTGAAGAATACTCATGTCATCAGCCCTTGAACCGTGCCAGCAACCAAAGAAAATACGGTGCGCCAATCACCGCCGTAAGCACCCCGGCGGGGATTTCGCTGGGTGCGATCAACGTGCGTCCGAGGGTGTCGGCCAGCACCAGTAACAGCGCGCCGATCAGCATCGCCGCCGGCAGCAGGTACTGGTTATGCCCACCGACCAGGCGCCGTGCCATATGCGGTGCGACCAGGCCGATAAAGCCGATCGGCCCGATCACGCCCACGCCCAGGCTGGTGAGCAGCACCGCGCAGGCCATCGCCAGCCAGCGTGTGCGGTTCAGTGCGGTGCCCAGGCTGTGGGCCGCCTCATCGCCGAGGGCGATCAGGTTCAGCGGTTTGGCCAGGCACAGCCCCAGCGGGATCAACACCAGGAACGGCAGCACCAGCGCTACATGGTGCCAGTTGCGGCTCCACAGGCTGCCAGTGAGCGCGAGCAAGGCGGTGTTGATGTCCAGCGGGTGGGACAGGATCAGAAACTCGGTGACGCTGGACAAGGTCACCGCAATCGCCACCCCGGACAGCGCAAAACGCACGCCGGAAAAACTCACACCGGTGTTGTACAGCGCCAACAGCAACGCACCACCGGCGCCGCCCAGGCAGGCCACCAGGGGCAGCCAGGCAATCGGCAGGTGCGGCCAGCTGATGATCGCCACGGTCAGCGCGAGCCCCGCACCTTGGGTGACACCGAGGATCTCCGGCGAGGCCAGCGGGTTGCGAATCACGCCCTGCACAATCGCCCCGGCCAGGCCGAATGCGCAGCCGGCGAGGATCGCGATCAGGCTGCGTGGCAGGCGGTGGTTCCAGACTTCAAAGTCGAGGGCGTCATGGGCCAGCAGGCGCTCCAGCACGGTTTCGGGCGTGAGCCACAGGGTGCCGGCGCTGAGGCTGACGAAAGTCGCCAGCAGCAACAAACCGAGCAGCAGCCAAAGGCGCAATCGTGGCTGGGTCATAGGGCGCGCCTGGCGAGAAAGAGGAAGAATGGTGCACCAATCAGTGCCGTGACCACCCCGGCCGGGGTTTCCACCGGGAACGCCACGGCGCGGCTGAGCAGGTCGGCGCCCAGCACGATCACTGCGCCTAGGGCGGCACTCAGCGGGATCAGCCAGCGGTAGTCATTACCGAGAAACTGGCGAAGGATATTCGGCGCGATCAACCCGACAAAGCCGATGGGCCCGACCGCGCAGACACTCGCCCCCACCAGCAACAGGCTGGCGACGAACACCTGCAAACGCAGGCTGGCAATGCCCACGCCCAACGAGCGCGCGGCGTCTTCGCCGAGGTTGATCAGGTTCAAGCGCGGCGCACACCACAGCGCCCACAGGCCGCCGATCAAGGTGCACGGCCAGAGCAATTGCACCTGGGCCGCACCGACGTTGGCCAGGGAACCGGCCAGCCAATTGAGCACGCTTTGCGCCTGGGCCTCGACCAGGATCACCGTGAGCCGGGTCAAGGCAGCACACAACGCGGCGACGGCCACCCCGGCCAACACCAGGCGACCTTGGGCCGTGGCCGGCGACCAGGCGCCACCGAGGCTGAACACTGTGATCCAGGCCAGTGCGCCGCCCAGGCAGGTCATCAGCAAGGCAGCGCCGGCAAACGGCGGTGCGACCAACCCGGTGGAAAACAACGCGAGCCCCAACGCCGCGCCTGCCGTCACGCCGAACAGCGACGGCGATGCCAGGCGGTTGCGGGTGATGCCCTGCATCAGCGCCCCAGCCAGGCCCAGGCAGGCGCCCACCAATGCCGCGCACACCGCACGCGGCACGCGCAACTGGGCGACGATATAGGCCATATTGCCGCCCACGCTGCCCTGATGCACCAGGCCATTCCAGGCGTCGGCCGCCGTGAGGGTGAACGGCGACCAGCTGTACAACGACAGCCAGAACAACACGGCACCCAGCACCACGATGCCGGCTGCGGCCAAACCACGGCCCATGCTTATTGACTCAGTACGGCTTTGCCGCCCTTGAGGATCGCCAGGGCGTCCTCGGCGATCTGCTCCGAGGCCAACACACCACGGTTGCGCGCCCAGCTGTCACCGTCCACTTCGGCCACCTGCTGGTTGCGCACCGCGCCCAACACTTGCCACAGCGGCTGCTTGCTCCAGCTGTCGACGATGCTCGGGCGGCGGTAATGGCCGACCAGCAGCCAACCTGGATCGAGGGCGAGCAGTTGTTCCAGGCTAACGAATTCGGTCGGCGCGGCGTTGGCGCGCACCGACGGCACTTTCAGGCCGATGGCTTGCAGCACGCTGCCGGCGTAGGAGTCCGGGCCGTGCACGGAGAAGCTGTCTTCACGGGCGACACCGAACAACACGCTGGCACCGGCGGGGATCTGCTGGGCGATTTTCTTCAGGTTTTCGCGGTTTTGTGCGATGCGGGCTTCCATCTGCGGGCTTTTGCCCAAGGCCTTGCCGATCAGCTCAGCGGACTTGAGGCTGCCCTCGTAATCCTCACCGCGCGACGGCAGCAACAGGGTTGGCGCAATGCTCGCCAAGTCGCTGTACAGCGCCTGATGGCGGTTGAGGTCGGCAACGATCAGGTCCGGCTTGAGCCGCGCGATTTCTTCGATGCTCGGTTGTGAGCGCAGGCCCACGGATTTCCACTGGCCGATGGCCTGACGCACACGCGGCAGCACGCGATTGGCGTCGCCATCATCGGCGGCGCCGACGGGGGTGACGTCCACGGCGGCGAGGCTGTCGAGAAAAGAGAACTCCAACACCACCACACGCTTGGGCGCATCGGGCAGATGCACCGCGTGCTGGCCGTCATTGAGGTCGATGGGGGCAGCGCTCAGCAGGCTGGAAGAGAACGCCAGCAGGCAGGCGGCAAGGGTGGGGATGGAGCGCAGCAATCGCATGGAGGTACCTCGGCGTTAAAACACCCCAACTCGACGGGCTGGGGAAAACGGCGGGTACTATTCCATATTGGGGCGGCGTGATCAAAAAACATTCTCATTAACTAACGCCTCGCCTCCTGTGGCGAGCGGGCTTGCCCCGCGTTGGGCTGCGTAGCAGCCCCAAGACCATTCGCTGAGGAGTACCTGACACACCGCATTTGACTTGATTGGGGCCGCTTCGCAGCCCAACGCGGGGCAAGCCCGCTCGCCACAGGGGAACTCGCCAGTCTCTGAAAGTTGTGTAGATACCTATGGCAATCGGGGGCAAGCCCCCTTCCACATTTTTAATCCGCGTCTAGAAGTCGACGGTGGCAGACAGCAGGTAGGTGCGCGGGGTCGACAAGGTCAGCCCCGGCTCGCTGTCATCCGACGCGCCGGCCGAACTCCAATAGCGCTTGTCGGCGACGTTCTCCACATTCGCCCGCAGGGTGATGTGCTTGTCATCGACCTTGAAGGCGTAGCGGGCGCCGACGTCGATGCGGTTCCAGGCGTCGATTTCCTTGACGTTGGACTGGTCCAGGTATTGGGAGCTGGAGTGGATGCCACGGCTGGTCAGGGTCAGGCCTTCGAGGGTCGGTACGTCCCACTCGGCACCGAGGTTGACGTTGTATTTGGGCGTGGCCGGCGCGCGGTTGCCGTCCCAGGTGCCGTTGGTGGTGTCCTTTAGTTTGCTGTCGATGTACATCACACCGCCGAGCAGGCGCACGCCCTTGAGCGGTTCGCCGAACACGCTCAGCTCCGCACCGGTGTTCTGGCGTTTGCCGTTGGGGCCGAACAGCTGCGAAGTGGCGTTGGTCTCGTAGGCCGGTTGCTTGATGCGGAACACTGCGGCGGTGACGGCGAAGGCGCCCGCGTCGTACTTGGCGCCGACTTCCACCTGGCGGCTGATAAAGGGCGGGAAGATCTGGTCTTCGTTGCGCGACGTAGATGGTGCGATCTTGCCCTGGCTCAACCCTTCCATATAGTTGGCGTACAGCGACAGCTTGTCGGTGGCTTTGAACAGCAGGCCGCCCGAAGGCGAGATCTTTTCTTCATCGTAGTTGGTGTCGCCTTTGATGCCGTTGCTCCAGTCGTCCACGATGACTCGCTGCCAGCGCGCGCCGAGGGTCAACAGCAGGCGGTCATCGAAGAAGCCCAGGGTGTCGGACAAGGCCACGCCGCTGAATTTGTTTTCGGTATACACCTTCGCATCCTGGCGCGTGGCCACAGACGGGGTCGGGGTTTGCACGGGGTTGTAGAGGTTGCTCGATGCGTTGGCATAACGCGCACCGCCGTTGGTGAAGTCCATATAGAAGTAGCTGGCGGCCAGGTTGACCTCATGGCTCACCGGCCCGGTGTGGAACCAGTTACGCACGCCGGCCGTGGCGGTGCGCACGTTTTCATCGCGGGTGAAATCCCGCGGCGAGACGGTGAACGCGCCGGCTGCGTTGCTGACCGAGACCGCATGGCGCAGGAACTCGTGGTTACTTTTACGCGCGCCGACACCGCCGTAGAGCATCACCGAATCGCTGAGGTCATATTCGGCATTCACCGTACCGAAGGTGTCCTTGGTGCGGGCCTTGCTCCAGGACTGCGCATAGTTGCGGCGCACATCGTTGGCGCTGGGCACCGGCGCGGCAGCCGCGACTTGCACACGCTCCTGCGGCGCATCGGTATCGCGCTCGGTGCGGCCGATATCGGTGGAAAGGCGCAGGCGCTCGCCACGAAAATCCAGGCCCAGCACGGCCATCTCACGGTCGACGCTCTGGTGGTCCCATTCGGTATCGCCGGACTGCTTCACGCCGTTGAAGCGCAGGCCGAACTTGTTGTCTTCGCCAAAGCGCCGGCCCACATCCACCGCGCCACCGGCCTGGCTGTCGGAGGCCCAGGTGCCGGTGAACGAGGTGATGTCCTTGTCGGTGGCGCGCTTGGGCACCACGTTGATCCCACCGCCGACGCTGCCGCGCGGCGAGATGCCGTTGATCAACTGGGTGGGGCCTTTGAAGATGTCGACGCGGTCGGCCATTTCCATGTCGATGGTGTAGGTCGGCAGCACGCCGTACAGGCCGTTGTATGACACATCACTGTTGAACAGGCTGAAACCGCGAATGGTGAACTGCTCGTAACGCCCACCGGCCGGGTTGGTGGCGCGTACCGACGGGTCGCTGGCGATCAGGTCGCCGAGGGTGCGCGCCTGTTGGTTTTTCACCGCGTCCTGGGTGTAGGTGGTCATGCTGAACGGCGTTTCCATGAAGTCACGGGTGCCCAACAAGCCTTGCGAACCACGTCGCGCCACCTGGCCACCGGCGTAGGTGTCGCCGTCGTACAGGCCGGTGGTACCGAGAATCGACGTGGGCGCCAGTTCCAGGCTGCCGCCCTCCGGCATCGGCACCAGCATGTACGCTTGCTCACCCATGGGCTGCAACTGCAGGCCGGAGCCTTGCAGCAAGCGGGCAAAGCCTTCTTCCACACCGTATTCGCCGGATAAACCACTGCTGCTGCGCCCGCTGACCAGCGCCGGGTCCACCGACAGGTTGACCCCCGACAGCCCGGCAAAACGGGTCAACGCCGCGCTCAGGCTGCCGGCAGGCACCTGGTAGCTGCGGCGCGCGGCGCTGTCTTCGGCATAGCTGACGGGGACGAACAACGGGCTGGCGCTGAGGCTCAGCATCAGGCTCAGTTTGAGCAACGGGCGCAAGCGCAAAGGGAGGACGGCGGGCATTGGAAGAAGCTCTCGATTTTGTTCACTTGCCTGGAATGACAGGCGAGGTGAAAAAAGGGGACAGGCTTCGACCAACTTTTTTCAAAAATGGCAGGGCAATGGCGGCGCCATGCCCTGCCCTGGTTACCATACCGCGATATGCGAATCCGCACGCGGTTCGGTGCCGCCGCACAGCACGCCGCTGACCGGGTCGCGCAGGATGATCTGCCCACGGCCGTAGTCGGTGAGGTCGCTGGCGATCTGCACCTGGTGACCACGCCGGGCCAGGGCATTGGCCAGGTCGCGGGAGGCGCCCTGCTCGATGCCGACCTTCATGTCGCCCAGCCATTGCCAGCGCGGCGCATCCAGTGCGGCCTGGGGGTTGAGGCCGAAGTCCACCAGGTTCATCACCATCTGCACGTGGCCCTGGGGCTGCATATAGCCACCCATCACGCCGAACGGGCCAAGGGCTTGGCCGTCTTTGGTGAGGAAGCCGGGGATGATGGTGTGGAAGGTTTTCTTGCCCGCTGCCAGGCAGTTGGCGTGGGTCGGGTCGAGGCTGAATTCCTGCCCACGGTTCTGCAGCGCGATGCCGCTGTCGGGCAACACCACGCCGGAGCCGAAGCCGTGGTAGTTGCTCTGGATGAACGAGACCATATTGCCTTCGGCGTCTGCCGTGGCCAGGTACACCGTGCCGCTGGCGTGCGGGTCACCGGGCTTGGGCGGCTGCGCCTGTTCGCCGATCTGGATGCGGCGGCGCGCGCTGTAGTCGTCGCTGAGCAGGTCGGCCACTGCCACGCGCATGTGCAGAGGGTCGGTGATGTAGTGCAGGCCGTCGCTGTAGGCGAGCTTCATCGCCTCCAATTGGCGATGCCAGGTCTGTTGGCTGTCGCGGTGATCGAAGCTGAAGCCTTCGAGGATTTTCAGCGCCATCAGCGCCACCAGGCCCTGGCCGCTCGGCGGAATTTCCCAGACGTCGACGCCGCGATAATTGATGTGGATCGGGTCCACCCACTGTGCGCGGTAATCCTTGAGGTCACTGGCGCGCAGGTAACCACCGGTGGCGCGTGAATGGGCGTCCAGGCGTGCGGCCAGGTCACCGCGATACAGGCTTTCGCAACGGCTGGCGGCCAGTTCTTCCAGGGTGCGTGCCTGGGCCGGGTTGCGGAAGATCTCGCCCGCTTGGGGTGCGCGCCCATCGATGAGGAACGTGTCGAACCAGGCTTGCAGCACTTCATCGCGGTGCGGGCTGAATTCGTTCAAGGAGATCTGCCATTGATGGGCAACCACCGGTGACAGCGGGAAACCCTCGCGGGCCAGGCTGATGGCGGGTTGCAGCAACTCGGCAAACGGTAGCTTGCCGAAGCGTTGCGACAGCTCCGCCCAGGCCGATGGGCAGCCGGGCACGGTCACTGGGGTCCAGCCGTACAGCGGCATCCGGTCGTGCCCGGCGGACTTGACCGCCTCGATACTCAGGGCGGCTGGCGCATGACCGTTGCCGTTCAGGCCATGCAACTGGCCCTTGCACCACACCAAGGCAAACGCATCGCCGCCCAGGCCGCAGCCGGTGGGCTCCACCACCGTGAGCGCCGCCGCCGTGGCGATGGCCGCGTCGATGGCGTTGCCGCCCTTTTGCATGATCTCGATACCGGCCTGGGCAGCCAGGGGTTGGGACGCAGCGACCATGCCACGACGGGCAAATACGCTCTGGCGCTGCGACGGATAGGGGTACTCGTGAGCAGAAAATTTCAACATGGCAGAGGCTCTTCAAAAAAAGTCATAACACGCGGCTGAGAAACGCCCGGGTACGCGGGTGGCTGGGGTGGCTGAAGATCTGTTCCGGCGGCCCTTGTTCGATGAGTTCGCCCTGGTCGAGTACCACCACGCGGTCCGCCACTTCACGGGCAAAGCCCATTTCATGGGTGACCACCACCATGGTCATGCCCTCCTCGGCCAGCTCTTTCATCACCTGCAGCACTTCGCCGACGGTTTCCGGGTCGAGGGCGCTGGTGGGTTCGTCGAACAGCATGGCCTGGGGTTTCATCGCCAGGGCGCGGGCGATGGCGACCCGTTGCTGCTGGCCGCCGGAGAGCATCGACGGGTAATGGCTGGCCTTGTCCGCCAGGCCCACCCGCGCCAGCAGGCCACGCGCCTGTTCCAGCGCTTCGGCACGTGGTGTGCCGAGGACCTGGATCGGCGCTTCGATGATGTTTTCCAACGCCGTCATATGGGGGAACAGGTTGAAGCGCTGGAACACCATGCCGATGTCGCGACGCTGGCGGGCGATGTTGCGCTCCGAATCGCGCACCAGGCTGCCGTCGCTGCGCTCGCGATAGCCCATGGCGCGGCCGTTGACGCGGATGCGCCCGCCCTGGATGTCTTCCAGCAGGTTGATGCAGCGGATAAAGGTGGTCTTGCCGGAGCCCGAGGCGCCGATCAGCACTACCACTTCGCCGCGCCGTACTTGCAGCGAGATGCCCTTGAGGATCTGCAACTCGCCGAACGACTTCTGAATATCCAGTGCTTCAATGATCAGTTCTTCACTTTGGTGCGCCATGGTTATCGTCCCCTCAGCAGTTTCAGGGTGCTGCGCCCGAACATACGGCTGGCTGCCGGTGGCGGCGCGGAAGGCCGGTCGGACTGGCTGAAGCGGGTTTCGAGCCAGCGCTGGAAAAAGCCCCAGAGCGTGGTCAGCGTCAGGAAATACAGGGCGACCACCAGGTACAGCTCAAACACGCGGAAGGTCGCCGAGGTGATCATCTGGGTGCTGAGCAGCAACTCCTGCACACCGATCACGCTGACCAGGGTGGTGTTCTTGAGCATCACGTTGAACTCATTGCCCAGCGGCGGCACGATCACCCGGAACGCCTGGGGCAGCACGATGCGCCGCATCAACTTGGCGAAGCCCATGCCCAGGGAGCGCCCGGCTTCATATTGGCCCTTGTCTACCGCACCGATACCGGCACGGATGATCTCGGCCATATACGCGCCTTCGTTGAGGCCCAGGGCAATGATCGCCGCCTGGATATTGCCGGGGACGATCAAGCCGAACAGCTCGATATCCTCAAAGCGGAAAATCCCGCCCGCCGCCAGTGCCGTGTACAGAAACACGATCTGTACCAGCAACGGCGTGCCGCGCATCAGCCACACATAAAAACGCACCGGCAGATGCAACAGCGGGTTCTTCGACAAGCGCAACAGCGCCGCCGCCAGCCCCAGCGCGCAGCCCAGCAGCATCGCCAGTACGCTGATCAGGCAGGTCAGCCACAGCCCCGTGAGGTAAACCCCACTAGGCTGCAGCAGGTACTGCCAGAACACATCCCAATTGAAATTCATTGTTGTAGAACCTCAGTCGAGTGTGTCGCTGCTGACATGCCATTTGTTGAGCAATTGCACATAGCTGCCATCGCTGCGCATGTCGCTGATGATCTGCTGCACGGCGGCAGTGAGTTGCGGGTCGTCCTTGCGCATGCCAAGCCCGGTGAGGATGCGACTGAACGCCGGCACGCCTTCCTGGAACAGGTCCGGGGCCATTGCGGCGTAGTAACCGGCGGTTTCCACGGTGGTGCCGTAGGCGTCGACCTGACTGATGCGCAGGGCCTGGAACGCGTCGGTGTCGGTGTTGTAGACCACCAGTTTCATCGGTGGCTTGCCGGCCTTGGTGAGGCTTTCATTGTGGGTATCGAGCAGGGTCTTGATGGTGGAGCCGTTGAGCACCGCCACTTTGTGCGCGGACAGGTCATCCAGCGTCTTGATCCCCTTGGGGTTGCCCTTGGGTACCACCACCGCCTGGCTGGAGTACATGTAGTTGACGATGTCGATCACCTGGCGCCGCTCGGGTTTGTCGAACAACTGGTCGACGATCATGTCGCACTGCTGGGCGAGCAACGCCGGCACCAGGCCAGAGAACGGGATCACCCGCCATTGCACTTGCTTGTCGCCCAGGCGCTTGGCGATTTCCAGGCCCAGGTCGACGGTGAGCCCGCGCGGTTTCTGGGTTTCATCGAAAGACACCAAGGGCGGGGAATCCATCCCCGAGCAATAGACAAGTTTGTCGACTTTTTGCAGACGATCCGGCACTTGAGGCGCAGCAACGGCCCCTTGTGCGCAGAGACCGAGGGAGACAGCCACCAGCAAGGCGCGGCATTTATGCATGACCAGACACTCCAGTTCGTTGAATAACGGGGCAGGACTAAAGTCAAAACACAGCAGTTTTTTCTTATTTTTCGGTTTGCAGGAACTGGATCAGTGCCGGCACGGTGCCTTCGATGTGTTCGCGCACCACGGCTTCGGCGCGGGCGGCGTCACCGGCGCGAATCGCATCGAGGATCACGGCGTGTTCCTGGCGGGCGCTGAGGGGTTTTTCGCCGTGCTGCAACCACAAGCGCATGGGCGCCTCGACCAGCGAGTACAGCGCCGAAATCTGCTTCATCAAGCGTGGGCGGCCGCTGAGGCTGCACAGGTATTCATGGAACGCGCGGTGCCGGCTGACCCAGGCGGCACTCTCGTCGCGGTAGTCGTCCATCGCGTCGAGCATGCGTTCCAGCGCCGCCAGTTGACGCTCGCCGATACGGCCGACGGCGACGCGCACCGCCAGGCCTTCGAGCGCGCTGCGCATTTCGAAAACCTCGTGCAGTTCGTCGATATCCAGGCCGCTGACGATAGCGCCACGGTTGGGGCGCAGGGTCACCAGGCCCTGGGCATCCAGGCGGCGAAACGCTTCGCGCACCGGCATGCGGCTCATGCCGATCTCGGTGGCGATGTCTTCGGCGATCAGGCGGTCGCCCTTGCGGTAGCGGCCGCCGCAAATGGCGTCGAGCAAGAAGTTGTAGGCCTCCTCCTCCGCGGTGAGGGGCTGGCGTTCAACGTAAGCGGGGGCAAATTGCATCGGCAGCACCTTTTGAATTTTTGTATCCAATTATCCACGGATACAAAAAAGCAGGATGCGTGCCAAGTGATCGATATGCGGGCTAAGGGATTGATTCAGATGAAATAGAAGAAAAAAGCTGACGGGGACGTGAACCCTGTTGCGCCGGAACTTGCTACCAAATAGCGCAGGAATGCCCCATGGGTGGGCGGAAGTAACACGCGGAAATGAATTAGCTGTGGGCGATTCACCCACTTGAGAACATGGACAAGATTCAGCTCCTGCATGGCGCAGAGGGTTGGGGAGTGAGAACAGGTTTATAAATTATTCTTCATGCGCCGCCCCCATCAACAGTGTTCATATTGGTGATACACCTACCTCAAACTCACTGTCTGGTGCAGGCCGAATGAAACAGCTGTCGCGCCTTGAGTCCACGCCTGCCAATGACCATACGTCCGGGCCATGGTGCCCGCTGCCCCTGCACGATTTTGCTGGCTGTCGGGGTATCGAATCAGGCGCGGTTTTTATCATTGCTTCCGGCCTGTCAGCCAGATCGTTTCCCCTCGAAACGTTTGCGCACGTGCCCATGATCACCATGAATGGCGCGATTTCGCTGTTCATGAACACCGACGTCAAACCCTATTTTTATGCCTGTTCTGACAGAAGTTTCTCCCAACAGCAGCCCGCCTTATTCGACTATGCGATGGCCGTCAGCCAGAGGGTGGCGCTGTGGGAAGATCATGCGCAATCGTCTCGCGTCCGCCCCAGCGGGCAGCTCTACCCATTATCCAAGGCCGAAAAACCGAGCTGGCTTGAGGCTGTGCTGGGGAGACGTGACGCATTGGTCGTGGAGCATTCCTTGCTGCCCCTCCGGAAAAGACCCATCGGCTTCAGCAAGGACATGAGCGCAGGTTTTTTTGATGCTCGGACCGTGGCCTATCTGGCCATACAGCTGGCATTCCACGTCGGGTTTTCCAAGGTTTTCCTGATCGGCGTGGACCTGGACGAAAAGTCGGGGCGCTTTTACGAAACGATGGACGCCGTAAACTCGCCCTGCGGGCTCGACCAACACTATTACACCCGCATACTTCCATCGTTCGAGTTGATGTCCAAAAAAGTCATGGGCGATGACTTCATGGTTTACAACTTATCTGATACTTCAAAAATTCCGCAGAGCGTGATCCCGCGTGTGACGCTCGGGGACGTGGAGACAATGCTCCGCTGACGTCGCTCGAGCCGTTCCGGAACCTGCACGATCAAACGCTGCGATGAACCTGGACGGTCAGTCACCGCGGCCGGGCAGCATGCCGGCGAGAACCCGATCTTTGTCAATGAAGTGATGCTTCAACGCAACGACCATATGCCCACCCACCAGTGCTCCGCATAGCCAGGCGGTGTAGGTGTGAATCGACTTTGCCAGGTCGTAGAGGCTTTGATCAGGCTCGACGAGCGTTGGCAGCAGGAACAAACCAGCGACCAGGATGGGTTTATCTGCGACCGAACTCCAATACCAGCCCGACATCGGCAACCCCACCAGCGCGATGCAGTACAGCAACAGATGGCCAGCGAAAGCCCCCCGTTTCATCAGCGGACTCATCGTCGCGGGCATTGCGGGGGCAGCATGCGTCAGACGCCAGCCGATACGCAGGACGATAAGAAAAAGAAGCACGCTGGCCATCGCCTTATGGAGAAACGTCAACTGGTGCTGAGGGTTGAACTCATCACGCCAATGAACCGCCACGATCCCGACCAGCCAAGCGACAATCCAGATCAGCCCCATGCCCCAGTGCAACCACTTCGCGGTAGCTGTATAGCTTTGTGCGTTCGACATCAGCAATTACCCCCCCGTTTGGAAGCCACGATTATCGTCATTGGTCAGTATGGAAAAACCGTAAAAATCCGATGATTAACATCGAATTTTCTGTTTGCAGAGAAGCGAGAATCAAAGGGAGAACGCGAGCGGGGGCACATGCGGGGGTATTGTTCAGGCATGAAAAAGCCCAATCTTTTCAGAGTGGGCCAAGGCAAGGTCCGATTCCAGGTGACCAACCGTGAAACCCGCCCGCCAAGGCTGGCAATGATTTGAACTCAACTCTAGCCCGGCGAACGATTGAAGCGCCCTCTCAATCAGGGCAAATCATCTGACTTGAAGAGCAGGAAAGTTGAACCCCTCCTCAACGATGACAAAAATCTCATCAAGCACATCCGAGTAGAGCGCAGAGGAGGATCTTTTTTTCCAGAGGTCATGGGCCGCGGTGTGGGCGTAGTCCAACGCCCATGCGACGACACTCGGACGAATGTCATTCTCTGCATTAACCCCCATTCTCCCGGCGATAAGGGCAACAATCGAATCTCGACGATTTACCCCATTTTGCAGAGTTTTTGCACGAATCAGAGGGTGACTTCTCAACAGCTCCTGAAGCGTCATGAAACGATCCGCATCAAAACCATACGATCCTTTCTCACAACTCCTGACGACATCTACAGCGGCATGCCTCAAGGCCGTCACAACAGGTTCGTGGGGAGGACGCTCAGCAAGCGCAGCGATGAACTCCTGATGCTCCGCTTCTTGATAATCCAGAACGACATCCTCCTTGCAGGAGAAATATCGAAAAAATGTACGAGCGGAGACATCCACTTTTTCGGTGATGTCCTCGACTCGCGTTTCATCAAATCCCTTCTCAGCGAAAAGCTCATAAGCCGCTGAAATAAGGGCATCGCGCAACATGAGCTTCTTGCGCTCACGCCTGCCTACCTCTTCTTTTTCCGCCACGCGTCTGTTTCCTCGATTAGGTCAACTCACGGTACCCGACCAAACATTATTACCATCAAATGACAATTGCGCAATTTTAATAAAATACACAACAAGAAATATGCCTATTGACTTATTTTGTCAGTCAACGACATTATTCACCCGCCTTCTCATTTGGCAGAAGCGGATGTAAGACAACTCTGACAATCGTGTCAGCTGCCTCTCCGCTTACTGCCGCGTAAATCATCTAAAGGGAGTTAGATCGCGATGAACAGCGCCAGCGCCGTAGACGAAAAACAATCCGCCTCGCACACAGCTCAGCTGCTGAATCCGTTTGAGCGTGATATCTGGTTTGAATCGCAAAAAGCCCCTCACAGCCACCAGTTCACCGTGGCTTTGTGCGTTTGCCTGCCAGGATCGGTCGACGTGGAAAGGTTGAAATTCGTCGCTGAGAACGTTCTGCGATCTGAGCCCGCTTGCTTCAAGACGTACCATGACAACGATGGCCATCCGACGGTACGACAAACATCGAGCAAGATCGTCGCAGAGCTATTTGAGTTCACCGACGAATCCGGCTCGGCGGCTTTTTACGAAGAATGGTCCCGCCACTCATGGAATCTTTCCCGTGCTCCGCTGATTGAGGCAGCTATCGGGCAGGTGGGTACTTCAGTGATGCTCATGATTCGAGGCCATCACATCGTGGTCGACAGCTGGGCATTGGACGTACTGTCCAGAAAGATTTTGAACGTTTTCGAAGGAAGGGAAGCACTTCCTCAATCGAGCCTTCACGATTACGTTGAGCACCACGCCGCAAAGACTCCTTCCCTGCACAGTGCAGCGCTTCATCAGGCAATCCTTGAGGTAGCTGGCACAGTCAAGGATGTGAACCCCATACTTTTTTCGAAGTCCGGTCCGACGCTCTCCTCGTCCCAACGCTATCGTCGTACATTCACGATTTCGGCTGAAGACGTTCAGCGCGCCCTGGATATCGGCATGACGCCCTTCATGACCGTTTCCGCCTCATTGGCGGTATTGCTGTCATGCCAGTATGGCGCCGAGCATTTTTTGCTTGGGGTGCCCTTCCTCAATCGAGGCGAAGCTGACATCACCGCCGTCACCCAAAGAGCCAACACGCTTCCCGTCAGCGTTCAAGTCAGCCACGCTCACACGCTTCGAGACGTTGCGGTTTCACTCAAGCGACAGGTCAGCTTTATCAAGGAAAGAGAGTCCATTCCCTTTGGGCAACTGGTCTCTGAAATCGCGCGTTCTGGCCACAATCGACAACTGTTCGATGCGACGGTTTCATACCTGCGCTACCCGCAGTCAGATCAAGGTGTGACGTCGTCGACTCACAGAAGCACCGCCCACGTTCACGCACAAGACGCGGTGGCCATTCACTTGCATACCTACGGAAAAAACGCCGACGTATGTGGGGAAATTTGCCTCAACAGCGCGGCGTTCGATTCCGAGTGCCACGCATCAGTGTTTCTGGACGCGTTCCTTCAGTTGGTGGATGGCTTCCTGCCCCAACTGGACAAGCCGTTGGACCAGGTCAGCCTGCTGACTTATGAGCAGGCTGAAACACTCCGGGCCTTCGAAGAAGGCCCCACCAAGTCTTACAGTGAAAAAGACACCGTCATATCGCTTTTTCGAGCGCAGGCAGCACGAACCCCCTACAACATAGCGTTGCGTGACCACGACCGTGCAACCTTCACCTATGCCGAATTGGACAATTGGTCCTCGGCGATCGCCACAGAACTGGAAAACCAAGGCGTAGGCCCGGGTGACGTCGTTGCGGTATCAATGGTCAGGTCGCCACAGCTCATGGCAGCGATCTTCGCCGTACTGAAAACGGGTGCGGCTTACCTGCCAATCGATAGCGAATATCCCGCAGACCGTATTCAGTACATGCTTGAGGACAGCAACGCGAAGCGGGTGATCACCAACCTGCCTCAGGTCATGAGCAGTGATGATCCGCGCAGGTTCGACCTCGACGTACTCCCCTTGGAGCTGGCGCGCGAAGTCAATTATGTCAGCAAGGCTCGCCCCCAGGATCCCGCCTATATCATCTATACGTCGGGCTCGACCGGCAGACCGAAAGGCGTCGTGATTGAACATCACTCGGTCATCAATCGCCTGGAGTGGATGCAAGAGATTCATCCGCTCGCCAGTAACGATGTGATCCTGCAAAAAACCCCTATCTCGTTCGATGTTTCGGTGTGGGAGCTTTTTTGGTGGAGTCTGACGGGGGCGTCGGTGGCCCTGTTGGAGCAAGGGGCTCAGCGAGATCCTCGCGCGCTGATTAAAGCCATCAGCGATCACAAGGTCACGGTGGCCCATTTCGTTCCTTCGATGTTTGAACCCTACATCCAGGCGCTGGCAGACGATCGAGAACAACTGCTCAGCGTACAGAGCCTGCGCTGCCTGTTTACCAGCGGCGAAGCGCTCTCCCCTGCCGTCGTGAATAAATTCCGCAAACTGTTCACTGGCGATACCCAGCCGCCCAGGTTGATCAACTTATATGGTCCGACCGAGGCGACCGTAGATGTCACCTGGTATGAGCTGGACCTGCTGGGCCACTCGGACATTGATGAAGTGCCGATTGGTTACCCCATCAACAACACGTCAATACGTATCGTCTCCCAACATGGTGTCCGGCAGCTCGTCAACGTACCTGGAGAACTGCAAATCGGCGGCGTTCAGTTGGCAAGAGGCTACCTGAATCGCCCGGACCTTACGGCGGAACGCTTCATTACCGATCCGGAGGATGGGCGTCGCTGGTACCGAACCGGAGATCTCGCCGCGTGGGCAAAGGATGGTTCTATCCTCTATATGGGAAGAATGGACGGCCAGGTAAAGATCCGCGGAAACCGTATTGAATTGGGCGAAATCAAGAATACGCTGCTCAATCTGCCAAACATTTTGAATGCCGAAGTCGTCGTTGAGCAGGACGATAAGCGAGGCAACCATTTGGTGGCACTGTTCGTCAGTCGCATTCCACAAACCGAGCGCTCACTGCGTGAGCAAATGGCTAACGCGCTCCCGGCGTTCATGCTTCCTTCCCGGTTCGTAGCCCTTGACCATATCCCACTCACCCCCAATGGAAAGTTCGACCGTGGCCAAGCATTAGCGATGGCCAATACCACTCAAACTGCCGCACCAAAAGCCGAGTTGAGTGTGACAGAGCGCCTGGTCAGCGATATCTGGGGCGGCATTCTCGGTCAGCGGGACATTATTGCAGAGGACGATTTCTATTCCATCGGAGGCGACTCAATCCTGATGCTGAAGGTGCGCTCGGAATTAGAGAAGCACGGATATGACGCCAACTTGTCCGACCTGAGTGACCACACCACGGTTCGAGAACTGGGGCGCTTCCTGGAACTTACCGCAGACAACGTGGCCCTGCCCAAGGCGGCACTGAGTGCGTTTGAGCTGGTGACTGACAATGAGCGCAAGCGCCTTGCAGAATTGGCCGTAGACGCCTATCCGATTTCACAACTGCAACTGGGGCTCCTCTTCCATAGCCGAGAGCAAGAACAAAGCCGGGTCTACAAAGACGTTTTCCGTTACACCCTGAAAATGGACTGGTCTGAACAGAAGTTCCGCGAAGCCCTGCAGGGTTTAATCCAGCGCCACCCGGCATTGCGTACAACGTTCAACATCGGCGAATACTCCACCCCGCTTCAGCTTATTCACAAGGACTTGTCGGTAGACGAGGTTCTGGCCGTCAATACGCCGCTGGCAAACGTCTATGAGCAGGAAATAGCCAAGCATATGCAGGCGTGGTCCGCGCACAACTATTCGTTTGCCACAGGGCCACTGTTCAACGTAGCCGTTTTCATTAACGAATCAGGCGCTCCTCTGGACCTGGTGCTCAGTTTCCATCATGCAATCCTTGACGGCGGTAGCGTCGCGAACCTGATTCGCGAACTGCTCCTCTGTTATGCGAGGGGTAATGATGAAGCCCTGGGTTATCCCACCCACGATTTACCGAACCCATCGCTGTTTGTTCAGGACGAACTCGCTGCAATAAATAGCAGCGAGCATCGAGCCTACTGGAAGGGCCATCTGGAAGGCGCCACCAACACACTGCCGATTGGACTCGCGGCGCACCTTGAGCGCGCGGACAGCGGGATGTTCTCGTACCGGTTTTTTGTTGAACCCGCCCTTGATGACGCATTGGTGCAACTGGCAAAACGCTCTCACCTGCCCATCAAGACGTTCTACCTGGCTGCCCATTGTTCGGCGATAGCGTCAATGAGCAATACGAGAGACGTGCTAACAGGGGTTGTGACCCACGCACGCCCAGAGATCCGGCACGCAGAACACCTTCTCGGATTGTTTCTGAACACATTGCCGTTGCGAGTCAACCTGGCCGAAGTCAGCGCTCAACAACTGGTTGAGTCAATCTTCAGACACGAGAAGGCGAGCCACCGTCATCGTCGATTCCCGTTGAGTGAAATTCAGACAGACAATGCAGGCGTATCCATAAGCACAGCATTCAACTACATCCACTTCCATGTACTGGAGGAAGTCGCCGCACAAACCGGCATCGAGATCGCAGCCTTCGATCCGCAGGAAGAGACCAGTTTTGCCCTCCTTGTGAACGTCATGCGCGAGTTCTCGGGAGCCGAGGTCGCCATCCGTGTGGATATGGATGGAGCAATCTATGCACGCGAACAAGGTGAAGTCTTTGCGCGGCTTTTCAATGACGCGTTGAAACGCCTGGCCTTTCAATCCCATGCAGAAGCGCTCTTCAGGTCGCCGATTGCGCAATCCGGTTATCTCGCCTCGGGCCCGGCCAGGGACGCATTCATTCCCGTGCCTGCGCAGATCCTTCAGGCCGTGCGTCATCAGCAACAGGCCGTTGCAGTTACCTATGAAGATGCCCAGTGGACCTACGCACAACTCTGGGACACCGCCGGCAGAATTGCGTCTCTGCTCAGCAGTAAAGGCGTACAGCGCCAGGACGTTGTCGGCCTGGCATTGCCACGCTCGTTCGAACAGATCGCCACAGCCTTGGCAACCCTGCGATCAGGGGCCATCTGCCTACCTATCGACGTGTCTTATCCCGCCGCACGCATTGAACTGATCCTGAAAATCGCAGCGCCAAAAGTAGTCGTCACCCGGTCGTGCGTTAACGAACTACCTGACAGTACTGTGCGCCTGGATCTCACCAATGACCTTTTACAAACGGTAGAGGCCGCCTGTTCAGACGTCGAGGTTGAGTCGACCGACAACGCCTACATTCTGTTCACGTCAGGCTCCACAGGCACACCTAAAGGGGTTGCAATGCCCCATAGAGGACTGGCGAATCTGGTCGGCTGGCAGAACAAATCGGCGAGTGGCGCCGTTGGCTCGACACTCCAGTACGCGCCGCTCAGTTTTGACGTTTCGTTCCAGGAAATTTTCTCAACGCTAAGCGCGGGTTCGACGCTGCACCTGATCAGCGAAGAGGAACGCCGTGATCCCTCGGCCCTGCTCAGGTTTATGGATCGCAAGTGCGTGGAACGCGTATTCATGCCTTACATCGCCCTGCAGCAACTCGCGGAAGCGGCTGTCGCCCTTGATCTGTTTCCTGGCAGCCTGCGCGTTGTCGGCTCGTCAGGCGAGCAATTGCGGGTCACCCAGGAGATTCGCGCACTGATGAGACATCTGCGCGGGGGGATTCTGGAAAATCAATACGGTCCAACCGAAACCCATGTGGTGACCCGCTACAGCATGAGCGGTAACCCTGATTACTTCCCGGCGTTACCTCCTATCGGTAGCGAGATTGACGGAGTTGGCATCCTCATTCTTGACGACGCTGCCAACGTTATTCCCGATGGCGTACCGGGAGAAATCTGCGTTTACGGAGACGCACTGGCGTCCGGTTACTACAAAGCCCCAGAAGAAACAGATAAGAAATTCATCCGTCACGATCATGTACCCGGCAAATTGTTTTATCGAACCGGTGACGTCGGTATCAAATGCGCCGACGGCACCGTGATCAGCCTTGGCCGGAATGACAACCAGGTCAAAGTGCGTGGCTACAGAATTGAACTGTCGGAAATCGAACTCAAAGTCCTGAGCTTTTTTGAAACCCGCAACGAACACATTGACGTGGCGGTGATCGCGAAGCCGCGTGATGAGCACGACGCCTACCTGGTCGCTTACCTGACAGGAAGCGGGTCGCAAGACGAGGCGGTGCTGTCCCAGCTCAAGCATTACCTCAGCGAGGAATTGCCGACGTACATGCTGCCAACTCACATGGCCTGGATCGCGCAGATGCCGACCACGCCAAGCGGCAAAAGGGATGACGCTGCGCTGCGCACGCTGAACGTCCAGCTGGGTAACGCGGTGAATTACCGGGAGCCGAGCGGCGAGTACGAAATGAAGCTATGCCAATTGGCAGCCGAGCTTCTGAAGACTCCGAAAATCTACCCCCAACAGAGCATCTTCGATTGCGGGGCCACATCACTGACAGCAATGCGCTTGGTTGTGTTGGTTGAGAAGTTGTACGGAATCAACGTGCCCCTGTCTTCCTTTGTCAGTGCACCGACCATGGAAAAACTCAGCGTGCTGATTCAAAAAGGCGGTGGCGCATTCACGTTCGACCCACTGGTGCCGCTACGCGAAACCGGGCAGCGCACACCGTTGTTTCTTGTCCACCCCATGGGCGGCAATATTCTCTCGTACCTGCGCATGCTTCCGCATTTACCCGCCGAACAGCCACTCTATGCACTGCAGGCCTCTGGGGTCGATGCAGGCTCTGAGCCCATCCCGTCTGTCGAGGCACAAGCACGTTTGTACATTGAAGCAATGCGTCGAATCCAGCCCGAAGGTCCGTACGTCATCGGTGGCTGGTCCTACGGTGGGTTCATTGCATTTGAGATAGCCCAGCAGTTGATACGGGCAGGCGAGCGCGTTGCCAATGTACTGATTCTGGACACCATGGCGCTTAGCTCACACGCCCAAGGCAAAGCCAGTGATGACGCATTGCTGAGTTGGTTTTTTTGGGAACTGCTCTGGACGTCGAGAGGCTCCGAGCTCCCTGTCCAAATTGTGCCTGATCATATCGCCACGCTTCAGGAGCGCTTCGACTTCATCACCGATCACGCAATCTCCATTGGGGCGATTCCGGCCGGTAGTACCAAAGCCGTCATGCAGCGGCTGTTCGAGGTGTATCGCACTAACTGGGAAGCGGCGACGCAATACAACTACGAGGCGAAGTGCCCGGAACTGGATATCACCCTGATCCGGGCAATTGAACCGCTCCCCCCCATTCTTCGGGATATGCACGACACAATCCGCAGTGAATACAACGATCCACTCAATGGTTGGGCGGCCAAAACCTCGGGGATGATCAAGCTGATTGAGGTTGACGGTGACCATTTGACCATCATGGAAGAACCTTTTGTCGGTGCGCTCGTCACGGCAATTCTTGAAGAAATCAAATAACTATGGATCAGGGTCAAAACATGAAAACCAAACCTGTTGCGCTCATTATCGGAACCGGAATCGGCGGCTTATCGTGTGCAGCCGCCTTGAAAAAAGTTGGCTGGTCAGTGCGTCTTTTCGAGAAGGCTGACAGCATGAGAGCCACCGGTTCAGGTCTCTCGGTGATGTCGAACGCCAGCGCGGCCATGAAAAAGTTGCTCGATATAGATCTGGGGCTGGAGCACTACGGAGCCGAAATTCGCAACTTCGAGATCCGTCATAAGTCCGGATTTCTCCTCAAGCGTCTTCCGTTCCAGGAAATTGCCGAGGAGCAAGGTTCTCCCAGCGTCTGCATTTCCAGACAGCAACTGCAAACCGCCTTGCTGGACAACCTGGGGGAGGTAGACATCAGCCACGCAAAGCGATTTGCAAGCTACGACGAAACGGATGACGCTGTACACGTGACCTTCGAAGACGGGACCAAGGCCTCAGGCGACATCCTGGTCGGCGCTGATGGCTACTATTCCGCGGTGCGCGATGCGATGGGGATCCCCAGCCAGGTACAAGAGGCTGGATACATCTGCTGGCTCGCACTGGTCAAATATGATCATCCGCAAATAACCCCTGGCTATGTCGTGCATTACTGGGGCAAGGGCAAGCGGATTGGCATCATTGATATCGGAGGTGGATGGGTCTACTGGTGGGGAACAGCCAATATGTCGAACCAGGAGGCTGTTGGCTGGTCCGGCACAAGCGCCGACGTTGCCAAGGTCTATGAGGGATGGCCAGCGATCGTTTCCGACATTATTCACGCCACGCCCAACGAAGCCATCATCACGGTCGATGCAAAAGACAGGTCCTTTCCAGCGACGTGGTCCAAGGGGCGTGCAACGTTACTCGGCGATGCAGCTCATCCAATGCTCACAAGCCTGGGCCAGGGCGCGGGCTTGTCCATAGAGGACTCAGCCGTGCTTGGGCATGTCCTGTCGACGTCGACAGACCATCAAGCGGCGTTGCGACGATACGAGTCGATCCGCCAACCCCGGGCTAAAGCCATCGTCGACGCATCAAGGGCGCTGAGCGATGTGGAGCAATACGACCAATTCCTGCCTCGGCTGAAACGCGACGTTGGCATGCTGCTCGCGCCGGCAAAAACCATGCGAGAACGACTGCAGGCGTCAATGCTGTTCGACGATTTTGCAGTACACGCCCAATAAGTCACCCAACGAAAATTTTCAGCCAGATAAGGGATTGTCATGTCTAAGAAAAGCGTACTTGTTACCGGTGCTTCTTCGGGTCTGGGCCATGCGGCAGCCTTGATGCTTGCTCGTAATGGCTTTCATGTTTTCGCTGCCGCAAGGGAGATTCGCGGCGTGTTTAACGGGCAAGCCAATGTGGAGGAAGTCAGACTCGATATCACCGACGAGGCGTCGGTCGCGCAGGCATTGGAAAAAATCGCGACAAAGAACACTGCCTACCCTCTGTGGGGCCTGATCAACAACGCCGGCATTTGCGTACCCAGCCCACTCGAGATGCTTAGCCCGCAAGAGCTGCGCCGACAACTTGACACGAACGTCATAGGTCAACTGCAGGTCACTCAGGCCATGCTGCCTCTGCTACGTGAAAACCGCGGGCGCATCATCAACATCACGTCCGGCCTGGGAAGCATTGCGGTTCCTTACCTGGGTGCGTACTCCATCGCTCAGTTTGCAAAAATGGCATTCACTGATGCACTCCGCAGAGAACTGGCCAACTCTGGCGTCACGGTCAGCGTGGTACAGCCGGGCGCGATCTACACCCCTATCTGGGATAAGTTTCTCGCCACCGGCCAGGACATCATGAATCAGGTCAGCGGCGAGGCGAGGCAAATATACGCTCGCTCATTCACCGAGTTTCTCAAACAGAGCGAAGCGCTGGCCCGCGCTGCCACCACCAGCGAAGCCGACTTCGCTGAAGTCATCCTTGACGTGCTGACAACTGCGCAGCCTCTGGCTCAATACAGCGTGGGCAATGATGCACAAAGTTTTGTGGACATGGCTAAGTCAGCCACAACCGCAGAACTCGATGCAATGTTTGCGGCGCAGATGCCTACCGGGACGGACTTTGGATCAGCTCAAAAGATCGGCCAGGCATCATGAACGTACGCAGATTGAAGATGTGGCGTGATCAGCATCGGTCAATGATGAATAGCGCGATTGTCGCGGTGAAATCCAGGCAGCCTTACAGCCCATTTTCCGATGAGTTGACGAACTACGAGCATGCTCAAATCGAACAGGGCGAGATCAGGTTCAAGCGCCTGCTCGACTCCAAGTTTCAGATCGACCGTCGCAGCTCAGCGGACCTGGGGGAGAAGAGAGTCGGGAAGGAGACGTCGCCTTATGGGTTTCCATTAGGCATTTCATACCGTGCCGAACACTTCGATAGCCTGGTTAAAAAGGCCAATCGTTCGATGAGCAAATGGGAGCACCTGAGTGTTGAGCTTCGTAGTGCATTGCTGTGCGAAGCAATCACGAGAATTCATGCAGACACGTTCCTGTTCTCTCAGGTGGGTATGCATACCAGTGGCCACGGTTTCTTCATGGGCTTTCATGCGAACGCTGTTCATGCCCAGGCACGAGCGCTTGAATCCGTTGCGCGTATTTGTCAAATAACGGCCGAACTGACCCAACAGGTGGACTCCGAACTCAGCGTAGGGGACGCGCAACCACAGCGGATTTTGCGCAACTTCCAGCCAAAGCCTGCTGGCCTTTCTCTGGTGTATTCGGGTCGGGTCGCCCCCACCTGGGGGGCATACCCGTGCGTTTTTGCCTCATTGGCTGCGGGTTGCCCTGTCATTGTCATCCCTCACTCCGAAGCTATCCTGCCGCTGGCATTGACCGTAAAGGCGATTAAATCAGTGTGCGCCGAAGCGGGTGTTTCAGCAGACATCATCAACCTGTTTTGCTCTGATAACGACGCTGACTACAGGAAGGCTGCGCAGCACCGTGCGGTGAAGCTGATTGATTACATGGGCAAATCCGAATTTGGCAAATGGCTGCGTCAGCATGCATGGCACGCCCGCGTCATGACCCAGCAAAGCGCCCAAACCTCCGTGTTTGTGCACTCTACGGACAACTACGACGGCATGATCGAGAATCTGGCATTCGGTCTGTGCTCTTACTCAGCGCAGTTGTGCACGTCGCCGCAGAACATCTACGTGCTCAAGGACGGCATTCAGTTACCTGACAAGATCATCACGGTTGACGTATTCCAGCGCGACCTGGTGGCTCGGATCGATCAATTGCTGCAACGATTTCAGCCACCACGTGATCTGCTCGGGGTCATCATCGGCAAACAAACCGTCGCCGATATTCGGCAATGCGAAGGTGCCAGATTTGCCAAGGTATTGCGCCATTGCGAGCTGCTGCAGGATCCCGAGTTTGCTGATGCCCAGGTACTGACGCCCTCTGTGATTGCGGTACAACCGGGTTTTTCAAGCAGTCTCGACTACTACGCCAGCGAAGTCGCAGGTCCGGTCTCCTTTGTTATCGTCAAAGATGACCTCAAGACCGTTGCCCGCGAACTCAGCTACGTCGGCCAAGAGTTTGGTGTGCTGGGACTGGGGCTCTACGCCATCGATGCAAATGTTGAAAAGGCAATGAAGTGTGTTTCGGCGGACATTGGCGCCCTGCTGTCCGTAAATTTCTGCGGTAACTATTTCATCAGTCAGTGTTCGGTGTTTACCGACATCCACGGCGGCGCGGTTAACTCATCCTCCGATGTCACTTATGGAGCGCCAGGGTTTTACCATTCTCGTCTGCGCATGACGGAAGACAGAACCGTGGTCTGCACGCCATGAGTACAGCTCTTCGCATATGGCCATTCAATTACCCGGAGTTACCTCGGATGGCATTGTTTTCATTCCAGGTAAAAGACGTCGTCGAGCGCGATATGCCGCAGGCAGAGGAGTGGCTGGCGTGCGCCATGACATCCCGGCGCAAGGAGTTCGCAGCCGGCCGAATCTGTTCGGCTGCAGCGCTTCAGGCACTGGGTGGCGATAGCGTGTGGCCGCCGATTGCCAAGCCCTATCGCTATGCAAAATTCCCAAAGGAGTTCAAGGGTTCGATCACCCACACTCAAGAGTGCGCACTGGCATGTGTGGGCGATGCCGAGCGTTATCTCGCCATTGGCCTGGATGCTGAACCGATGGTTGAGCACGCAGAACTTGAACAAATGGCCAATCACGTCCTTTCTGTGCCCGAGCTGAACCAGTTCAAAAAAATGGACAGGGAACGGGCGCTGACCTTCTTCTACTTGTGTTTTTCAGCCAAGGAAACGTTGTTCAAGACGCTGTTTCCGTTGTGCCATACCGACATGGAATTTACTGAATCCGAACTCACTTCCTGGGATGACGGAGGGTGCTTTACGCTGCGCCTCGTCACTGACCGGGTGAGCGACCGATTCGAGAACGGCACCCTGTTCCGTGGCCTGTGGTCCGTACACGCCCATACCCTGCTCACTCTGCTCGCCCTCCCCCGCAAACAGGCGTTACCCACACTCGACTCGCAACTCTATATGCCTGATTTCAGCTATGGGCGCCCTTGAGCAGAGGTTAGAGGCACCGTGGAGCCTGTGCGCCAGCCCAACCAATCATTTACATTCATCTCGTATGATTATACGATTTTAATGATACGCAATGAATGTAAACCCGATTCAATGATCGTCAGACACGCTGTACTCACTCGATAAGGAGTATCGAACATGGCTAATCCGTACCGAATACTGTTTCAAGCCTCGGGCACCAGGGCATTTTCCCTGGCAGGCCTGCTAGCCCGTTTACCGCTCCCGATGACAGGTATCGGCATTATCACGATGCTTTCGCAGTTGCGTGGCAGTTATGCACTGGCTGGCGCGGTTTCTGCCACCTTTGTCTTGACCTATGCACTGATGTCACCGCAGGTTTCACGAATGGTGGATCGTTATGGCCAACGCCGGGTACTGCCATTGTCTGCTGGTCTCAGTGTGGTGGGCCTGCTTCTACTACTGGCTTGCACCTACTGGCACACGCCTGACTGGACGTTGTTCCTGGCGGCAGTGTTAGCGGGCTTCATGCCGAGCATGTCGGCGATGGTTCGCGCCCGGTGGACGGCGATATACCGAGGCAAGCCCCACCTGCAAACAGCCTACTCCCTCGAAACCGTACTGGACGAAGTGACGTTTATCGCAGGGCCGCCGATTTCCGTGGGATTGAGCGTGGCCGTCTTTCCCCAGGCCGGACCGCTGGCGGCCGTCGTGATGCTGGCGATTGGTACGCTTGCTTTGGCGGCCCAAGTATCCACCGAGCCGCCAGTGGAATCCGCCGAAGAAAAGAGAACGAGAACGGCCTCCATCTTTCGCTTGGCGGACGTGCGACTATTAACATTGCTGATGGTCGCGATGGGCGTCATCGTTGGAACGGTCGATATCGTAAGTGTCGCATTCGCTGAACAGATGGGGAGTCCGGCAGCCGCGAGTATCGTGCTGTCCTGTTATGCCATCGGCTCGTGCGCCGCTGGCCTGTTGTTCGGTGCGCTGAAACTGAAAACACCGCTCCACACACTCTTGCTGTTGGGTGGCTTGGCTACGGCAGCAACCACACTGCCCTTGTTGATGGCGGGCAATATTGCCGGCCTGTCCGCAGCGGTACTGGTGGCTGGACTATTCTTCGCGCCCACAATGATCGTAGCGATGTCCTTGGTTGAGCGAATCGTACCGGAACGACAATTGACTGAAGGCATGACCTGGTTGCTGGCGGGCTTGAATGTCGGGGTGGCGATGGGTGCCGCGGCATCGGGCCAGTTAGTCGATATGGAAGGGGCTCGCTATGGATTCAACGTTGCTCTGGCAGCCGGAGCGGCGGTACTGCTGGTTGCTGTCTGGGGACACCGACGGATGCGAGAACACTCACTTACGCAAGCGTATTCCGTGTAAGTCTCGACGCTAAAGCACTTCGCTTGGAATGACCGGCAGAAAAAAGCCACTCAATAGAGTGGCTTTCGTTTCTTAATCCTAGCGCGATGTGCACTTGGATCCGCTAAGCAAATGATGATGCGCGTGCCCCTGCTTCTGGCAACGAACTTATCTACTGGGGGTCGGCCTCTGGTTTAACCAGGATGCCCCTCAGCAGCAACTCAAGCGCGACCACACTCTGCGCAAGTCGCTTATCGCCCTCTTCCGAATCTGCAATCCAGAACGCGGCTTCGGCAAGGCTGCCGTAGATCAGCAACGCCAGCGCCTGAGGGTTGACATCCACCACGATACCTTGCTGGATCAAGACCTGAATCATCCGCTGCATCGACTCTACACAATGACGCTGTGCATCGGGTGAGGTGCCGCCCAGTACTGCCCTGGCATCGCGCAGCACAATCCGCTGGATTTGTGGTTCCAGGGCCATTTCCAGATACGCACGGCAGCGCTGGCGAAAACCGTCCCAGGCATCTGCTGCAGTGTCAGTAATGGCTTGCAGGCGCTCATCCATTTCAGCGTCGAGTTGCTCGACGACTGCTGACAGCAAGCCTTTCTTGTCTCCAAAGTGATGGTAGAGCGCGCCACGGGTCAGGCTCGCCTGAGCCGTCAGCTCATCCATTGAGGTGTCCGCATAGCCTCGCTCACTGAACATCTCTCGCGCTTTGACTATTAACAGGGCACGGGTTTCTTCCATATCGGCGCGGGTGCGGCGAACCATCGGTTATCTCCTCACTGAAGGCGGCATGACCTGTGATGTCCATGAAGTCATGAATAGGTGCAGCTATACATGCGGTTTGTATCTATTGTCACTTTCGCGTACTTCGATAACAAGCACACCGTGCCCCGTGAAACAGCGCCACATGCGCTAGCGTGCAAGAAGTTCAATCATCGCCTGTTCAATCACCCGGGTATCCGCATCATTCAGGCCTTCGCCAGCGACGTGCCCCCAGACGGATTCCAATATGCGCAGTTCGGCTTTGGGTATCCGACTGACCTCGTGTTCGGCATCTCGGACAGGGAAGTACAGATCGCTCGATGCAGGCATCACCAGCGTATCGGCGGTGATCGAAGCCAATGCCTTACTGACATCGCCCTGGTAACGGGCATTTGCGCTGATGTCTGCATGCTGTCCACTCCAGAGTTGCGCAATGATGTCGTTGGCATCTCGCTTGAGGAACCACCCTTCCCAGAAATCAATCAGGAAGTCTTCAATGGATGCGTAGCCCAGTGCGGTCTCATCCAGTCGGTCGCGGAAGAACGCCTGAGACAGCCCCAGGGCAGCATAGACACGCGCGGCAACACGTAAGCCGCGTTGCGGTGGCCGCGTGTAAAACCCCTCCCGGAAGTCGGCATCCAGCTCGATCGCAGCGCGCACGCTGTCAAAAAACACATACAAATGACGTGACGTGCGTGCTGCGCTCTGAAAGGTAAACAGCCGCTCAACCATGTCCGGGAAGGCACAGGCCCACTCAAAGGCCTGAGTGCCGCCCAGAGACCAACCTGTGGCCATCCGAATTTTCTGGATACCGAACAATTCGGTAACTAAGCGATGTTGCTGAACAACATTGTCGTGGATCGTAACGTGTGGAAAGCGATTACCGTTCTGCGGCGCCGCCGTGTTGCTGGGCGAGCTGGACAAGCCATTGCCGAAAGCGTTTGGCACGATAATGAAATACTTTTCCGAGTCCAGCGCGCGACCTGGCCCGATCAACCAGGCGGCATCTTCATGGGTGGCTGCGAAGGACGTCGGATAGACAATAACATTGTCCTTTGCGTCATTAAGGCGACCATAGGTCTTGTATGCCAATCGGGCCTCGCGGAGACGACGACCCGATTGCAACTGAATGTCACCGAGCTCAAAAACCTCATACGTCATAATGCGTGCTTCCCTTCATCTCGTTCTCTTTTCCACAGGCAGATGTGGTCCGCTGCGCAGCGATGTGTAAGTTGCATACGCAGCCCCGCTTCGGCACAACGATCAAGGGAGGCGGTAGGCGATCACATAGTCTCCGCGTTCTTGCTCCGGGCCTTGCGAACCGCCCGCCGTGACAACAACGTATTGCCTTCCCGTTCTGCCACCCTGGTAAGTCATGGGGGTCGCCTGACTGCCGACGGGCAGTCGACTTTTCCAGAGTTCCTTCCCGCTCCCGCTATCCATGGCCCTGAGGTAGTGATCCATCGAACCGGAGAAAAAGACCACCCCACCACGGGTAACAAGAGGTCCGCCCATGGTGGGCATTCCAAGAGGCAAACGTAATCCGGTAATCGCACCCAACAAAGGCGTGTCTTCGGTACTGCCCATGGGGACTTGCCATGCGATCTCTCCGGACCGAAGCTCAATTGCTGTCAATGTGCCGTAAGGCGGCGCAGTGCAGGGCACTCCGAGTGGCGAGGTGAACATTCCGTGAATGACACCATAGGGTGCCCCACGCTGTTGAGCGTAATTACCCGCAGCGCCAGTAGGATTGTAACCAGCGGCCAGGGCATCCTCATGCTTGATAAATTGGGCCCAATGAGCAATGCGGATATCATTGACAAGCAGCAGGCCTGAACTTACATCAACCGCCCCGCCCCCCCAATTTATGCCCCCGTAATAACCGGGGTACATGATTGTTTTTTGTGTGCTTATCGGTGTGAAATCGCCTTTCCAATGCATACGCTTAAACTGAATGCGGCAATACAGCTGATCAAGCGCGGTGATCCCCCACATACTTTTTTCTGTGAGCGGACCGTAGTCAAGTGACGCTCGTGAATAAGGCTGGACAGCGGATGGATGTTGGCCGGCAGGCGCGCCCTCCACACTGACCGCACGTGATTCAACGGGGATAACAGGACGACCATTGCGGCGATCCAAAACAAAAATCTGCCCCATTTTTGTCAAAACGATCACGACAGGAATGCTTTCTCCATTCCCCATTACAAGGTCATGAAGAATGGGCTGAGCGGCAACATCATAATCATGGAGATCATGATTGACGGTCCTGAAGTGCCAACGATCAATCCCGGTTTTCACATCAATGGCGACGACTGAAGCATTGTACGTTTCAGATGAAGGTAAACGATCAGCGCCCCAGAAATCTGGAGTCTGATTACCCGTCGGTACGTAGATCAATCCCAGTTCAGAATCATAGGAGGCTGTGCCCCAGAAATTGGGGGTCTCATCCGCGTAAATTTCCCCCTCCGGGAGCGGATGCCCCCTCTTTGGAGCAGCCGGGTCCCATGCCCAGACAAGCCGCCCTGACTTAATATCCCAACCACGCACAACACCCGATGGCTCGCCACCACTGGCCCAATCCTGCATACGCGCGCCGGTGACAATGACGTCACCCGCAACAAGGGGCGCTGAGGTAGGGAAATAGGAGTCTTTAGCCCTTTCGCTCAATCCCTTCAGCAGATCCACGTAACCGTGCTCGCCAAACCCAGGACACGCCTCACCCGAGCGGGCATCAAGCGTGAACAACCTTGCATCGAGGGTGGTCAGTACAATACGCGTTTTACACAAGCCGTCCGTGCTGTCATCCGCGTTGCCCGTGACGCTGTCGTCAGGCGCCGAATGGGACGCAAGGCCACGGCAGCGCTGCCATTCTTTTGAAACTACTTGTGGATCGAATCGCCACCTCTCAACACCGGTTTCAGCGTCGACCGCCATAACTTTGCTGTAGGGCGTACAGACATAGAGCATGTCGCCTATCTTTATCGGGGTGCCCTGAAAGGCAGCTTCTGCGGTGGGTACATCACCGGTTTTAAACTCCCAGGCGACCTGTAAATCCGTTACGTTCGAACGCTCTATCTCGGCAAGTTCTGAATATCGAGTGCCCCGTGCACTGAGCCCATATTGAGGCCAATCCTGATTGACTGCGTGTTCCAGAGGAGGGTTGGCGCTGGATGCTCCCTCAGCCGTCAGCACGCTTTTTGAAACAACTGATGCATGCGGATAGAAACCAGCCCCGATGCCGACAAACGCGATGCCGAACAACACAATCGACGCTGGCGTTCGCATCTTGCGTCCACCTTGCACGCCGTCATGAGTTCTAAGCTGCGCGTAAAACAACGTAACCACACAAGCCACGCCTAAAAATAAGGACACCCGCGGCACAAACTGCCAGTAGTCCAGGCCCACCTCCAGCAGCGCCCAAATCACACTGAAAATCAACAGGACGATTGCCGTGCTGAAAGCATGAGCGTGCTGTTTGATAAGCGAATAGGAAACGTAGCCAAGAAGACAACCTGCCACTGCGTAGAACCAGCTCCCGCCAAGCACTATCAACCACAGTCCGCCCAAGAACAAAAACCCGGCGCCAAGCGCGAATAAGCCTGCGACGGTGTGCATTGCAATCCGTATAACCCGCATACCGCCCTTCTCCTGCCAGCGATGCCTATGGTTACTGATCAAGGGTCTTTGACCACTTACCGTCGTGCACACTCCCCCCGTCACAGTCGTGCGTGAAACGAGGGGGATAGGTTTCCAATCGAACAACCGAACCCCTTTCGGGCCCAGCCTATGGGCAAATTGCCTGAGTTTTTTTGCCACTTGAACGGATCGCGAACGTCAGCAGCAGTGCCAATGTGGCCAAACCTGCGGCCAACCAGAGATTGGTGGCCAGACCGAACCTGTCTACCGCCTGCCCACCCGACCACGACCCCAGAAAAATACCGATATTGAATACACCTACATAAAGCGCAGTAGCGATTTCCACTGCATGCGGCGCCGCTTTCATCATCCAGGTCATCAAGCCCACCGACACGCCACCGTACGCCAGCCCCCAGGCCAGCAACACTAGGCCGCCCCCCACATGGGAGTCACCGATCGTCAGGAACAGCACTGGCGCCAACAACAATCCCAGCGAGATAAAGACCAGGGTCAGGGCCGTGCGACGCGCGGCGATAATACCCGCCAGGAAGTTGCCAATGATGCCCGCGACACCATAGGCGAACAGCAACGCGCCGATCCATTGAGCATCGAATCCGGAGACCGATAACAACAACGGACGGACAAAGGTGAATGCCATGAAGTGCCCGGCCACCAGCAAGATGGTCAGTGCCAGACCGGCTTGCAACTTGCGGTTGGCAAACTGTTCAGCGAACTGGCGCAAGGTGACTGAGTGGTGAACAGGCAAAGCGGGAATGGCGAAGAGGTGAATCAACAGCACACCCGCACTGAAGATAGCCATGCAGCCGAAAGCCCAACGCCAACCGGCAAAATCACCGATCAACGCGCCTAATGGCACACCCAGCACGGATGCCGCAGCGACCCCGCCAAAAATAATGGAGGTGGCCAGCCCCACTGCGTGTGCCGGGACCAGCCGAGCGGCCAAGCCACCCGCGACAGCCCAGATCCCCCCCATGCAGAAGCCGACAAGCGCACGCGCAATCAGCATCCACACCATACTTGGGGCCAGGGCCGATGCAATATTGGCGATTACCAACAGGACGAGTAAACCGCACAAAATCCAACGACGGTCCAGATTGCCTGCTGCGATCACCACCAGCGGTGCAAAAAAAGCCGCCAGCAAAGCAGGCAATGAGATCAATAAGCCAGCGCTTCCAGTTGACGTTTCAAGCGAGCCGGCAATGGTCGTCAGCAAACCGACCGGAAGCATTTCTGTCGTCACGACCGAAAATGTAGCAAGGCCCATGGCGGTCACTGCCAGCCATGGATACCGTGGAGAAGTTGCAGGCGAAGCGACTGAAGGTGAACTCATGATTGCTAAATCCCTTTAGATGAAATTCAGGACTCGCCCAAAACGCGAGGCATTTGCCACCCTGGATACAGGGCTCACTGCAAAGTCCTTTGATCGCGCCGCTAATCCCGGAAAGCTAGTGGGTTAACCGTTCCCTGATAGGAAACGGATCGCAGCCTCGACGACCCCAGAAAACATACATACTGAATGAATGTTTAAATCAAACCTATCATACGCAATGAATGTAAACAATCGCGGGTAGCGATTCAGACGCTCTGGCTTTGAACCACGGCAACCTCGAAGTGCAGCCAACATTGTTGGCTGCTTGGCCTTAGGAAATTGGATAAGAGACTAGAGCACCTATTCGCTGGTGAACCTGCTTGAGACTCACATCGGGATGGGGGGGGTCGAGGAAACTCTACTTATGAAGAGTCGGCCAAATGAGAAGTCGCGGCGAGCTGCTTGCCCATCCACCAGTCCTGCACTTGCCAGACGCCGCCAAAAGCGATGGCAATTGCCAGCACGATCGGGGCCAGGATCTGGCCTGGAGTCATCACGGCACATCCTTGAAGGAGATGTGGTGACCGACGCGCAAAGTCTCTTTGGCCCCCGACGCCCAGGCCGGGGCCTTAGGCATAGTCGTGGCGTAGTAGCACGTGGCGCCGCCGGTTGGATCGGGCGCCACACATGACACCACCTGGTCGGCTGCGCGCTTAGCGTGGGCGAACTGGGCGGCCGGGATCGGCTTTGCGCCGCTCAGGTATACGTAGTTACCTGGCCCGAGTTCAGTCGTTGAGCGCCTTCGAGATCTCCTCAATCTGGAAAAACTCTAACCTAACCAACCTGAAGGGGAAGGTCGGCTTGTTGGTGTACGCCTCTTTGAAGGTGCCATCCCACACTCGGCTATAGGTGCGGGACGCTGGGTCGTAGCTGCTCGGAACTGACCATTTGCGTGCCTTACAACCGACCGTAACGGCAGGGATGCTGCGGAATTGCTCTGCCGAAAACTCTATGTAAAGGAGCGCGGTATTCGGGTAGCGAATCTTCGCGTCGATCACCTCGGTGAAGCCAGCGACCTGCATGGTGTCGGAAATTTTTTTGTTGTTCTGATTGATGGTCAGTCTGGTGATTTTCATCAGCCAGCCGGACGTCGCTTTTGGTAGGTCGATTCGGCGTGTGCGCTCATGAATGCTGGTGGTCTTGCCGTCTACAGCCTCGCTCAAAACTTGCTGATAGGCCCCGCCATCGGTGGCCAATTCGACCTTGTACTCGATGCGATACCCATTGATATTGCCGCTGGCATCCACGAACTGCAGCGCGGGCCACGCGAAACGCACACGAACAGCCGAAAGCTGAGTATTGCTGATAGATCTTATGCGTATGGGAGTTCTGCTTTAACACCGTCGAACTGGACTTCAATTTTCTCAGGATCATAAGCTGCCGACGTAGCAGCAATAGCATCCAGTCTATCGCCGGTTAGCAAAATGTAACAGGCAACCGCGCGCGCCCTAGGAACACAAGTCCCCTTAAGGAAGCGCTGGGCTTACGTGCGTTTTTAGAAGCCCTGGGGGAAAGGCACCAAAAGCAACGGAGAACCCCTTCAACTGATTGCGGAGCATTCCAGGACGGCTATACGAAAGGCCTGTACGAATCGAAGCAACGCGTCGTCCTGCGTCCTGAGCCCCTGAATATTTGACATTGCGCGGCATTGCACCAGCCAAACCAACCTAGTAGGACCATTGGGAAAGAGCACTCGAAACGAAATTTTGCGTTAGGCGCATGCAGTAATGGGAAAAGGCTACTAGGATTTCGATCACACACGGGTGATCGGCAGATTCAAGGCCAGAGGAAAAGCACATGTCTACCTCAACTTACTTAAAGTCAACCTCTTTCATTTGCGCTTTACTTTTTTACACCGGCATTGCGAATGGAGAACTATGCTTTTGCCCCAAAAAGCCTGTGGGAACCGAGTGTAATAACGAGTGTAAGGGCAAAACAGGTGGTGCGGTGTGGCTAGATAGACCTCCGCCGCATGGTACCGGCCCAGTAGCTCCAACATTTCCGGCTCCTGCTGCTCACGAGAAGCTTGACGTTACAGGTCAAGGCAAGGAATCAGAAATAATGAAGCCAGAGAAAAGCTTTAAATTTGAAAGTAAATAACTACATGCCTTGCGGAAGATTAGATTGCAGCAGGTGAGACGAATGGAAAAATGCACGCAATCAGCGATTTTATTTATATCACCCTTTATTCAGACTCTACTTCCTTGGTTAGTTGTGATTGTAATCATTGCAATAGTTACTTCTGGAGCTTATCGACTTATTGTCAAACCGCCATTAAGAGAAGCATATGGATTGATAACTTCATTTATTTCGATTGGCGCACTACTTGGAATTACCGCCGGGGCGTCAAAAACTCCTGTCCTCGGAACTTTTCTCCCCGCTCTCATTACATTGATAACCGCGATCACCGGATATATTTTTACTCGAGACGGCCTTGCAAAATTCCGCCCAATCATTCCATTTTGTTTGGTTGGGATGATGATGGCTACCGTCATAAACCTATTTGCAGGTACATCCATAGCAGAGCAAAGTAGAATATTTGATCGCAGTTACGACGCTTGGCTGTTAGAGCGAAAAATGGTCATAGACGTACAGAAAGAATTCATGCTTATTATGGCGAAAAAAGGAGATTTCACGTCATTTCCTCCTTCAATAATGAATGCCCCTTGCGAGTAAATAATTCCACCTAAAAAACTGCTCCCCATCAGTCTTAAGATACCAATTGCTATTGGTGGTACAGACATCGAACTATTACGGTTAAATCGTGTTCCGATCTGGTGCTTTTACTCAGCCTACGAGACGAGAAATGGACTTTGATTATCGCTACCTCATTGTTTTCATTTTAGCCGCAGGGACATTATATAAGGCCGTCACTATCAGGAAGCTGGTGCAAAAGCTGAATGAAAAAATAGACACTATGGACATGCGACTGCTGGAAATACACATCCAAGTCGAAGAGATTGTTAATCAAGCAACCGCTGCCAAGCAGGTGTCGCTGAACGCATGGGACGATGCGAAGAGTCGACATGTCGAGATCATCGCAGCAGTAAACAATGCAAAGGAGAGGAGATGAAACTCTGGAAGCTGGCTCTGATTCTGATAATCGGAATAGCCATCGGAAGACTCACGGCGCCAGGCGACCCTAACGCAGCGCCCACGTTCGGAGAAACCGGCTACCCTAAAAATTGCCGGGCTGTGATCCAAGCCAACCTCGACGCATGGACGGCCAAGCAATACTCCGCTAACGACATTTTTTTATCTATTGCCAGAAACTGCGGCAGAGCAGGCCAATCCTGGGGTCAATAGCGAGCCCTCCCCTGTCATCCTTATAAATCCCGCTACGTGCGGGCTTGATGTGCGATGAAGTCCATCTCGCTGTACCTGTTGCTAATGGTGATTTGAATGCAGGGAATGATACGTTCAGTCTCCCGCCCGCATGCAGAGATGAAAGCATGGCCTTATCTGAAAAGCGTGATCCGCGCGAGTCGTTCACCAAAAAGCTCGTGCGGATCTGCCAGAGACTCGATGAGCAGGCGGTTCGCACGATCACACACAAACACATTTACCGTGAGTTCACGTGTCAGATTGAAATCACCATGGTCTGGGCAGTGGGGTCCTATGCCCGCGGCGCATTACTTTGCGGCGATCTTGATCTGGTGATTGGATACGAAAAAATTGAAGGTGTACTACCCTCGCCTCGTATTTGGGGTCGGGCCTTCTTTGGATCGCCCGCTCTAGTACGCTACTACTCTGGCAATCCGATTGAAAACACATCTAGCGTCTCATTCTCAGAAGCTGTCCCGATTTGGACTGGCTCAGAATGTGATTGGAAAGCGGCTGTCGCGTCGATTAAACCAGATCCCCAGGCAGGTAGAGCAACGCGCGAAACAGATCCCATTCAACTAAGAGATGACCAACCAGCCTCTCCCGAGGTGGCCTTAGGACTACCACCTGAGCAGGCGGAACTGATCAAAAAGACCCAGGCTCAGGCTATGGAAAATGTTTACAAGATGATGAGCCCCTACACCATCACTGGCGGGGACAAGGCCAAGTCAATTTTGAGGCAGATGCTAGCGGGGCAGGTTCTTAAGTTCAGAACGGTTGGCATCAATCAGGCGGCATCTACCACTGGCGAGGTTGTGCTGGACGAGTCGCTTGCCCAGTCTCTTCGAATAATTGGGATTGACCCGAAATCGTTTTAGATCAAACAAAGAAAAGCCCGCTCAGTGGCGGGCTCCTCACGGCTGACGCGATGCGTCATTCGGGCCCTTGAGCCTTCAGCCTAGCCAAACCCTGTTTGATGTGTCCGGCGTTCTCCCCGATAGTCTGCAGGGCTCCTCAAATGTTTTCGTCGACATGCGCGCCACCTTGCCGCTCAGCCCAAAGTGAAAGCTCCATGATGGCAGCCTCCAGGGCGAGTTGGTTCTCATAGATTCGTTCGAGCGTGTGAGGGAGAGAGTATTCGGGGGATGGCATTGCTTGGTATACAGCAGAGGGAATGGAAAGCATAGCCGCGGGCAAAAAAATGGCCCGCTTATGTGCGGGCCTAATGGGAATTCTTCAAAGGAGTAGGGTCATCTTGCTCCCCGTCGTGTAAATGCCAGGTGAAAAGGATGTCGGAAAAGCAGAAAAGCCCGCGATGGCGGCGGGCTTAAGGGGTGTTCAAGAGGAGATTAAAGACCATACGGAATGAAATCTTGATCGTTGAAATCGGACGTTTTTCCATACCAATAGTAACGATTGCGGTTAAGACTCTTTATGCCACCCAACCCCGAGTTCAAACATTCTCCTTGCCGTCTATGGCTGAACGACCGAGGCAGGTAATGAACTGCTTTTATCACTAAGCGCCTTGATCAGAGACCATGAAAGAACACCTTGCTCATCTCGATAAATATCACTATGAGCGCCTCCCCCAGTGTAGAACGCGTTGTAGGTAATCAAGGCATCCGAATTGATGTAGGTTACCCTTCTACCGAACGTTGGCGGCGGGATAGTTTGCCCCGCGGCATTTGCTTTCACGCAATTTATGAGCGTAGATGGCACGGAGCAGTATTCTAGATAGCTTTCCTCGCTGCCGGCATAGAGGCCCCAGAGAGCTCTTTTGACCGCAGTATCGTTCTTGGAAGAGGTCAGGGCTATGCTCCTTGCACGGGGACACTTGTCGCGTAGAGCTCCGTCTGGGCCTTTATCTAGCAATCTATCGGTCAAGAAAGCCCCCTGATAATTGATCAGCAAATCTACCGTTTGCTTCGATGATCGAGGGCCAGAACCATCAGCTATCACCGGTCCGTCACAAGCAGCCATGGTCGCCGCTCGCGCCCCAAAGCTATGCCCTATCGCTACCACCGGCAAGCTTCCTTTTGCTTGTATGTTGGCTCGAGGAATGGTGTTTCCCAGTAGGACGCCTAACCAGGTTAACCCCACTTCATCGGCGTCTTTTGCTTTTGTCCCGAAGCTTGTCAGTTTATAAATGGGATCAAGCCATGGGCTGTTCCACTGGCTTGGCCATGTCACGCCTATGACGAGCGGATTGAAGGCGCCTGGGCTCCCCTCACTGGCATGCTTAATTCCTCTGATGATCGAGTTGATATTCCTTACCGCTTCCTCTTGTACGGTGTTCCATCCCATGACCACGACAACGATGTGGGTGTAGGCGCGGGACGCGATATCGACATTCAATGCCTGCTGCAGGGCGTTCATCCCCTTCCAGCCTGAGCTGTATGCGTCTTTTGAAGCAATCTCGGGAGGTTGCTCAGGATTACAGTCACGTACCGGCGGAGCTGTGGCGGCTGACCGGTAGTAGGCATCGAACAAGGTGCAGTTCCTTTTGGCGCTGCCGGGAAGCTGATTACGGATGATGTGTGACACAAACATAATCTTGCCTTCGTGAACGGCGGCCTGCTGGTTTCTGACTGTTTTATCTGTACTGTTCGGCTGCTCAAACGTCAGATGCTCCTCTGGCTGAAGAATCTTATCGGGGTCGCCTTTCTCAATCCCGACTATATATCCACCATCTCGGAGTGAAATTTCGTCAGGGTAATAGACAGCCGAATGATAGTGCATGGTGATTGGCCCGGCGGTCCCCAGCTCCCTCTCCGCAGATTCCAGGATTCGGGGCGACCCGTCGCCGAAGCACCCTGATAGCAAGATGGTATTGGCTGTCAGTAAACACTTGATTGCCCTACTCATGATCATAGCCATAGGTACCTTCATCCCAGTCAACTGAGTTCGACGAGAGCGCTTCGCGCCAACTGTAAGGCACCACGGCCAGTCTTCCTCACCATGGAATCTGGAGGTAACGACTGCAATGGAGACCTTCGCAGAAGCGAAACGCTCGAGAATGCTGTCACTTCGAACATAGGTATAGATGAGCCTCTACACCTTGTCGACGCGGCATAGTTCCCATATCACAATTACCATCATGCGCGGGGGCGGAGCTGGAGAGGCGGACAGTGATGTTTGTCTGTCGGATCGTGAGCGCAGGTCAAACACACCTTGCATGATTAGACGGGTGCTCACTTGTGTGGCAACAAGTGATAAATCTGACTCATCAGCTGCTTTGGCAGGCCGAATCCCAGACAAAGAAAAGCCCACGATGGGGAGTGCGGGCTGAAAGGTTTTCACTAGGAGCTGAGGTAATAATAGGAGCTCGACTGTGAAAGGGGCGCGAAGCAGTGGCACTCTAAGTAGTGCACGTCATTTCCGGAAAATTATCTGTTGCCGGTATCCGCTCTCGTTGATCAGGAACGGATACCTGCTCTCATCTATCAGTGAGTGCAATCGCTTTGAGTGGGTAGATTGACTAAAAAGTACCTGGCACTCAGCGGCATCAAAAAATAGTCTGAGGAGTGGTGTCGAAAAATTGAGCTGGGTCTTGTCAATTCTCAGCGAAGCGGTAATTAAATCAAGCTGGTCGGTCATATCTCGGTACAGGTCTATGACCAGTAGGCTCTCGCTCACGGCAGACGAATAGACATGAACGTCACCAGCACCGATAGGTGTGTCTTCGAAGTAGTGGTCGTACAGTTTTGCAATGTCTAGCTCGATTCCAGCGGCGCTCAAAGCGGCTTCTAAATCCGCATTGGGTGAGTGCTCGTCCCCTACCCATGAAACTAAATCGGACATTGATACGCAGATGTCGAACTCATTGGCATAGACGATGGAAGGCATTGGTGGCTGACCCGGATGATGAATTTGGCGGTTACGCCGGCGGCAAGAATCACGACGCTGAGGATAGATTAAAGGTCTGTATCAGTACGTAGTCGCGATCGCCTGGGCCAGCTGTTGGTCAGTCATCAGCGGTGGTGCGTAGGTCGTGTGATAAAAGCGTACTGCCTGTTCAAATTGTGCGCCGCGAATCTCGCCTTTTGAGCCGATGAATGCAAGGGCATCAGCCTTTGCAGGCTTGAAGTTATTTGAGGCCAGCATGGTAAGCCCGGTAGTTCCCGCAACCGTGTAGGTTGGAGCCATTAGTACAGACAACATCGAGTTATTATAGGAGTCATCCGCCCCCTCAGAGGCATGAGCCCCCATCGATAACATTAGGGCTGCTGCCAGAGTCTTCCACGAGTCCATTCTTCGATGCTTCCATTGCGATCTGAGGGCGAAACATAGCAGAGTAAAGCGCTTACTAAAAACAAGAAGTCCGGCGATGGGCTGGGCTCGTTGATGGATGTCTATGCTGTTACCGCCAAGGCACTACGCCTCACAAGCACCCGGGTCTTTGTATGCTTCGCACCAGGCGGCCTTCAGAAGGATTCTGCATTCCGCGTCGTATTTTTCACGTAGCTTGGCAGTGCTAGCTGGCGTCATCGGCCCGGGTGTCTCTTTGTGCAAGTCCACCATTTTCTGCGCAACGTCATCCTGAACCTTCGGGCTATCGCCAGCATGCACCAAAAGTGCATAGAAGGCTTTTGAGGACTGCTTGCGGTTTATGTCGGGCTGGTCACCAGCTACTGAAAGTAATTCGTAGTAGGCCGCGCAGTGGATGTCTCTTTCATTTTGAGATTCGGCTTGGGCGGTTAAGGAAATACTGGTGAACATGGCGAAGAAGGCCAGCGGCATCGGAGATATGCGCATGAAAACGAGTCCATTCGAGAGAGGCGCAGATTTTATCAGCACGGGGGCATAGAGACAAAAAGCCCGGCGCTGGGCCGGGCTTCGTCTAAATCAAGCACTAGTGTGTCCCCGTACCGGGGATGAATGCTATTCAGCTCCTCAATGAAGTCGGGGTAATCCTTGCTCAGCTTCATTATGGTAACGGACGATGCTAGGTGCTCTCTAAGCTTTGGATGCCCTGTATCTGGCGTCAGTCGCTGGAAGAGTTTTCCCTTTTTTTCGGCCTTGGCGTTCTGGCTCTTTAGCTCGGCCAGGAAGCTTGGGGCCAAGCGTTTGCAGACGATGTCGTTAGTAAGAGTACCGAAATATTGCGGACGATATTTCGCGTTTTCAGGAGGATATTGAAGCCCGCGCAGGCGGAATTGCTCGTGATAATCTGCCGGGAATGTGCGAACGTATGGCTGAAGCTGCTTGGCAACAAAGGCTTCAAGTATTTTCGCAAGTGCGTCTTTAGCTCTGTCTTTTTGATAACCGGTAGCTTCATCGACAAGAGCAATAATGCCTACGCGCGCAAAACCTCGAACCAGAATTTCGGCTTGTACTGCGATGTGCTCCAGTTGTTTTTGGAGTCGGCCGCCTTTTCTTGCAGCAAGTATAGTGTCACAAAGATCCGCAATTAGAGTGACGGGGTACCCTGAGGCAACCCCCACGCCTCCGCTGTGAGTGAATTTAATTGGATTCTCGATCAGCGCCATTAACTCTTTGTTTACATAGGGCGAAATCAATTTTCCCTGCACAAACCCTGTCAGTCGGTCAGCACCACTTGCGCGAGAACCAAACTTCATTCCCAGCCCTAAGACAATACCGCGCTGAGATATCACGCGAGGGCCATCATCAAGCACATAACAAGGAATTTCGATGTCCCCAATACGAAGGGGGTGATCGCTTGACCCGTGAGTTGCCTTAGGTAATCGACTTGCTTCTGACTTCGCTTGAGCTGCCTTCTTCGCGATGTCTCTGCACCTTTACAAGAAAGCCGGAAAGGATGGGCAGAAGATCGCAGGCCATGCGAGCGAGGGCATGACGAAGAACTACCAGCGAGGCCATGAGGAAATCATCTTGTCCGAGGCAATTCCGGACCTGAATATCAGCGAAATCACCGGGTAGTTTTGCGCCAGTTTTGCGCAGGCACAAAAAAGCCGATCTATGTGATCGGCTTAAGAGTCTGATTTTACTCAGGAATAATGGTCGGGACGGAGTGATTCGAACACTCGACCCCTAGCACCCCATGCTAGTGCGCTACCGGACTGCGCTACGCCCCGACTAGGCGTGTTACTGGGTTCGCTTCGTAACGAAGCGATCAGGAATATACCGCAAGCTTTTGAAATGTGGAAGTATTTTAAAAGCCTGTATCACTTCTTCAAAACCACCAGCACATCTTCGAGTTCGGAAATCATCTGGCGGATCAGTTGCTTGTATTGGGTTGTGTCGTCTTTGGCTTCATCACCGGACATACGCTGGCGCGCGCCGCTGATGGTAAAGCCCTGGTCATACAGCAACGCACGGATCTGTCGGATCATCAGCACATCCTGGCGCTGATAATACCGACGGTTCCCAGTACGTTTGACGGGGTTGAGTTGAGGAAACTCCTGCTCCCAATAGCGCAGCACGTGCGGTTTTACCGCACAGAGCTCGCTGACTTCACCAATGGTGAAGTAGCGTTTGCCAGGGATGACGGGTAGCTCGTCGTTATGACTTGGTTCCAGCATAAGCCTCAACTCGGGCCTTCAACTTCTGCCCTGGACGAAAGGTGACCACACGGCGAGCCGTGATCGGGATTTCTTCTCCCGTTTTTGGATTGCGGCCAGGCCGCTGGCGTTTGTCCCGCAGGTCAAAATTGCCGAAACCCGACAATTTGACCTGTTCGTTGTCTTCCAGAGCGTGCCTGATCTCTTCAAAAAACAGCTCGACCAATTCCTTGGCCTCGCGCTTGTTCAGACCCAACTCTTCGTACAGACGTTCCGCCATCTCAGCTTTCGTCAAAGCCCCCATACGTCACTTCCTTAACGTGGCGTTCAACCTTTGTTCGAGCGAGGTGAGGATATTTTGTGTCGTGGTATTCACCTCATCGTCATTAAGAGTGCGCGATGGATGCTGCCAGGTCAAGCCAACTGCAAGGCTTTTTCTATGCGGATCAATGCCTTTACCCTGATAGACGTCAAATAGCCTGAGGTCTGTCAGCCATTCCCCTGCATTTTCACGGATTACATCCAAAACGGCAGTGGCGGCGACTTCACGATCAGCGATCAGGGCCAGGTCGCGACGCACTTCAGGGAAGCGCGACAACTCGCTGAATTTAGGCATCTTGCCCGAGGCCACTTCGGCCAGGACCAGTTCGAAGACGAAGACCGGGCGGTCGAGCCCAAGGATTTTCGACAGCTCTGGGTGAATGGCTCCGACGAAGCCCACCAGGCGACCTTCGCGCTCGATGCGCGCAGTCTGGCCTGGGTGTAACGCCGGGTGGCTGCCTGGCACGAATGTGAAGTCGTCCAGTGCACCGGCAAAGCCCAAGACCGCTTCCACGTCAGCTTTAACGTCGAAGAAGTCTACGGCGTCGCGACCTTGCGCCCAGCCTTCTGGCAAGCGGCTACCGCAAACAACCCCGGCCAGCATTGGCTCTTGCTTCAGGCCGTCGAGCTGACCGACAAACCGCAGGCCGCTTTCAAACATGCGCACGCGGTCTTGCTGGCGATTCAGGTTATGGGAAAGGGCTTTCACCAGACCCGGCCACAGCGACGAACGCATGGCGGCCATGTCGTTAGAGATCGGGTTGGCCAGCAGCAGCGGTTCGACGCCCGGGTTGAACAGTTCGAATTGCTTCGGATCGATGAAGCTGTAGGTCACCGCTTCCTGATAACCACGGGCAACCAGCAGACGACGCAGCTCAGGCAAGTGCGCACGCGCTTCAGCCTTGGGTTGCGGCGCCAGACGTGCTTGCGGGTAACGAACCGGCAGGCGGTTGTAACCGTACAGGCGAGCCAACTCTTCGATCAGATCGACTTCCAGACTGATATCGAAGCGATGGCTTGGCACTTCAACGTGCCACTGCCCTTCCCCACTCACAGAAATGGTCAGGCCGAGGGCCGACAACAGTTGCTCGATTTCAGCCGGCACTATGACGAGGCCGAGCATTTGCTCGACGCTTTTGGCGCGCAGGGTGATCGGCGCAACGGACGGCAGATGCTGTTCGCTGACAGTCTCGGTGATCGGGCCAGCTTCGCCACCGGTGATTTCCAGCAGCAGGCCAGTGGCGCGCTCCATGGCCTCACGGGCGAGCTTCCAGTCCACGCCACGCTCGTAGCGGTGCGAAGCATCAGTGTGCAGGCCGTAGGAGCGGGCCTTGCCAGCGATGGCAATCTGGTCGAAGAACGCACTTTCAATGAATATGTCACGAGTGGTCTCCGACACACCGCTGTGCTCGCCACCCATCACACCAGCAATCGCCAGGGCGCGGGAATGGTCAGCGATCACCAGGGTGTCGGCGCGCAGGCTGACTTCCTGGCCGTCGAGCAATACAAGCTTCTCGCCTTCTTCGGCCATGCGCACACGGATGCCGCCATTGATTTCGGCGAGATCGAAAGCGTGCAGCGGCTGGCCCAGCTCAAGCATCACGTAGTTGGTGATGTCGACGGCAGCGTCGATGCTACGCACGTCGGCGCGGCGCAGACGCTCAACCATCCACAGCGGGGTTGGCTTGGACAGGTCAACGTTGCGGATCACGCGCCCCAGGTAACGTGGGCAGGCGTTTGGTGCCAGTACTTCGATCGGACGCACTTCATCGTGCACCGCAGCCACTGCGGCAACCACTGGACGAGTGACTGGCGTGTTGTACAACGCGCCCACTTCACGTGCCAGGCCGGCCAGGGACAGGCAGTCGCCACGGTTCGGGGTCAGGTCGACCTCGATACTGGCGTCTTCCAGCTCCAGGTAGACACGAATGTCCTGGCCCACAGGTGCATCGGCCGGCAGCTCCATCAGGCCATCATTGCCCTCGCCTACTTGCAACTCCGCCTGGGAGCACAGCATGCCGTTGGACTCGACACCGCGCAGCTTGGCTTTCTTGATCTTGAAGTCGCCCGGCAGTTCGGCGCCGATCATGGCGAACGGGATCTTCAGGCCAGGGCGCACGTTAGGCGCTCCGCACACGACCTGGAAGGTTTCCGTGCCATTGCTGACCTGGCACACACGCAATTTGTCGGCATCGGGGTGTTGCTCGGTGCTCAGCACCTCACCCACGACTACGCCACTGAAAACACCGGCGGCCGGCGTAACGCTATCGACCTCAAGACCGGCCATCGACAAACGCGCAACCAGCGCGTCGCGATCTACCTGCGGGCTTACCCAGCCGCGCAGCCATTGTTCACTGAATTTCATCCTGCTCTCCTAAAGATTCGTTACGACTAGCGAAATTGCGCGAGGAACCGCAAGTCGTTGTCGAAGAACAGACGCAAGTCGTTTACGCCGTAACGCAGCATGGCCAGGCGCTCAACGCCCATGCCGAAGGCAAAGCCCGAGAACTCTTCCGGATCGATCCCGGACATACGCAGCACGTTGGGGTGAACCATGCCGCAGCCCATCACTTCCAGCCAGCCGGTCTGTTTGCAGACGCGGCAGCCTTTACCGCTGCACATCACGCACTCCATGTCGACTTCTGCGGACGGCTCGGTGAACGGGAAGAATGATGGACGGAAACGCACCGCCAGCTCTTTCTCGAAGAACACTCGCAGGAACTCTTCGATGGTGCCCTTGAGGTCGGCGAAGTTGATGTCGCGATCAACCAACAGGCCTTCGACCTGGTGGAACATCGGCGAGTGGGTGATATCGGAGTCGCTGCGGTACACACGGCCTGGGCAGACAATGCGGATCGGCGGCTTGTTCGCTTCCATGGTGCGGACCTGTACCGGCGAGGTATGGGTGCGCAACAGCATGTTTGCGTTGAAATAGAAGGTGTCGTGCATCGACCGGGCCGGGTGATGGCCTGGGATGTTGAGCGCCTCGAAGTTGTGATAATCGTCTTCGACCTCAGGGCCTTCGGCAATGCCGTAGCCGATATGGGTGAAGAACTGCTCGATACGTTCCAGAGTCCGGGTGATCGGATGCAGACCGCCCGAGGCCTGGCCACGGCCAGGCAAGGTCACATCAATGGACTCGGCGGCGAGCTTGGCCGCAAGATCGGCCTCCTCGAGCGACGCCTTGCGCGCATTGAGCACCTCTGTGACACGCTCCTTGGCGACGTTGATCAGCGCACCGACTTGCGGGCGCTCTTCAGCTGGCAAATTCCCCAGGGTCTTCATCACCTGAGTCAATTCACCCTTTTTGCCAAGGTAGTGAACCCGGATTTGCTCCAGGGCATTGATATCTTCAGCGCTTTGCACAGCCTCAAGAGCTTGAGCGACGAGCGCGTCCAGGTTTTCCATGTACAGACTCCAGATACAAAATAGGGGAAGAGCTTGAAGGCTCTTCCCCTATTTATGACGTTTACCACCTTGGGCTACAGGAGCAGCCCAGGGTGACTGTCGGGGGTACTTAAGCCAAGGTGGCTTTAGCTTTCTCGACAATCGCAGCAAACACCGCTTTTTCGTTCACGGCCAGTTCAGCCAGAACCTTACGGTCGATTTCGATGGACGCTTTTTTCAGGCCAGCGATGAAACGGCTGTAGGACAGACCGTTAACACGTGCACCAGCGTTGATACGAGCGATCCACAGAGCGCGGAACTGACGTTTTTTCTGACGACGGTCGCGGTAGGCGTATTGGCCTGCCTTGATTACCGCTTGCTTGGCAACACGGAATACGCGTGAACGCGCGCCGTAGTAGCCTTTAGCGAGTTTCAGAATTTTTTTGTGACGTTTACGGGCAATGACGCCACGCTTTACACGAGCCATGAGTTACTTCCTCTATTCTTGATCCAAAATTAACGAAGGCGCAGCATGCGCTCGACTTTTGCCACGTCAGACGGATGCAGCAAGCTGCTACCGCGCAGTTGACGCTTACGCTTGGTCGACATTTTGGTCAGGATGTGGCTCTTGAAAGCGTGCTTGTGCTTGATACCGTTAGCAGTTTTCAGAAACCGCTTAGCAGCACCACTTTTAGTCTTCATCTTTGGCATGTTCGGATACTCCGCATTCAGTTGATAAACATAATCAGAAGGCCTGCCGTGCCCTGTTGATTACTTCTTCTTTTTCGGGGCGATGACCATGATCAGCTGGCGTCCTTCCATCTTAGGATGCTGTTCGACCGAACCGTACTCAAGCAGGTCAGCTTCAACCCGTTTGAGGAGTTCCATCCCCAGCTCCTGGTGGGCCATCTCACGGCCGCGGAATCGCAAGGATACCTTGGCCCTGTCCCCATCACTCAGGAAACGTACCAGGTTGCGCAGTTTTACCTGGTAATCCCCTTCCTCCGTCCCTGGACGAAACTTGATTTCTTTTACTTGAATCTGCTTCTGGTTCTTCTTCGCCGCGGCAACCTGCTTCTTCTTTTCGAAGATCGACTTGCCGTAGTCCATCACCCGGCAAACGGGTGGGATTGCATCGGCGGAGATTTCCACCAGGTCCAACTTGGACTCTTCTGCAATACGAAGCGCTTCATCAATCGAGACGATGCCAATCTGCTCGCCGTCAGCGCCAATTAACCGAACCTCGCGTGCCGAGATATTCTCGTTGATCGGGGCTTTCGGTGCAGCTCGTTTATCTTGTCTCATTTCACGCTTAATAATAATTACTCCGAATCTGGGCGACCACGCCGGGAAACCGCTTGCGCGAGGAACTCAGCGAACTGGGCGACGGGCATCGAGCCCAGGTCAGCACCTTCACGAGTACGCACAGCGACAGTCTGCATCTCGACTTCCCGATCTCCGATAACCAAAAGATAGGGAACCTTGAGCAAAGTATGCTCGCGGATTTTAAAGCCGATCTTTTCATTTCTCAAGTCGGACTTGGCACGAAATCCGCTTTCGTTGAGAGTTTTTTCAACTTCAGCGGCAAAATCTGCCTGTTTATCAGTGATATTCATGATCACTGCCTGAGTCGGAGCCAGCCACGCAGGGAACGCGCCCTCGTAGTGCTCGATCAGGATCCCGACGAACCGTTCGAACGAGCCGAGGATCGCCCGGTGCAGCATAACCGGGTGTTTACGGCTGTTGTCTTCGGAGACGTATTCGGCTCCCAAACGGATCGGCAGGTTAAAATCGAGCTGCAAGGTACCACATTGCCAGACACGACCAAGGCAATCTTTCAATGAGAATTCGATCTTCGGCCCGTAGAAGGCACCCTCGCCCGGCTGCAAGTCGTACGCAAGGCCCGCACTGTCTAGCGCTGCGGCCAGTGCCGCTTCGGCGCGATCCCACAGTTCGTCGGAACCGACGCGTTTTTCCGGACGAGTGGACAGCTTCATCTCGACTTCGGTAAAGCCGAAATCGCGATAAACGTCCATGGTCAGCTTGATGAACGCGGCGGATTCGGCCTGCATCTGCTCTTCGGTGCAGAAAATGTGGGCGTCGTCCTGGGTGAAGCCGCGCACGCGCATGATGCCGTGCAGCGCACCCGATGGCTCGTTACGATGGCAGGCACCGAACTCGGCCAGGCGCATCGGCAACTCGCGGTAGCTCTTCAGGCCTTGATTGAACACTTGCACGTGGCAAGGGCAGTTCATCGGCTTGATGGCGTAGTCGCGGTTTTCCGACTGGGTGGTGAACATGTTGTCGGCGTAGTTGGCCCAGTGCCCGGATTTCTCCCACAGGCTGCGATCAACCACCTGTGGGGTCTTGATCTCCAGGTAACCGTTGTCGCGCTGAACCTTGCGCATGTATTGCTCAAGCACTTGATACAGGGTACAGCCGTTCGGATGCCAGAACACCATGCCCGGCGCTTCTTCCTGAAGGTGGAACAGGTTCAGGCGCTTGCCGATCTTGCGGTGATCGCGCTTTTCGGCTTCTTCGATGCGCTGGATATAGGCGGCCAGTTGCTTCTTGTCAGCCCAGGCAGTGCCGTAGATCCGTTGCAGCTGCTCGTTCTTCGCGTCGCCGCGCCAATAGGCACCGGACAACTTAGTCAGCTTGAACGATTTGAGGAAGCGTGTGTTCGGCACGTGCGGACCACGGCACATGTCGACGTATTCTTCGTGGTAGTACAGGCCCATGGCCTGTTCGTCCGGCATGTCTTCCACCAGACGTAGCTTGTAGTCCTCACCGCGCGCGGTGAACACGTCAATCACTTCGGCGCGCGGAGTGACCTTCTTGATGACGTCGTAATCTTTTTCGATCAGTGCGTGCATGCGCTGTTCGATGGCAGCCAGATCGTCCGGAGTGAAAGGACGTTCGTAGGCAATGTCGTAATAAAAGCCTTCGTCGATGACCGGGCCGATCACCATTTTCGCCGTTGGGTACAGCTGTTTGACCGCGTGGCCAATCAGATGCGCGCAAGAGTGGCGAATGATCTCCAGCCCCTCTTGATCCTTGGGCGTGATGATTTGCAGGCTGGCATCGGAGGTGATCAGGTCGCTGGCGTCAACCAGCTTGCCATCGACCTTGCCGGCCACGGTGGCCTTGGCCAGGCCAGCACCAATGGATGCGGCGACCTCGGCTACGGAAACCGAATGATCGAATGAGCGTTGACTGCCGTCGGGAAGAGTAATAGTTGGCATGGCGCCTCCTCTCCTAGTGGTGACCCCTACCAAAGGTCACGTGGGTTGGGATGAGCCAGTACAAGATCCAACACCAGGCCGTTCAGTGATGAACGCCTGCCTTACAGCGGCAGGAGCCTTTCGGCCAACCGATAATCGAACCACAGTGACTGGAGTGAGCTAAAAAGAAACATGGCAGGGCGGCAACTGGCGCACCCGGAATTAGCCAAGCGCAAGATGCTAGCACAGATGAACGGTCATCGCGCCGACCACACCTGCCGTAAACACAAATTCCAGCCTTTATAGCTGCAAAAGTGAACTTGGGCTGTACGCCATGCCTCAAACCCACTGAGAATCGCCGTTCGTCCCCGACCCAAAGGAGCATCCCATGATGCGTTTTACCTCTACCCTCGCTCTTGCCGCTACCCTGAGCCTCCTTTCCCTCGGCGCACAGGCCGCCGCCCCGTCCAACTGGCCAGCCGGCGCCCGCGACAGTTTCGTCAGCGACTGCAGCGCAGCCGCCAGCCAGAACGTGGACGTCAAAACCGCCAAAGCCCATTGCGAATGCGGCGCTGACAAGATCAACGCTGAATTGAGCACTGCTGAAATCAAGGAACTCATGACCAACCAGAACGCCAGCCCGGAGCTTAAAAACAAAGCGGTCGCGGCTATTTCGTCCTGCAAAGTCGTGAAGAAAAAGTAAGATCGGCCCCTGATCAGACGGCCGTTTTACCGGAAAAACAGCCCGAAAACTGCCATTTCTCACAAATTACACAGCTTTTACGGCTTTTTTTACCAGCTGATATTTCGTGCAAAAGCCCCGTAGATCGGGGCTTTCAGCCGAATCAAGCACTGAACGCAACGCTATTGATTAGCAAACAATGCCTTGGGGGGGCTCCCAAGCCGAGCATTTCGACTATGATAGCCCAGTGTGCCCAGTTGGCCTGAGCAGCACAGTACTACTGAAAATATATGTTTCTTGGAGATACACCATGTCTAATCGCCAATCCGGCACCGTTAAATGGTTCAACGATGAAAAAGGCTTCGGCTTCATCACTCCTCAAGGTGGCGGTGACGACCTGTTCGTACACTTCAAAGCTATCGAAAGCGACGGTTTCAAAAGCCTGAAAGAAGGCCAAACCGTTTCCTTCGTGGCTGAGAAAGGCCAAAAGGGTATGCAAGCTGCACAGGTTCGCCCAGAGTAATTCTGTGCTGAGCTAAAAAAACCCCGTCCATGTGACGGGGTTTTTTATGGGCGCTGCAAAAACCTGGAAGCAATCAGCCGCAATTGACGCGGTTGATCACCAGGTTGTCGTCGGTATTCAGGTTCAAACGGTCGGAGCGGTATTCCAGCGTGATCATATCGTTGGGCTTGAGGATCCGCGCATTTTGCGCACCGGCACGCGTGCGAGCCTGTTCCAGTAACTGCGGCGAGGCTTTTTGGCCAATGGTAAATTCGGCGGCCTTAGCCTCACAGCGGCTATGGCCAGCATCGGACACGGCGGCGTCTTTGGCTGGCTCAGAGGCACCTGGGGTGCTGCAACCCGCCAACGCGAGTGCTGCCAACAGGGTACCGAATGATGCGAGCTTCCAAGGCATGAAGCCTCCTATTGAAAATAATGAACAGAGATCGTGCGACAGCGGCCTGGCAGATTGGTTTCAAGACGTAAACCGCTGATGGGCAAGTCTGCCTGACTCTCAGCAGGCATTCGCCCGATCAATCGTGACCAGATATGAACGCATCAGTAGATGTCGATGTAGTCAAACGGCGGCTTCGGCCAATTCTGCTTCAGCGCATTGAAAATCTGCGTGACCCAGACTTCATCGCTGGCTGCGACGTTGCCGACATAACCAGAGCCCTTGGCCCAGGTCTCCAGGCGAAACAGCAGGCCGTCTATATCCGTGCCCCCCACCACCCCCGACGATATGTAGGCAATCCCAGCCTTGCTCACACGTAACTGGGTGTGCTCGTCATCACTGGCGCTGGCGATCAGTTGGCGCACGGCGGCCAGGGTGAGATTTTCGGGGTTATTCAAATCGATCTGCACGCGGTGTCCCCCGGCAATTAAACAGGGGGACAGTGTCGCACAGCACCCGCTTCATGCCTAAGTAGCAGTGCCAAACACCGCGCAAAATGATTAACTGCGCCCGCTAGAACCGCGTTCCAGCGCATTGCCCCGTCTTTCAACCCGTGAGATTTCCATGACCACCGTAACGCTGCAAGCCGATATCAAAGCCAAGTGGCCCCAAGGCCAAAGCTCCTACAGCCCAGGAAGCCCGGAGGAACTGGCAATCATCGGTATCGACCTGCTGGTCAAGGAACTCGGCACCCAGGCAGCGCAAGCATTCATCGGCCAGGTATTCGAAAAATACCCGGCCGATCATATGGGGGCGCAAGACCCCGAGCGCGAATAAGAGCCGGCTGACGAACGTCAACCGGCAAGCGCTTTACTTCAAGCGCGCCAGGCGCTCGGTGAGCAGATCAAAGAAGCCCTGGGCGTCGCCGTTCTCAACCCAGAACACATTCTTTTCCTGCTTCAGGCCGTCGTACCAATCCACGATAGTCTGGCCAAAGGTCGGACCTTCGCGGCTGTCCACCACCATATTGGCCTGACGCCCCGTGAACAACGATGGCTTGAGCAGGTAGGCAATGACGGTCGCGTCATGTACCGGTCCGCCCGGAATGCCGTAGTGCTCCATGTCGCCCTTGACGTATTCATTAAGAATATCGCCGACGACCTTGCTCGCATTGTTCTTGATGTCGGCGATCTTTTTCAAACGCGCCTCGCTGGTCAGGACCTTATGGGTCACGTCCAGCGGCAGGTAAGTCAGCTTGACGCCGCTCTTGAGCACAATCTCGGCCGCCATCGGATCGGCGAACAAGTTGAACTCGGCAACCGGGGTGATATTGCCGCCGTTGAAGTGCGCGCCGCCCATCACCACCACTTCCTTGATGCCTTGGGTGATTTCCGGGTCCTGAGTCAATGCCAGCGCCAGGTTGGTCTGCGGACCGAGCATCGCAATGGTGATGCTGTGAGGCTTCGCAGCCCGCAGGGTCTTGATCAGGTAATCAACAGCGTTGCCTTCAGCCAGGCCCTTTTTAGGTTCATGGACGGTGACGCCGGAAATACCTTCTTTGCCATGGATGTTCTCGGCGTAGATCGGTGTGCGCAGCAGCGGTTTGGGTGCGCCGGCGTACACCGGGATTTCTTCACGCCCGGCCCACTCGCGGGCCAGACGCGCGTTACGCGAGGTCTTGTCCAGGCGCACATTGCCGGCGACGGTGGTCAGCGCACGAATGTTCAATTCGTCCGGGGAAGCCATGGCGAAGAGCAAGGCCACCACATCGTCGGCACCTGGATCAGTGTCGATGATCAAGTCGATTTTTTCCGCCGCCTGGGCGCTTGCAGCAGTGAGCGCGGACAAAAGCAGGACACTCCGAAACAGATTTCTCAGGGTTGGGAGACCACGTTGCATAAAACACTCCTTGTCGTTGGGGAACTCTAGAAGGTTACGCCAGACACCAGCGCGATATTGCAGTAAGGCTGGCACTCGCCAGTGCGCACAACCGCGCGCGCATTGCGGCTTAACTGCTTGAATTGTTCATGGCTGAGCAGTCGTCGCTCGCCGAGGGCTGCCTGCTCAGTCAAGGCATTCAACTCAACCAGCGCGGGTGGCTGCTTGAGCAGGATTTCTTCCGCCAGCACATGGCTTTCCACCTGCATTTCACTGAGCACGATACGCAAGGTACTGATGAAGTCGGGAATGCCCTGGGTCAGCGCCAGGTCGATCAACTCGACCCCCGGCGGCACTGGTAAGCCGGCGTCGCCGATCACCAGGATGTCGCCATGGCCCAGGGATGCGATCAGCCGCGACAAGGCGATATTGAGCAGCGGGGTCTTTTTCATAAGGGCACAAAACCTTGAACGTCATGCAGCGTAGGAATGGAGGGTTGCGCACCGGCACGGGTGACTGACAATGCTGCAGCGACCTGGCCAAAACGGATGGCCTCGGCTTCACTTTTGCCACTGGCCAGTGCTGCGGCAAAACCACCGACAAAGGTATCGCCGGCAGCGGTGGTATCCACCGCCTTGACCTTGGGCGCCACCAGGTGCTCAAAACCGTGGCCATCGGCGAACAACGCACCTTGGGCACCCAGAGTAATAATGACTTTACCGGCCCCCGCCTTGATCAGGTGTGTCGCCGCGACCTTGGCACTGTCGAGAGAGTCGACTGTCACGCCGCTCAGTGCGGTGGCTTCGCTTTCGTTGGGAATCAGGTAGTCGACCGCGGCGTACCAGTCGGCGGGCAACGGACCGCTGGCTGGCGCTGGGTTGAGGATCACGGTCTTGCCCAGTTCACGACCGCGCTTGAGGGTATAACCGACAGTATCCATCGGCACTTCAAGCTGGCAGATGATCACATCGGCGGCCTGCAGCACCGCATCACATGCCCGCAGTGAGGCGGGCGTCAACCCACCGTTGCTGCCAGCGACAATCACAATCGCGTTCTGGCTGCTGTCGTCCACCACAATCAAGGCGACGCCACTGGAGCCGTCCACAGTGCTCACCGCCTGGCAATCGATACCTTCCACCAGCAAGGCGCCACGCAGTTCAGTGCCATAGGCATCGGTGCCGACACAGCCGATCATTGCCACATCCGCCCCCAGTCGCGCCGATGCCACGGCCTGGTTGGCCCCCTTGCCGCCAGGCACCGTGGAAAATGTTTGGCCGATCAGGGTCTCGCCGGCACGGGGCAACCGACTGGCGCGGGTGACCAAGTCCATGTTCAAGCTGCCTACTACCACTACTTTTGCTGGCATACATCAGTACTCATCAATTCGGTTCAGCGGTATTGGGCGAATGCGCTGGCGACTGGCGCCGTCGACTCGCGCAATACAATGCTCGGCGTCACGATGCGTTGATCGATCGGCAGTTGAGGTGTTGAAATTCGTCGCAGTAAAAGCTCGGCCGCCGTCTCGCCCAGTTGCAGGATCGACTGGCCAACCGTGGTCAGCGCCGGGTACACGTAGCGGCCCATTTGTATGTCATCAAAACCGATCACCGACAGTTCGCCAGGCACGCGGATATTACGCTCCGCCGCGGCGCGCAACACGCCGAAACCGATCATGTCGTTGCTGGCAAAAATTGCGCTGGGCGGGTTTTCCGCCAGCAATTGCACGGCAGCAGCATAACCGCCGGTGCTGGTGAAGTCGCTTTCCCGGGTGCGATTGGCCAGCACTTCCACACCGGCCTCATGCAGCGCACGCTGGTACCCCGCCAGACGCATTTGCGCGACGCGCGTGTGGGCCGGGCCGCCGATGCAAGCGATGTCCCGATGGCCCAGATCAAGCAAGTGTCGGGTCGCCAGGTAGGCGCCCTGCTCGTGATCGATACGCACCAGGTCAACATCAATGCCGTCCAGCGCCCGGTCGACAATCACCATGGGCGTACGCACCGCGCTCAAACCCGCTGCGAGGCCGCTGTCATCACCGCCTACCGAGGTCACGATCAAACCGTCGATGCGTTTCTCCAGCAACACGCGCAAGTAGCTACGTTGTTTTTCCGCGTTGTCGTCGGAGTTGCAGAGAATCACGCAGTAGCCGTTACGCTCACAGTAATCCTCGATACCCCGGGCCAGCTCGGCAAAATAAGGGTTGAGGCTATTGGGCACGAGCAATCCAATAGTGGCCGTGGTCTTGGCCTTGAGCGAACGCGCGACGGCGCTGGGCACGTAGTCGAGCTGCTTGATCGCCGCTTCGACCTTGATCCGTACCGGCTCGCTCACCGGGCGCGTCTTGTTCACCACATGGGACACGGTGGTGTAGGAAATACCTGCAAGCGCTGCTACATCCTTGATCGTCGCCATGGTTCAGCCTCGCCGACTGGCGCGACGGCTGCGGTAAGTATCCAGCACCACAGCGATCACGATCACGGCGCCGGTGATGATGCGCTTGGTGGGCTCCGTAGCACCGATCTGCGCAAGGCCCGCGGCCAGCACCGAAATAATCAACACACCGAAGAAGGTACTGATCACCGAACCACGCCCGCCCATCAGGCTGGTACCGCCGATCACCACTGCGGCGATCACTTGCAGTTCCAGGCCGGAACCGGCATTCGGGTCTGCCGCTTCCAGGCGCGAAATCTGGAACAACGCTGCCACACCGGCCAGCAGGCCCATGAGGCTGAAGACCAGAATCTTGTACGGTTTGGGATTGATACCAGCCAGGCGCACGGCTTCTTCGTTAGTGCCGATGCCAATCAGGTAGCGACCGAATACGGTACGGGTCAATACCAGTTGGGCGACAATAATCACCAGCAAAGCAATGATGAACGACGGCGAAATACCGAAGGCAACCGGGTTGGACAGCCACGCAAAGGAGTCACCGATATAGGCGGTGCGCGAGCCGGTCATCTGGTAAGCCACGCCACGGGCCATCTCCAACACGCCGAGGGACACGATAAACGATGGAATACGCCAGGCCACGGTGATAGAGCCGGTGATGGTGCCGGCCAACGCGGCGCAGCCCATGCCGAGCACGGCGGCCGGTAAAACACTCCAGCCCCAGCCGAGAATCGCCACACTGACAGCCGACGCTGCCAACGCCAGCACCGAGCCCACCGACAGGTCGATGCCACCGATGATGAGGATGAACGTCATGCCCACCGCCAGCACCATCAGGTCCGGGATCTGGTTGGCCAGGGTGCTGAAGGTGTCGTAGGACAGGAAGTGATCACTGAGCACTGAGAACAGCGCAATCATCGCCAGCAACGCACCCGCCAGCCCCAGGTAGGTACCCAGGCCATAGAAGTTGCCGCCAGTCTTACCGGGGGAAGTTGTTGTTTTCATGGGGTATCCCTAAGCACTGCGTCGTTGAGCAGCGCATCACGTTTCTGATAACCGGCAAAGGCGGCGGCAAGCAATTCGTCTTGTGTCCAACTGTCGCGCTCGAAGGTCTCGATCAAGCGTCCGGCGGACAGCACACCGATGCGGTCGCAGATCAGCATGAGTTCACGCAGGTCGCTGGACACCACCACCAGCGCCTTGCCCTGGCGGGTCAACTCGCCGAGCAAGGCATAAATGTCGAACTTGGCACCGACGTCGATGCCGCGGGTAGGCTCGTCGAACAGCATCACCGAGCAGTCGCGCTCCAGCCAGCGGCCAATCACCACTTTCTGCTGGTTGCCGCCGGACAGCTCCGACACCAATTGCGCCGGGCTGGAACTGCGGATACGCATGGCATCGATCTGGCGCTGGGCTAATGCTGCCTCATCTCGCGTATTCACCACACCGGCGCCGGAAATTTCCGGCATGTTGCCCAGGGCGATATTGGCGCTGATGGACTGGCTCAGCAGCAGGCCTTCGCCCTTGCGGTCTTCGGTGATCAACGCAATGCCATGGCCCACCGCATCCACTGGCGAGCGAATGCTCACCACCTGGGCCGCAGAGCCAAGCGCCACGGTACCGCTGTCGGCCAGGTCGGCGCCGAAGATCAGGCGCAACAACTCAGTGCGGCCGGCGCCGATCAGACCGGAGATGCCATAGATCTCGCCCGCGCGCACTTCGAAAGACACGTCGCGGACCTTGTCCGAGCGGCTCAGGCCTTTCACCGTGAGCGCAGGCCCGCCGATAGTCCGCGGGCCCAGGTCGATGTGCTCGCCCAGCTCGCGACCGACCATCAAGGTAACGAGTTGCTCGCTGTTGTAGTTGGCCATCGGCTCGACACACACCAGCTTGCCGTCGCGCAGTACCGCAATGCGCTGGGCGACACGGGCCAGCTCTTCGAGCCGGTGTGAAATGTAAATGATCGCCACGCCCCGGGCCTGCAGGCGAGTGATTTGCTCAAACAGCATCTCGACTTCACGGGCAGTGAGCATGGCCGTGGGTTCGTCGAGGATCAGTACGTGGCAATCGCCAATCAGGTTGCGGGCGATCTCGACCATTTGCTGGTGGCCGATACCCAGGCTGCCAACCAATGTATCCGGGTCGATCGCATCCAGGCCGACTTGGGCCATGGCTTCGATCGCGGCTTTGCGCAACTGTTTGCGGCTGATCCAGCCACAGTGGCTGGGCAGGTTATCCAGGAACAGGTTTTCAGCCACGGTCAACGTAGGCAGCAGGTTAAGCTCCTGCATGACCATGCGCACCCCCAGCTCTTCAGCCTGGGTACGGCTGCCCGGCCGGTAATCCTGACCGTTGAATTGCATGTGCCCGGTAGTCGGCGTGACCAGCCCGCCGATGATCTTCGACAAGGTGCTTTTGCCTGCGCCGTTTTCACCGGTCAGCGCCAGCACTTCACCGCGATTGAGCGTCAGGGTGATGTCGGACAGAACCGGCTGGGCATAGGTCTTGCCGATACCGCTGACCGAGAGGACAGCGTTCGGGGCGGAAGATGACATAGGAAAATCTCCAGGCGCCCGCTCAGGACGAGCGGGCGCTGTTGGGTGCTGCCAGGATTACTTCTTGAGGACGAGTTCGACCGGGGTTTCGATCACGCCGTCCTTGGCATCGACTTTCTCACCCTTGACCAGCTTCAGCGCGTTCTGGATACCGAACACGGCTTGCTGCGCGGCAGCCTGGTCGGCAGTCGCCAGGACGCGGCCGTCCTGCAGCATCGGCTTGATGGCGGCAATATTGTCGTAGCCTACGACCAGCACTTTGCCGGCCTTGCCGGCCGCACGCACGGCGGAGACCGCGCCCAGCGCCATGTTGTCGTTACCCGCCAGCAGCGCCTTGAGATCCGGGTATTCGCTCAGCATGGCGGAAGCCACCTTCTGGCCCTGGTCGATTTCCCAGTTGCCCGATTGCGTGGAAACGATCTTCATGCCGGCAGCGTCCATCGCATCCTTGTAGCCTGCGGTGCGCTGTTGGGCGTTGGTGGTGGTTGGCACGCCTTCGATGATGCCGACTTTATCGCCCGCGGCCAGTTGCTTGGCCAGGTAGTCACCCACCAGTTTGGAGCCTTTACGGTTGTCGGGACCGACGAAGGGGATGTCGAGGTTCTTGCTTTTCAGCACGTCCGGGTCAAGGCGGTTGTCGATATTGACGACCTTGATGCCGGCATCCGAGGCTTTCTTCAGTACGGTGACCAGCGCCTTGGAGTCTGCTGGCGCGATGACGATGGCGTTGACCTTGGCGAGGATCATCTGGTTGACGATATCGATCTGCGCGCTGGTATCGGTTTCGTTCTTGATCCCGTTGGTGATCATGTCGAAATCAGCCGCGTGGTCTTTCTGGTACGCCTTGGCACCGTCCTGCATGGTGACGAAGAATTCATTCGCGAGTGATTTCATCACCAGGCCGACCTTGGGTTTGGTGGCGGTGTCATCAGCGAATGCAGAGGAAAGGGGTAAGGCGGCGGATGCGGCAGCAAGCACAGCGACAGCAAGAAGACGTCCAGCGAATGGCAGCTTCATGGGTTCACTCCGATCTTATGATTATTGTGAGCAACGCTTGCACCGAAGACTGCTTCGGCAGCCGTCCCACCCGGGCGACTGATACGAGCTGGCAGGAGACTCAAGGAGTGCTCCGTGAAACATCTCGCAAACGTTTGCGTTAATCAAACTATGAGAACCTTGTCGAGATTTGTCAACGGTTGAGCATCGCCTTTCATGCGAGGCGTCTACCCCCTGCCCTCTCCCGTCTTGTGAAGCACGTTGTTAAACATCCCCCCGACAGTTTCGTTCTCTGAAACGACAGGCGTCAGCGTACAGGCCAGGATTTTTCGTGATCATTTTCGGACAACCGAACGCAATCTCGCCACTTGTTCGGAAAGCCGGACGCGCACATCACCAGACGCGCCAAGCCAATGACAATAGTCTTTACAAATCAATAAGTTATTTTAAATCAACGCACACAATCAGCCTGGTACAAATCCTGCTCTTACCCAGCACCTCGCGGCGTTCAGAACCGCCCGGGCGCTCTAGATGAACCTGCTACAGCACTCATCAAAAACCAGAGAGAAAAATAATGAAATCTGCATTGAAGAACTTTGTTCCGGGCGCGTTAGCCCTTCTGCTGCTGTTCCCTGTTGCCGCTCAGGCAAAGGACGTCGAATCCAAGACCAAACTGTCCAACGTGGTGATCCTCGCCACCGGCGGCACCATTGCTGGCGCGGGCGCCAGCGCAGCCAATAGCGCCACCTACCAGGCAGCTAAAGTTGGCATCGAGCAATTGATCGCCGGTGTTCCTGAGCTTAGTCAGATCGCGAATGTGCGTGGCGAGCAAGTGATGCAAATTGCATCCGAAAGCATCAACAACGAAAACCTGCTGCAGCTGGGACGCCGCGTCGCTGAACTGGCAGACAGCAAAGACGTGGATGGCATCGTGATCACCCACGGTACCGACACCCTGGAAGAGACCGCCTACTTCCTGAACCTGGTGGAAAAAACCGACAAACCCATCGTTGTAGTCGGCTCCATGCGTCCAGGCACCGCCATGTCGGCAGACGGCATGCTCAACCTGTACAACGCCGTAGCCGTGGCCAGCAGCAAAGATGCGCGCGGCAAAGGCGTACTGGTGACCATGAACGACGAGATCCAATCGGGTCGCGACGTCAGCAAGATGATCAATATCAAGACCGAAGCCTTCAAGAGCCCGTGGGGCCCTCTGGGTATGGTCGTTGAAGGCAAGTCCTACTGGTTCCGCCTGCCAGCCAAGCGTCACACCATGGACTCGGAATTCGACATCAAGAACATCAAGAGCTTGCCCGATGTTGAAATCGCCTACGGCTACGGCAACGTAAGCGACACCGCCTACAAGGCACTGGCCCAGGCTGGCGCCAAAGCCATCATCCACGCTGGCACCGGCAACGGTTCGGTGTCGTCCAAAGTGGTTCCCGCGCTGGTGGAGTTGCGCAAGCAAGGTGTGCAGATCATCCGTTCTTCCCACGTAAATGCCGGGGGCATGGTGCTGCGTAATGCCGAACAGCCAGACGACAAGTACGACTGGGTCGCCGCCCTCGACCTGAACCCGCAGAAAGCGCGGATTCTGGCAATGGTCGCCCTGACCAAGACCCAGGACAGCAAAGAGCTGCAACGGATGTTCTGGGAATATTGATTCCTGCTGACATCTCTGTAGGGGCGGGTTTACCCGCCTCTACTTCATCTGTAAATCCCGCAACCAACACCTCCCCGCCTTACACCGAACCACTTAAACCGCTGTCAGACGAACTTCTTGAAATTTAAGCAGTTGCGAAATTGCCTACAGTTAAATACTGTATGCACGTACAGCCTATTAAGGAATACTCCGTGGCAAAGTCCTCTTCCGCAGCGCCAACCCCACCCGATGCCTACGAACGCCTGGCCATTCGTGTGCAAAAAATCATCAACTCCACTAACGCTCAGAAAGCCAAGGCAGCCTTGATCTTCCGCTTGCCGGAAGAACCAGAGGACGAATGGCAGCGCTTGCTGGAGGAAATCGCAGAGAACGACAACGTCACCCTCGCCTATCGGGATGACGGCGGCGTGCAGATTTTCTGGGTTGTGCCGAAGGAAGATTGAGTCAATGAGTGCCCGTTTTATTGCTGTGTGCTGCCTGCTGTTCGCTGTCTCTGCCCATGCCCAAGCACCCCGAACTTTCAGCGAAGCCAAGAAGGTCGCCTGGACGCTCTATGCGCCACAATCCACTGAGTTCTATTGCGGCTGCAAATACACCGGTAATCGCGTTGACCTCAAAGCCTGTGGCTACATCCCACGTAAAAACGCCAATCGTGCTGCACGTATCGAGTGGGAGCACATTGTTCCGGCCTGGCAGATCGGACATCAGCGCCAATGCTGGCAGAACGGTGGACGCAAGAACTGCACGCGGCATGACGATGTGTTCAAGCGTGCCGAAGCGGATTTGCACAATCTGGTGCCGAGCATCGGCGAGGTCAATGGCGACCGAAGCAACTTCAGTTTTGGCTGGCTGCCGGTGCAAAGTGGGCAGTACGGTTCATGCCTGACCCAGGTGGACTTCAAGGCCAAGAAGGTCATGCCACGCCCGTCTATTCGCGGGATGATCGCACGCACTTATTTCTACATGAGCAAGCAGTACGGCTTGCGCCTGTCAAAACAGGATCGCCAGTTGTACGAAGCCTGGAACAAGACCTATCCGGTACAAGCCTGGGAGCGCCAACGTAACCAGACGGTGGCGTGCGTGATGGGCCGTGGCAATGAATTTGTCGGCCCGGTAAACCTGAAAGCCTGCAGTTGAAGATGGGCGGCACGGCCGCCCAATCAGCCCGTTACTGCGCGGACGTGTGCTCGATGATCTCGGACACCGTGTCGCTTTTCTTGGCCCGTGCCATCTTTTCGTTGAGCAGTGTCTGCTTGGCCTCGGCCTCTGCCCTGGTTGCAAACGGCCCCAGCAGAACTTCGTCCTTGCCGTCGACCTTCACGATATAAAAACTGAACCCGTGCTCGAGCAACCAGGCGGTCAGGTCCGTGATTGCCTGCAACTTGTGGTCCGGTGGGCCTACGCGCAGATCCCACTCCTGGGCGGCAATCGCGCCGGTTTGTGGCTGGTTTTCGGTCACGGCAGGCTTGGCCTTGGGGGCATCGACACGCTTGCCTTCACCGCAACCGGCCAACGCCAACACCGCAATTGCCATCGCTACTTTACGCACTGCCCTGCTCCTTCAAAGGATAAAGAGGCGACTTTATCATTCACTGTCTATTCTGGCCGTCATAAACGTTGGCTTAAACAATGCGAATGATGTATCCCAGACCTGTATGATGCCGCCATGGGAATTAATGTCGCCTCTATGCGTCCTAAAAGAGGCAGTCACAGGGAAGCGCTTAGCAGTAAGCTACACACATACGACACCTGCCCTGTCTGAAACATGTGTCCTTAAAAGTAATCAAGGAGAAGTCCATGCTTATACTCACCCGCAAAGTCGGTGAAAGCATAAACATCGGTGATGACATTACGATCACCATCCTGGGCGTCAGCGGCCAGCAAGTAAGAATCGGCATCAACGCACCCAAGGATGTTGCCGTGCATCGCGAGGAAATTTACCAGCGCATCCAGGCCGGCCTGACCGCTCCGGACAAAAACCAGACGCCTTGAAGCCCCCTCAGTAGCCAGCCCTTTCGTTCACTGTTACGGCTGGCGAAAACTTCCTCGGACTGCTTTTGTCTTTAGTTGCGCGAACTGTTTTTTCGGCACACTCATCTATTCGTCAAGATGAAACTATCTTCACGCCTGGAACTTATTACACCCTCTGCAACCAAATCCCCTGACTGACATCCCGCCATCCGTGTGCACCTGGGAGCACGTCGATGATGCCTGGCACTGCGCGGCCATTTTTCTCCACATCCTGGATGATTGCCCTGCTGATAGGGCTGGTCTTCGTCGGTTTGGAATATGGCCTGAAGCTTGAAATAGAAGGCGCTGAGGCCCCCCGTTCGCGGCTGGACCTGGTACTGCTGCTGTGTGGCTACTTGTTCATGTTCTGCCTCAAGCCCATCCAGATGGCCGTGCAGCACAAGTTGTGCCAGCGAACCCTCCGCAAAACCGCACGCTGACGCCCCCCCTGATTCACTATCAGATCACCGGTGTTTACAGCGTCGTAGCAAGACCTATTCTTGAGTGTGTTTGTACAGCCAGTAAAGGCGCAGAAACAGATGGACACGCTCACTAAAACTCAAATCGAATCTGAATTGGCAGCCCGCCTGCCCAGCTACGCGGTCACCTGCACACTGCACGCCGACGGCACGCTCTCGGCCGTACTCAGCGGTCCGGAAACCGACCACTTCGCAATCACCGGAATCGTGCGCGCGCATTATCGCGGAGCCGAAGCAATTGCCCGGCTCGCCAACGAGATTCTCAGGGAGATGGTGCTGTCCCGCCAAGGCATGCGCAGTGATCGAATGCAGGCATCGCCTGAACCAGCCGCCAGCGACGCAAGCCAAGGCCAGTAACGGGCCTGGCTTTCTGTATCAGCCCGCCGCTCGCTCCAAGCACAACAAGCCATCAGCGCTGCGCTGTACCTTTAGCTGTTCATACCCATCAATCGAAGGATGCTCCGTCACCATGGGCTTGAGGTGCGTCGACGTCACAACCATCACATCCGCCCCAGCCGCCTCCCCCGCACGAATCCCCACCTTGGCATCCTCAAACACCAGGCAGTCCTGCACCGACACCCCCAGACGCTGCGCACCGAGCACATAACAGGCGGGGTTCGGCTTGCCGATGGCCACGTCTTCAGCCGTGACCAGCACCGCCGGCGGTGTAATACCTGCCGCTTGCAGCCGACGCAACGCCAGCTCCCTGGGTGCAGAGGTGACCAGCGCCCACTGATCACCAGGCAAACGGCTGAGAAACTCGACGGCACCGGCAATCGCAACGACACCGTCCACATCCTTGGTTTCAGCCTCGGTGATCCACCGCGCCTCAACCTGCGGATCAACACCGGGCAATGCCTGGCGCGTGATGGTGTCGATCGCCCGCGCACCATGGATGGTGGTCAGAAACCTCGCCACATCCAGCCCGTGGCGTTCAGCCCAAGTGCTCCACACCCGCTCGGCGGCAGCAATTGAATTGAGCAGGGTCCCGTCCATATCGAACAGGAAGGCACGGTAAGGGCGGGCAAATACGGCTGAACCTCGGATGGACACTGCGGGGTTTCCTCGTGAGCTGAAACGAATAATCGGCGCATGCAATCTACGGATCACCTGGTTGCTTGTAAACGCTCACGACGCCTGCAAAAAACACTGCGGCGTCAACTCACCTGTCCGCCCACTTCCACCACGTCCACCGGGGTATGCCATGCCGTCGACACCGCAATGCGCAGCCCATCGACCAGGCCCGCTCCAAGCTCACGCGACACGTGGATGAAGCCACTGCGTACACCCGAGCCCGCGAGTTCGTGCTGCAAACGGTAGAACACCTGGTTGCAAACAAATGTACCCGCCGTCTGCGACACCGACACCGCAATCCCCGCCTCCCGAACCGCCTTGGCCATCGCCTTGATCGGCAGCGTTGAGAAGTATGCCGCAGGGCCGCCGACCACTACCGCCGTGTCAATAGGCTGTGCGCCGAGGTTATCGGGAATGCGCGCGTCATTGATGTTGATCGCCACTCGCTCGATGGATATTTCGCTACGCCCAGGTGCCAATCCAGTGGCGATGACCATCGCCGGGCGCAATTCACTGATCAGTTGGACCAGGCACTCACCTGCCGTGGCAAATGCACAAGGCAGTCGGCGCGCAACAATCTGCACATCATCGTCGAGCTGCACGCCATCCAGTTGGCGCACCGCCTCCCAGGAAGGATTCACCACGTCTTGATCAAAGGGCTCGAACCCCGTCAGCAGTACGGTTCGCATCTGGACCTCACATCAACCAGTAAAGCAGGACAATATTGACCACCAGCATCATCAAGGCCGTCGGCATCTGGGCCTTGATCACCGCGTTTTTGTCTGGCAACTCCAGCAACGCCGCCGGCACGATATTAAAGTTGGCAGCCATCGGCGTCATCAGCGTTCCGCAGTAGCCGGAGAACATGCCAATCGCCGCCATCACCGCCGGATTGCCGCCGTAGATACCCACCAGCACCGGCACACCCACGCCGCCGGTCATCACCGGGAACGCCGCGAAACCGTTGCCCATGATCACCGTAAACAGCGCCATGCCCAACACATAGACCATCACCGCCACCAGCTTGAAATCCAGGTTGATGTAAGTGGTGGTGACGTGCGCGACCGCCGTGCCGACCCCGGCCTCATTGAACAACAACCCAAGCATCGCCAGCATCTGCGGCAACACCATGGCCCAACCCAAGGCTTCGGTCAGGCGCCGGGATTCGCGCAAGGCTTGCACTGGCGTATCGCGGGTCAGCCAGCAGGCCAGGCCGAGAGCGATCAAACAGCCGATGCCGAGGGACACGAAGGTGGTGTTTTTCGGATCCAGCAACGATACGCCGCCAATCTCGGTGTGCTTGAGCAAGACCGAACCGATCACCGTGGTCAGGGGAATGGCCAGCGCCGGGATAAACAGCTTGTGACCGAGGCGACCGGCACTGGCACGCGAAGCTTTGTCATGCAACTGCGCATGGGTGCCACGACCAACGCCGCCCAAACCTGCGATCAGCGCCATCACCACTACCCCCACACCGACCACCACCGATGGCAGGCGCTCCCCCACCAGGAATGGAATGGCGAACAGCAGCCAGAACAGTGCGCTTGACCAACGCTTGGGGTGGGTTCGATCCAACAGGATCATGCCCGCGGTAATCAGCAGCAGAACCCCGGCGAGCCAGTACAGGTATTGAATCGAGATGATCATTGCGCGACCTCCACTGGGGTGGCGACGGACGTCATCTCGCGGGTCAGCCTTCGGTCAAAGCGATGAAGTCGGATCGCGTGAATGATGAACGCGCAAATCGCCGTGGGAATGCCCCACATCGCAATGTGCAGCGGCTCTACGTCGATTCCCGCCCCCAGCAGGAAGGTGTGCATCAACGCGATCGCACCGAAGGCGACGAAGATGTCTTCACCAAAAAACAGGCCGACGTTGTCGGTGGCGGCACACATGGCCAACACCTTGTGACGCAGTTTATCCGGCAGTTTGCCGTAGCGTTTTTCCGCCGCGCCTTCGGCCATCGGTGCCAGCAGCGGGCGTACCATCTGCGGGTGCCCGCCGAGGCTGGTCAAGCCCATGGCAGCCGTGGTTTCACGCACAAACAGATAGATAATCAACAGGCGCCCGACCGTAGCGCGCTCAAACCGCGCAATCCAGTTCTGCGCATGCAGGCGCAAGCCGTGACGTTCCAGCAGGCCGATGACCGCCAGGGGCAACAACAGGATCAATTGCAGGGCGCGGGTCTGCAGGAAACCATTGCCCATGGTGGCGAGGATTTTTTCCAGCGGGAAATGGGCGGCAAACCCAGTGGCGATAGCGGCGGCGGTAACCACCAATAACGGATTGAAGCGCAAAACAAAGCCAACCACGATCACAAGTACGCCGATTAACGGCCATAAGTTCACAACAGTTTGCATGGCGGAAAGGTCCTTAAGTGCGCGCTGCGGCGCCATTACAGCAGGATGTGAACAAAGGGTTCACAGCAGGAAGTGGCGTGCAGTCGGCTCGTTTTTTTATTGTTGACCCGTCAGGGCGAGCGTCAGTGGCGGCAACTTTGCTGTGTGGAAGCGGGAGGTGTCCAACAAGAAAAATTGTTGCTGCAAACCAATAAATCTTGTGGGCAATTGAAGGCGGCGCAGGTAACAAGGTGTAGACAGGCTACGCAGGATTCGCGCATCGTAGCGTCGCCGATTGACCAGGCTCCCCATCACTGTTGTGGATACGGACATTCAGTGAAAACCGAAAAAACCCTCAGCGCACACTCCCGCACCGGACTGAAACCGGCGCGCCGATCGGTTCGCGCACTGACGACACGTCATCATCGGCATCGGAAGGGGCTGCATCGGTGACCTCACCCACTCCAGATTCAGCCGCGCAAACCAGCCTCAGCCTGCAAACCCGCCTGATTGCCCTGGTGGTCGCCGTCACCTTCTTCATGGAAAACCTTGACGCCACCGTTATCGCCACGGCACTACCGACCATGGCGACCGCCTTCGGGGTGACGCCGGTTGACATGAACATCGGCATCACCGCGTACATCCTCGCCGTAGCGATCTTCATCCCCCTGTCCAGCTGGATCGCCGACCGCTTTGGCGCACGCCGCGTATTTGCCGGCGCGATCATCGTCTTCACCCTCGCCTCGCTGCTCTGCGGGCTTAGCCAGAGTCTCGAGATGTTCGTAGTTGCCCGTGTCCTGCAAGGCATCGGCGGCGCACTGATGGTGCCCGTCGGGCGCCTGGCGGTGCTGCGCAACACCGACAAGAAAGACTTGGTGAAGATGATCGCGGTGATCACTTGGCCCGGCCTGGTGGCGCCTATCCTCGGGCCATTGGCCGGCGGCTTGATCGTGACCCATGCGTCGTGGCCATGGATCTTCTACGTGAATCTGCCACTCGGCGCCCTGGCCTTGATCGCCGCCCTATGGCTGGTGCCGGAAGGCCGCGAGACGAACGTGCGCAGGTTCGATGCAAAGGGGTTTGTCTTGCTGGCAGGCGCCTGCGTAGCGCTGCTGGGCGGGCTGGAATGGCTGGGCAGCCAGTCAGGCGAAATGCTCATTCCTGGCGGCATGCTGGTTGCGGCGGGACTCCTGCTGACGGTATGGGCCGTGCATCATTGCAAGGGCTACAGTGAGCCGTTACTGCCGCTCGACACCCTGTCCATCACGACCTTTCGCGTAAGCGTCTACGGCGGGTCGCTCTTCCGCCTGGCCATCAGCGCACTGCCTTTCTTGCTGCCACTGCTATTTCAAGTAGCGTTCGGCTTGTCACCAGTGGATGCCGGCCTGCTGGTACTGGCAGTATTCGCCGGCAACCTGGCGATGAAGCCCTTTACCACAGCCATCATGCAGCGCTACGGCTTTCGCAAGGTGTTATTGGTCAATGGGGTGATGGGGGTGATGTCGATTGCAGCCTGCGCGTTTTTCACCGCGCAGACGCCATTTGCACTGATCGCCAGCGTGCTGTTCGTGGGCGGCCTTTCACGCTCGATGCAGTTCACTTGCTACAACTCGATCGGCTTTGCGGACGTACCCAAGGCACGCATGAGCGAGGCGTCGGCGCTGTTCAGCCTGTCATTCCAACTGGCCATGGGGATGGGTGTGACGGTCGCGGCGCTGCTGCTGCGGGCATCCATGAGCGTACAAGGGCATGAGATTCAGGCGCAGGTCGCGGATTTTCGCGTGGCGTTCATCGGGGTGGCGTTGCTGGGGGTGTTGGCGCTGGTGGATGTGTACCGGTTGCCGGTAGGAGCGGGAGAAAGTGTGTTGAATCGACACTGACGGCTGCCGTTCAACACACTGTTGCGGCTATCAGGCGGTGGTATTGACCATCGATCCGGAGGTGCTGTTGCCCTCATCCGTTACCGCCTGCAACAGCGCGGAAGTCACCGTTTGCAAGGCCGCCGCAGTGCCCGCGATCTGTGTTTGCGCCGCTGCTACTGCCGCGGCTTTAGCCTCTGCACTCTGGTCGCTGGACTGGACTTCCTGCAAGGCCTGCTGCTGCGCTTGAAGCTGCTTTTGCAACTGCTCGATCTGCTTCTTCAACGCCTTGACGGTATCGGACTCCTTCGAGATCGATGAGGCTTGGCTACCGCCACCCACGCCTGCCGCGCTATTGGAGTCAGCTTTCATGTTGACGGTCATGCCGCCTGCGCTGTTCGTACTGGCCGTGGCCGTGGTATCAGTCGAGCTGACAAGGCTGGGAGTACTTGCTACGGAAGAGGTAGTGCTGATGTTGATAAGCATGCCAAATGTCCGAGAGTTGAAGATTTGCGACTGCATCGGCCTGGGCGTCGATTACTTTAGGGGCGTGTTGATTTTTTGATAGCCGTAAATTGCGAACAACAAAAAAGGGCCCACCTTTCGGTGAGCCCTTCTAGACCGCCCAGCAGAGCGGATTTTGTTTGGTAGGCGCGATTGGACTCGAACCAACGACCCCCACCATGTCAAGGTCTGCTAGGAGCAAGCTCCCAGCCCTGCTGCTCTTGGATTTCACAGAACGCCCATTCACATCATGAGGCGTCAAAAATGGCCAATATTCGCTTACTTCCGTCTGGCAACTGGAACGCTCAGGTTCGGGTTAAAGGTAAAGCTCCCCAGTCGAAAACCTTCAGCACCGAAGCCGAAGCTCAGTCATGGGCCAATCAGCTTGAAGCCGTGACGATGGATCGCAAGCACCACACCATCTACACGTTGGGCATGAACTACTGCGAAACCATGCTTAAGGGGAAAAGTAGCTACGTCCACGCGCTGAAAATCGTCGAACATCTAGGTAGGCACTTCACTCAGCCCATTCACGAAATCACGCCGAAAATGATCAACGACTTCAAGATCATGCGATTGAGGAAGGTGAAGCCTTCCACGTGCAGAACCCAGCTCGCATTCATGTCGAGGTTCTACCGATTCGCCAAACGCGGCTTGCTGATCGACATTCATAATCCGGTGAGTGACATCGCACTTCCAAAGCCAGACCGGTCTTCAGACAAGGTGGTCAGGGCAAGTGAGCTTGAGCGCTTGCTGGAAAAGCTCTCTCCCACCATGAAGCTCATCGTTGAACTAGCATACGAAACTGCGATGCGACGCTCTGAAATCCTGAAGCTAACGAAAGACTGCCTGCACCTCAGTGATCGCATAGCCGATGTGATCGACGGGAAGAACGGCACACGGTCTGTCCCCCTCACCCACCGTGCTGTTGAAATCCTCCAACTTGCCCAACTTTGGGCCACTGTGGGACGTCACCCGAACGGTCAAGTGTTCACCGTCACACCGCACGCCGTAACTCAGGCTGTGCGCTTGGCACGCGTAAAGGCAGGTTTAGATAGTAGCGTCAGACTGCATCAGCTCAGGCACACCAGGATCACGAACGTTGCGAAAAAGGGATTCAACAACGCTCAGATCATGATCGTATCTGGGCACCGTGATACACGATCCGTTGCGCGATACTCCCATCTAAACGTGAGGGACGTATTGCACCTGATCGACTAATCAAACCGGGCGGCCCGTCATGTTGAATTAGAGCTGGCTGCCCCTCCCCATCTACATGGCTCGGCAGATACAGGACAAAGTGCTGGGCCACCAAACCACGAAAACCTTCCACAGCTTCCGCAACACAATGATATACGGGTGAGGTAGGTATGGGTGAGAGACTCCTTGGTCAAGCGCATCGCTAGGCATTAAGACGCCGCCGTAATCTTCGGCATCTATGGTAGCCGCATTCCTATCAAAGCGATGTTTGAAGCAATTAAAAATATCTACTTTTAGTTGCGAAATAATCTAAGAAAGCGCTTGACTAATTGACCAACAGCATTGACAAAAAGCGCCAATTAGTGTATTATTATAATCACTTGGGAGAAAAAATATTCCGTGCATGCTCAGTACTCTCGAATGTCCTGCGCCCCACTGACGATAGATTTTCCTTCTAGCCATCAGTGACTGTATTAGTTTTTCTCCATTAAATTCAAAAGGTCTTACTTCACAGTTAGACCTTTTTTATTGCCTAGAAAAAAGGTTTAACAACCACCAAAAATTTATTACCACCAACTCAATGGAGGATTAACTATGCCTGAAACAAAAAACTGTTCCAGTTGTGGAACCAGCTTAGCTAACAAAAGATGTCACGCACGGACTTGTTCAAGTACTTGCCGCTGGCGAGTGTGGCAAGCTAAGCAATCATCTAGAGTGCAAGTTAAGCTAATGCTTAGCAAAGCCAGCTATGAGCTTATTAGAGGTAGCGCCGAAGCTGCTGGCGAGTCTGTCACTGATTACCTACAAGCTCAAGCAGTTGCAGGCTTAAAACAATGAGAACTCAATTGAATATTGAGGCAATCAATCAACTTGGCTTCATTATGGATCGTGCTGGGTATTCAAATCAGCAGCATTGCATCCAAGTAATGATATCGACCATCGCAAAGAATCTAAGGCGAGCTGACCTAAAAAAGCACAAGGAGAAGGCGAGTGAGCAATCTTGATCGTTTTACAAAGGGTATAGCAAGAGCATTAGCAAGAGCAAAAATACAATCCAAAAATAAAGTATTAGTTGGCAAAAGTGTAAGTGCTGAACCTGTAATCGTCGCAAACAATATTGATTCGCAAGACGATCCGATCATTCACTCGGATGAGCAGTACAGACAAACCACAATAAAAAAGATGATTATCCACATTAAATCAAAAGGAACAAAATAATGACTGACAAGATCACGATTAAAGGCGCCCCACCAAAGTTTGACGAACAAGTTTTGAAGCAGCGTCAAGCAGCACGACACAACCAATATCATCTGACATCTGAAAGTCACTGCCTTGTACGGGGTGAAATCGCCTTTGAGTTTCTTACGAATGTAATCAACTTTGTTGAGCAAGGGTATGAATTGAGCAGCAAGTACCCGATTACCACTGACCCAATGTCCTACTGCGCACACATGCGTAAGCCTAATGCAATCCAACAAGTTGACCTTAAAGCGCTTGATGAGCAAGTCAAGCAAAGCTACATCGCCGACTTGGAGTATCAGCATCAGAAGTACAAAGACCTACTCACCGCACAACTACTACAGGCCGCTGACTTGAAAGAGAAGAAGAAAGAGGAAGAGAAGAAAGCAAAGCTATTGAAAGAAATAGAGAAGGAAGTTTCCAACGCGCTCGGTGAATTGGTTACCCCAGCATAACCTAAGGACGACCACTGTAAACTCCTGCAATAGATTCTGAGCGTTTTTAAATGAAAAGTAATACCTCACTGGTTCCGGCAGCGCCTATCGCTGTACGGGGCTGTCGTGGGCGTCACTTAAGCCGTGCAGGCTGGGCGAATGAGTTAAGCGCCGATGTAACTTGTCACCAGAATGAGCTCCAGATGAAAGCAGAAGAAATTCATCTAGAAGCTTATTATTGCTTTAGAAAACAGTTTTTTCACTTAGAAAAAGAAAGACGCTTGACGCTTTTTTTAGAAAATGATCCCATTCGATTCCTCGGGAAAACGAGTAATTTTTACCGCCTACAACTCATTTAGAACCACTGGCAGCTACCGAGAGGCATTGCCAAATGAAATGAACTTGAAAAAAGGACAATCACCCCATGTCGTACCCGCTTGCCACTAATTCGCCTACCACCAGTAAGTCCCTCCACTTTTCCGATCTGCTTTCATCAGCAGGATTGGAAGCATTGAACGCACGTATCGCTGCTAACGCCGATCAGTGGTTGACAGACAATGCACCAAAGACTAAGCGACAACGTAAACCAAAGGGTATGAGTGGCCCCAAGCCGAAAGCTATTGATAATCCATTCTATCGGTTTTACGGCTGTCTAACTGATGAGGGTCGTTACCCTGATTATGCAATTGACATCATTGAGGGTGTTGTTCGTCTAGATTGGCATGATCGTCCTATCGGTGCTGGTGGTAAGAGTATGCCGCTGTCTAAACGTCACATTGCAATAATTATAGAGTGTTTGCCAACCATCACCAACGAAGCAGTGGAAGATTTACTCCAGCTGGAGGAAAGGCACGCAAGACGTTATTTCAGAGCAATCAAACTGATAATCCCAAGGATGGTGGGCAATCGCCCGCTCTTTCTCCGTAATGAGATGGAAGGTATTGAGCCTGAGCCCAAGCCAATCAAATGGGAAAACTTGGACGATCTACAAAAGCCAACAGCCGCTGAGCTGGCCAAGCTGCATTACGACCTTCGTACTTTTACTGAATATGCTACTGCTGAAGAGTATGAAACTGAAGAGGCAGGCAAGCCTAACAACGTGATTACGTTCCCTGTTCGCAACCAACACCCAAAGAAAGCTGAAGTGATGGGCATGTTGGTGCAGGGAGTTTCCCAGTCTGAGATCGAACGATTGACAGGCGTACCACGGAAAACCGTCCGCAGATGGCAGACCGAAACACCAGCATTGGCAGCCTAATGGGGTTTTCGCTGAGGTTGCCCACAATACTATTACTATAGAGTCAGCGAAGTGGCCTAATAGTATGCTGGGCATAGCCGCTTAGCTTCACGTAACTTTTTTAAAAAAAACACGCAAGAAATAACCTGCAAGCCACGTAGATCAAAGGTGCCGAGAAAGTTTTATTATATATAGCGAGCGTAAGCGAGTGACTATTAAAGCGAAGCTTTGGGGGTGGGTCATAATACGGCCGCATGTATCATAGAGCAGTGAGCGTAAGCGAATGACTTAAAGCGAAGCTTTAAATGGGTTGCACTTCTGTGGTTTACCACAGTGATGCATTTGAAAATAGGTAGAGAGGAGACCGAAGGGACCAAAAAAGAAATTATAATACCTCTGTGGTAAACCCACAGGATAGTTATTCAAGATATGTATATTCTATCGTAAACGATAGAGTAATGACTCTAGAAAAGATCAAAGATCTGATGGGCTTCGCTTACCCATCTCTAAAAGCATTCACCTTCGGCTCACTTGCTGACACTGATTATATTGGAGAGTTAAAAATTCTATAAGTCATTTCTGATTATCAATCAGACATGTTATCAATCTCCTGTGTGTACACACAGAAATAGACTTGGTGAGCATCCAGGGAGGAGAGCAACAGCGAACAAGCTTTGCACATTCACTTCACACAGTCTTGACGAAGAATCCAATAGCGTCTTGATACTCGATAGTTATCAGGAGCGCTATCAGGTTGCAATCATTCCCTTACAGTTTCAGATGAAAGACTAACATGGTCGCAAACACTGATTTTTACTGGTCTCCCGCTTTTCCCGTTTCAAGCACGATTCCGATTCTCCCTGATTTCTTCACAGGCAATGCAATCTGGTTGAAATTAAGAAAAAAGAGAGGCCGTAAGCCTTCTGCGACCTCCGCTGCACGTCGTTAGCGTCAACCCTATGGATGATGTCGGTATCGCCTGCAATACCACCCTACGTCATTCGGTAGCGTCTGAGCTACGATCTTTGTAACCCACAAGGACTATGGTCATGACAGACAACAACCAAGCCAATATAGCCACGGCAGATGTATTAACACTTCTACTGCATAACCAGCACGCGCTTGCTGCTGCAATTGAAGAGCTTGCCGTATGGGTCAGGTCAACAGGTTCACCCATAACGCACGGCAACGTGATCGGAGCATTGGAAACCATCGATGGAAACGCATCGGTCATTACCGCTGGCATTCTCAAGATACGTGAGTTGGCGTAGTTGATCGTGGGAATCATCAAACGACCGTTAAACGATACCCTCCAGACAGACGGTATGGCGCACCATCAAAATAGGCTTCATACATTGTTGATACCAAGGCACACTGATACCACGTTAAACGATACGGAGCCTTCACCATGTCACGCACCTTCCTGTACTGCCGTGTCAGCACCTCGACTCAATTCACCGAAAACCAAGTGCATGAAGTTAAAACCGCTGGCTTTGAGGTACAGGCGAGCCGAGTAGTAGAGGAAACCATTTCTGGCAGCATCGCGGCTATTGAGCGTCCCGGCTTTCAGAAACTGCTTGAGCGTATGGAGTCGTCAGACGTACTGATCGTTACCAAACTGGACCGATTGGGCCGTAACGCTATGGATGTCCGTCAAACTGTGGAGCACCTTGCAACCACAGGAATCCGTGTTCACTGCCTCGCCCTTGGCGGCGTAGACCTCACCAGTGCAGCAGGCAAAATGACAATGCAGGTGCTTGGGGCTGTCGCTGAGTTTGAACGTGACCTACTGATCGAACGCACCCAACAAGGTTTGCTCCGTGCGAAAGCCGAGGGAAAGAAGCTGGGACGTCCACAAGCAACCGACACCACAGCAGCAGTACAACGCCTCAAGGCCAAGGACATGACTCAGGCTGAAGTAGCCGCTGACCTCAAAATTGGTATTGCTACAGTTAAACGTCACTGGAATAAAGCGTAATACAGCAACGCTCGTTAAGGCTCACAGGAGCGACGACAAAGCGGGGTTGTGGCCCCCTACTCGGTTAAACCTTCCCATACACGACCCTGCGCGACGTCAGGCCATATTTAGATCATCACCATCGGATTTGGCGAAAGCTTGGCATAGGTCCATCCCTGAATGCCGTACCGGCTGGATATGCCTGATCGATATCCAACGCTTACCCTGGATTCCAGCAGAATCAAGATGGAGCTCACAATCAGGTTACCAATTCTGATTTCAGGGGACACGGGAAAAACCTACCCTACGCTCTTGAGAAATCTATTCGCGTTCGCCCATGCGAATACGCCCATATAGATCAGAGGTTTATTACCTGCCTAGTAGAGAGAACACGACAAATCCTGCAAAAATTGAATACAAGATCCCGCGAGCAACCCAAAGCATTCTCCTTTCCTTTTCCGTAGGCTCTACCACTACATCAGCGTCAAACCCCAACCTGTTGTTGACGCTATCTACGCTTGATCCGCAGTGTTTACATTTCACAGCTGCACATCGAATTGCCTCAGCACAGCTAGGACGTGCTCGGTACTCGCTAGAGCTATCGAATGCATCGATTCTGCGCTTGCCAGCAACTGCCATGATCACTCCTACAAGCAGCAATAAGCCGCCAATAAGAATGAAGTTCTGCCGTTCCGCCATCAAACCGATGTTGTTGACACGCCTAGCTCCCGACGACACCGAAACGTCCATAGCCATCGCACCTACCAAGCAAAGCATCCCTACTACGACCGCAAAATAACCAAAATACCGCATAGCGATTTCCCTTGAAATTGACCAGCACCCGTTGAAGCGAACCAGATTATCCCAAATTCAGATATCTGAAAACCAGATATAGGTTGGCGACTGCTCATCTCGCAGTTGTCCAGCCATGCCTAAGACGATCTATAGACCTGAACACGCCGCGCTTCTGTCTTTGCTGAAGAAGTACAGGAAAGCCGCTAAGCTGACTCAGGTTGAGTGCTCAAAGGCACTAGGCCGACCTCAATCCTTTATGAGCGATGTGGAGAGCGGGACACGCCGTTTGGACATCGTACAACTGCGTGATTTGTGCACCGTGCTGGGCGTTGGACTTCAAGACCTGATTGCCGAGTTTGAAAAATCTCTGTCGGCGGATAACAGCACGGCAAGCGCGTGGAACGAATCAAGCAAGGTTTAGAGAACAAAAAACTTTCTGAACCGGTTTGGAATCCATCGGGTAGGGGGAGCGGAATGCCACGCTGTGGGAACAGATGAGGTCACTGGTGGCGAAGCATCCAACAATGTCGTAAGAGCAACAGCGCACCCTCCTGACTGTAAGTCATTCAAGTATCAACCCTATAAAAAAAACGACTAACTCTACGCTCACACTTTTCGACCATAAGAGCACGTAAGTGAAGCAACCAAAAGAAAAGCATAAGAATATTTAAGTCAACTTTGAAATTATCATTTTTCGTAAATCATTGAACTCATCTGGAAAGTTTTGACAAACAACACCACAAAGCAGACTCAAGCACTGATCCTTATCAAGCCCAACATGTTGAGATATTTCAAAAAACTCATTATGTTTCCCTGCCTGTAACGCATATTCAAGCACCTCCAAACATTGCTCGACCTCGATACCTAACACAGAAGCAACGGCGTCAGGAGCACCTTTACTCATCTGTACTATCCATGCCTCCGGCCAAGTACTTCCTGGCAGATAAGAGACCTTACTATTGAACCATAACTTAAAACCTTCAGCAGGTTTTTCAGACATTCTTAAAGCAAAATTTAAATTATCGGACTTTAGAGATTTTTGATCACCATCAAAAATCGCTAGTGTTTGTTTTTCTTCTCCCCGCACATATAAAGCCGCAAGTTGTTTGGATATAGCAGATGCAGATCCGATCACTCTGATTGTAACTCTCGAGCGCACAGCCGCACTTAGCGCCGTTTGAATAATTGTACGAGCAACCTGATCCTCTACAAAAATGTCGAGTTCTTTTTGATCCAAAGCACCAAGCTTGGAAAAAGCGAACTCCGAAGATATTCCCGCCGTAATCTTAGTTCTTCCACCAACTGTCTCTATAAAAAATCTTGCATCGTCTGGGAGGCATTGGAATATTTCCTTAGAGTGCGTAGTACATATCACTTGAGTATGAGTCTGCATGCAAACTTCTTTGAGCTTCTCAATGAAAAGCCGCTGCGCCTTTGAATGAAGCCCTAATTCTATTTCATCCAACACCAGCAAGGAGTTCTGACCACAAGAGTAGATAGTTGAGAAAATTTCAAACAGAGCATTTTCACCCGCCCCCATATTAAAACCAGAATAAGTAACACCTCCAACCTTTACGATCGGCAAACTATATTTCGTATATTCTAAATGTCGATAGTCATCATATTTTTTCCCAAGAATGTAACCAACCACATCCTTAACATTATCCTCCCACCCTTTAACCTTAACATCTCTGAATGAGCGAGAGTAGGAACGAGACTGGCTTCTCTCCGCATGAGGAACTATTCTCTCAATCCCTAAAAATACAACAGTCTTCTTGACCCTAACATCATAATCATTCCATTTACCGCCTTGCTTCTTTATCCTATTCTGATAACCAATCCCGACAGGTATACTTCGCCAATTATCATGAGCCAGACCGTAAGAAATAATTACTCCTTGAGGAGGAATTTCTTCAGTATGCTGAATAAAAAAATCTGAAAACGTATAGTAACTTATCTTCCGCTTTGGCAACCTGAACGCTTTTACATCATTGTGGTACGCACAACATGCCAGAGCTAGAAGTGTAGATTTTCCAGATCCATTTACACCAGCGAACGCACTTATAGGATATTCGAGATCGACTTGGAATGGTGTTAATCCTCTCATTCCTCCAGAAACTAACCGAATATGCCTCAATAAAGCTTTCGAATTATCATTAGCAAACCACTGTCTAAGACTTTTATCCAGTTGACTCTCACGGTACTTCATGATTCGCGCGTCCTAGCTAAGTATCACCTAATTGAAAGTCTATCGGATTTGAGTAGACCTAGGAATTACAATAGAGCCCCTGCTACTATACTTTGCCCGCCTAATGACCAACAAATGCATCTAAATAAGCTTTCGCAGACCATCGAGACCTTTAGCTTAAACCAGAGAAAACTTTTAAATCAAAACAGTTCAATATCACAATCTTACAAAGAAACCAAAGTAGCTATTCAGGTTAGATCACATTAACGCATCGCTCGTACATAGTTAACTAACTAATGGACTACAGACCAGATTACAACCATATCAAATTCCTTGATCCTGCCGCTCCGATCAATTTAATTATCGCACCTTTAGAAAAAGAGAAGAGAATCAGCACTTCCCTCCTCTCCGATGAATATTAAATCATTCTTTCAGCCAGTGTTCTAAAACGGCTCTTGATTGCACAGGTGCGCTCGATCGCTCCCTCCATTTCGACAGTAAAATATTTAGTATGCTCCTAGCATTATAATTTTCCCTATAGGTATGAATAATTCTACCAGCGAAATCAACTACCTTTCGATCATTGAGATCAAAATACTCAAATGCATATACCAAACAACTAACATACCAATCTGGAACTTGTAACTCCGCAAAATAAATAACAACATCATCTAATTTACGTGTAAAAAACTCGAGAGCAACTTCACTATCACTCTCTCTTGCATGACAAACGTAGCATCCAAATGCAGCTGCACGAATTAAGTCGGAATTGCTTTCATCCTGGTAAACAGCCTCAAGCGCCTTACTATCAAGACCATATAACGACAACACATCAGATACACTTGAACTTTCCTCTAAACCCAATATGTTACGCCCTAAATTTTGCGGAATAAAATTAGCTAACAAAGGAAGGAAGTTATTCTCGCTAGGCAGGCTCACTACAAAAGGATAAACTGCGAGTGCATCAATATGTAATTGCTCATTTAATGCATTTATCACCAGAAGCTCACGCAATTCAGCAGCATATTTATCAAGCTTTTCAAAAACGTACCCCCATACTGAAAAATGATAATACATAACATGGATATTATTTTTTATTAGCTCAAATACTCCTAACCTCTTTTCTTCATCAGCATAAAAAATATCAACATCACAATAGTAGGCCGGAGGCATGAAAAAAGAGAGCGCGACCTCACAGTGATATTTAGACAATTCATTAGCTCGCTCCCAGCTATCTACCGTTCCGATATCAACAATACTAAAAACAGAGGGCATTTTATAAACAGGAGAGCTACCTCCGGAAAGCAAACGGTCAAGCTCTTCCTGAGTCACACCATTATAAAATTTTAACTGTGAACGCATTGGTTCATCGTCAAACTTGATTGGCAGCAGAGGATGAATATGGCTTGCCAAAAAACCTTCGTTCAAATCGTACTTAACATGAGTTCGCAAAATAATAAGTAAATCATCTATCCGCTGAGTACGAATAAACCTCATAACCGCAGAAAGCATATTCAATATTGGAGATCCACCTACAAAAATCTTTTCTCCTGTATTAGTAATTTGCTTAGGGATAGTTTTTGACTGCCAACTATGCACATTTTTAACAAGTGTAATACAGTCAAGCTTGATCAAATCTCTTTCTACTTCTTGACCAGGCACCTCAATTTCAAAAAGTAGTGAAAAAAGCTCAACCTCATCTTTTTGCATACCCAAATGAGCAAATCGACTTTGAATATTTTCATTTTGTCGCAAAATTCGAAGGATGACCATTACATCAATGTCACCAAGCGTATCACTTGCAAACAAACTTACAATTCCCTCTAGAAACCAGCTAGACGACACTAGCTCTTGTCGCCCTCTATAATTCGAAATATTATAAGAAAGATAAGTTCTAAACACTCTATTCAGATACTGATTAGATGCCCCGAAAAGCTTTGACTTTACCTCCCCTACTCGCTCATGGGAATCTGGCAGTCTCATCACTAAGCCAACTGCCGCTCCAATTTGCTCTGGTTCACTATATTCAAATAAGGCGTCTATCATACAATTTAAGAGCCATTCCAAAGACGCCTCATGAGACATAGTAGCAACATGACTTAGCACATTAATATCTGTCATAGCGTAAAGAGGCACAAGAGACTCTTTAAACTTCATTCTTACTGATCTATCCTGCTCTAGCACCCCTTCACACAACAGACGAAGTGCTAAAATAGCGCCTACCCCCATCCTACGGCGTAGCACCCGTGCGTAATGCGAGACATCGCTATCATCAATCTTACATATGACCTGCAAAGCTACAGAAAGCTCAGTAGGTCTCATATTCACCACTAGCGCACTGATAACAAAATGCATGACCTCACGCCAATGAGAATCCGCACCAATTACTTCTAACCTAGAACGTAGCACTAAAGGATCTATGTTTGAGTATATAAACTCACCAGCGAAAAACTCTTGAAGCTGACGAATATCAAATCGAAGAGTAGTACTGCTCTCAGGTGTATTAACAAATACTAACCTCTCAACAGTAGCCTCCATGAGAGTATCGACTAACTCGTCAACATTTTTTTCAACATAGAGCTTTGTCGTCTGCCGAGCCAGTTCGCAAAATTGCTCGCGCTTTAATGTAGTGTCTGCTCCATTACTTGTTTCCGCACTTGCATGGAGCGTTATACCTAGACGCGAGTGTATAGCCTTCAATAGAATTGTGTTTTCCCTTAGAAACTTAGAAATTCTAATATCCGGAAAATTCTTAAGGCTTTCTCTTTTCTTCATTACCTGATAAAAATTATCAAAGAGCTCCCATCTTTTCTCTGGCGGCCTTCCCCCATCCCTGACTACTACTGCCATAATGTGTGATTGTAAAGGAGTGGTCATCAACTCACGAACTTGAGCAGATTCCATTGCCGACTGTAAGACTTCTATTGATCCAGCGCTCTCTGTAGCACTACGACCAAATTTCAATACCCCTTCAGCGCATTTCATCGCCACACTTGGAGACAAAGATGAAAGTTCCAACACAGACGCATTTAAATTTTCAAATTGTCCTGAGTAACCTTGAGGCCGTGTAGTACAGAGTATCAACGCGTCTGCATCGAGTTCTGGAAGTACTAAATTAGAGAAACGGATTATTTCATTAGCAATATCGTCCTTTACATCATTTGGAACTTCATCAAGCCCATCGAAGTTAAAAAACCATCCTCGCGATGCTATAGCTCTTTTTAGAGTACCACCCTCAACTTTTTGATCTATCTTTAGTGAGATTTTCTCACAGAGGTATGTAATTACTCCTCGAGATTCGCTACTGCTACGAGCCCCAAACCAAGAAGCAAAATCTTTTAACTCTACGCTAACGGGTATACGCGCATTGACCGGCAGAAAGTTTAACCCGTCGGCAGTTTTGACAAAATCTCTCGCCACTTCCAGTATATCAGGCATGACAATTGGAGCATGCGGCTCAAGTAGCAGAGCTGCTCTTTGTACTTGAGCGTAAAACTGCCCAGCGGTAGATTTACCTTGGCCCGGCCCGCCCTTCAATAAAATTACACGCGCTCTCTTAGGAACAGTAGACCAATCTCTCCAGCCATCACCAAAAGAATTCCACACGGTAGCTTTATGGACGTTAGCAGAGGTAGCAACTAAAGTTTCCATTACGTCTGCCAACTCACTGTGAAAATTACACTCCACAGGCAAATCAACAAACAGCTCATTAATTTTCGGCCTGACACCTAGAGAGCCTGCCTGTTCTAACTTAGTATAAATCTGATCATTGAACTGATCTAGGATCAAGTTATTTATTATACTTTTTACTTGAGCACTAGCGTCACCAACTTGATTATAAACAGTCGTTAAGACATTTCCCGGCGTCAAAAAATGCCCGTAATATGACGCAGCATTGGGATCTTGAGCCAGAAAATCTAGTATTTTTCGCCCGCCCCAGATATCAACTTTGTACCCGACCCCAAAATGTTCCTCAACCAACTCCTTAACAGCATCATAAGACCCGGTCTTAATATTTCCAGATGGCTCTATATTTGTCGCTATTATCCAAATATCGGGAACAACCCTGCTTTCCGACTTTGAATAACTTTCCAGCTCTTTTTTCACTTCATTAACTAACCAAGCTTGAGGATTTTTCGACAGGTGCGGTTTATGGAACTTTGACTGAATATACCAGCTCCCCCGCCATCGCTCGGACTCCGTTGGATAAGGAGCTTCGCCTACTAGATAGCCATCCCGACCACCATCAGCCCCGCGTGCAAATCCAGTAACGCCCTTCCCCAAAACTTTTAACGCGAGAAAGTTGACCAAATGTTCAAAAGAGTTTGAATCTAGTTGCGAGAGATCGTATGAATCAGACATGCTTCCATGCTCCTGCTCAGCATAAAATACAAAAGGCTTGGAGACCCAAAGGTTACTCGAGTGGACTTCATTAGTGGTCATACACGTGAGTAGCGCTTGAGTATGGCAACTTTTACTGTTTCTAGCACCACTACGAAAGCCTACAGCTCGTAGGAATACGCAGATAGCGTGAAGCTATATGTCACCCAGAGGTGCGATATGGAAATTATCGCTTTGGTTACCGGTACGTTCTGTGACCATTTCTAATGGTCATGTGGCACTCGGTGCATACCACAAGTCTATGAGTTGTTCTACTTATGCCCTGAAATATGCGAGATAAATGCTGAGAATTTTTTAAAAACTCTTTTAAAAACATGAGACTAGGTAAGCATATTTAGAATCGCAGCCAATACCTATTCCAGCATCATTTGAAATGCAAGGCTCGAGCTAAAACAACCTTCCCCGGGCGTTCACATTGCCCTGTGTGAATGAACCAGATATTTTGTGAACGTTTTGTAGAAATCGCAGACAACAAAAAAGGGCCCACCTTTCGGTGAGCCCTTCTAGACCGCCCAGCAGAGCGGATTTTGTTTGGTAGGCGCGATTGGACTCGAACCAACGACCCCCACCATGTCAAGGTGGTGCTCTAACCAACTGAGCTACGTGCCTGCTGTGAGGCGGCATTCTACGGAATTCCGAAGGGGTGTCAACATCTTTTTTGCAGCTAAGCCTATGAATATGCGAATTTTTTATTTGTGGCCGGTGCGCCGCGCTTTTTCGGGTGGCTGGCAGGCAATTTTCAACTCAGGTAGGATCGGAGCACTCGTAAAAAATATAAAACAGAGGTTCCAGGATGGCGAACACCCCCTACCCCCAGTCGTATTACGCCGCTTCCGCCAATGCCGTTCCGCCGCGCCCAATGTTGCAAGGGGACGTCGAAACCGATGTGTGCGTGATTGGCGCCGGCTATACCGGCCTGTCCAGCGCGCTGTTTCTGCTGGAGAACGGTTTTCGCGTGACGGTGCTGGAAGCTGCCAAGGTGGGTTTTGGCGCGTCGGGCCGCAATGGTGGACAGATCGTCAACAGCTACAGCCGTGACATTGATGTGATCGAGCGCAGCGTCGGCCCCCAGCAGGCGCAGTTGCTGGGGCAGATGGCGTTCGAGGGTGGCAGGATCATTCGCGAGCGGGTGGCCAAATACCAGATCCAGTGCGACCTGAAGGACGGCGGCGTGTTCGCGGCACTCAACAGCAAGCACATGGGCCACCTGGAGTCGCAGAAGCGCTTGTGGGAACGCTACGGCCATACGCAGCTGGAATTGCTGGACGAGCGCCGCATTCGCGAGGTAGTGGCCTGTGACAACTATGTCGGCGGACTGCTGGACATGAGTGGCGGCCACATCCATCCACTCAACCTGGCGCTGGGTGAAGCGGCAGCCGTGGAGTCCCTGGGCGGTACGATCTACGAACAATCGGCGGCGGTGCGCATCGAGCGGGGTGCCAATCCGGTGGTACATACGGCCGAAGGTAAGGTCAGGGCCAAGTTCATCATCGTCGCGGGCAATGCCTACCTGGGCAACCTGGTGCCGGAGTTGGCGGCCAAGTCGATGCCTTGTGGCACTCAGGTGATCACCACCGCGCCACTCGGGGATGAGCTGGCCAAGACCCTCCTGCCGCAGGATTACTGCGTAGAGGACTGCAACTACCTGCTCGACTACTATCGCCTCACCAGTGACAAGCGCCTGATCTTCGGCGGCGGCGTGGTGTATGGCGCGCGCGACCCGGCGAACATCGAAGCAATCATCCGCCCGAAGATGCTCAAGGCCTTCCCGCAACTCAAGGATGTGAAGATCGACTACGCCTGGACCGGCAACTTCCTGCTGACCCTGTCACGCTTGCCGCAGGTCGGTCGCCTGGGCGACAACATCTACTACTCACAGGGCTGCAGCGGCCATGGCGTGACGTACACCCACTTGGCGGGCAAGGTCCTGGCGGAAGCGCTGAGAGGCCAGGCAGAGCGCTTTGATGCGTTTGCCGACCTGCCGCACTACCCATTCCCAGGCGGGCAACTGTTGCGCACACCGTTTGCGGCACTGGGGGCTTGGTATTATGGGCTGCGGGATAAGCTGGGCTTCTGACAAATCAATGGGAGCCGGTTCGCCGGCTCTCGCAAAAAATGGCCAAATCGCAGACACAAAAAACCCCGGTCTTTCGACCAGGGTCTTTGCTATCGGATCAAAGCAGCCAGTGGCTTTCTTTGTGCTTCAAGGCGTTCAGTGGGCCTTGAGGCAGATATGGCGCAGCGGACGGGACTCGAACCCGCGACCCCCGGCGTGACAGGCCGGTATTCTAACCGACTGAACTACCGCTGCGTATCGCTTGACCGGCCGAGCAAACCGCCTCAACCGTCTTTTAACTTCTGATCGATCAGCTTGGCTGTTCAATCTCAAGCCCGACGAATCGAACCTGGAAAATATGGCGCAGCGGACGGGACTCGAACCCGCGACCCCCGGCGTGACAGGCCGGTATTCTAACCGACTGAACTACCGCTGCGCGTCGGTGCAACCTTTAACGTTGCGTCTTACCCGAAGGCAAAACTCTCAAGAAGTGGTGGGTGATGACGGGATCGAACCGCCGACCCTCTGCTTGTAAGGCAGATGCTCTCCCAGCTGAGCTAATCACCCTTTGCTTCGTTGAGGCCGCGAAATTTACGCAGGTAGCGGACCTAAGTCAATAGCCTGCTTGAAGTTTTTCTGAAAAAGACAAAATTGCTTCAAGACGGCTACCCGCCCTACTCGCTGTAAATCATCTTCTTGCTCATGCCACCGTCCACCACAAACTCTTGCCCCGTGACAAACCCGGCCTGGCGCGACAGCAGCCACGCCACCATCGCCGCCACGTCCTCTACCGTACCCACCCTGCCCGCCGGATGCTGGGCATGATCGGCATCAGTCAAAGGTTCGGCACGCCGCGCAGCTGGATCACGGGCATCAATCCAGCCAGGGCTGACCGCATTCACCCGCACTTCCGGCCCGAGGCTCATCGCCAAGGCGTGAGTCAGCGCCAACAGGCCACCCTTGCTCGCCGCATAAGCCTCGGTATCCGGCTCCGACTGACGGGCCCGGGTCGACGCCAGGTTGACGATGGCGCCGCCGTGGGCACGCAGGTAAGGCGCACAGTGCTTGGCCAGCAACATCGGACCACTGAGGTTAACGGCCAGCACGCGGTTCCAGTAAGCCAGGTCAAGGCTTTCCAGGGTGATATTGTGCGGATCGGCCACCGCAGCGTTACAGACCAACGCGTCCAAACGACCGAATTGCCCCAGGACTTCGGCGACCCCTTGGGCCACCTGTTTCTCGTCAGCCACATCCATGGTGATAAACCAGGCATTCTCGCCCAGCACCTTGGACACCTTGGAGCCGCGCTCGCGGTCCAGATCGGTCAAGACCACCTGCCAGCCTTCGCTGATCAGCCACGCGGCAATCCCGAGGCCAATGCCCCGCGCCGCGCCCGTCACCAGGGCGACGCGCCCATTACTGGCCGTTGCGGCCTCCGTGGACCACTCGATCACAAGGCAGCCAGCCCGCGAGCCAGGTCAGCCTGCAGATCAGCGACGTCTTCCAGGCCTACCGCGATACGGATCAGGCTGTCTCGGATGCCGGCGGCTTCACGCTCCTGCGGCGCCAGGCGTCCGTGGGACGTGGTGCTCGGATGGGTAATGGTGGTCTTGCTGTCACCCAGGTTGGCAGTGATGGAGATCAGGCGGGTCGCATCGATAAAGCGCCACGCGCCCTCTTTGCCACCCTTCACTTCGAAACTCACCACAGCGCCGAAACCCCGCTGCTGACGCTGGGCCAGTTCGTGTTGTGGATGGCTCTTGAGGCCGGCGTAATGCACCTTCTCGATACCGTCCTGCTGCTCCAGCCACTCAGCCAGTGCCTGGGCGTTGGCACAATGGGCCTTCATCCGCAGGCTGAGGGTTTCCAGGCCCTTGAGGAAGATCCAGGCGTTGAACGGGCTCAGGGTCGGGCCGGCGGTGCGCAAGAAGCCCACCACTTCCTTCATCTGCTCGCTGCGACCGGCAACCACACCGCCCATGCAACGACCCTGGCCGTCGATGAACTTGGTGGCCGAGTGCACCACAATGTCCGCGCCCAGCTTCAGCGGCTGCTGCAAGGCAGGCGTGCAGAAGCAGTTGTCGACCACCAGCATCGCGCCTTTGGCGTGAGCCACTTCGGACAATGCGGCGATATCCACCAGTTCGGCCAGCGGATTGGACGGCGACTCGACAAACAGCAACCTGGTATTGGACTTGATCGCCGCATCCCAGCCGGACAAATCCGCCAGGGGCACGTAGTCCACTTCAACACCGAAGCGCTTGAAATACTTCTCGAACAGGCTGATGGTCGAACCAAACACGCTGCGCGACACCAGCACGTGGTCGCCGGCACTGCACAGGCTCATCACCACCGCCAGGATCGCCGCCATGCCGGTGGCCGTTGCCACCGCCTGCTCTGCACCTTCCAGCGCCGCAATACGCTCTTCAAACGCGCGTACAGTCGGGTTGGTGTAGCGGGAATAAACGTTACCCGGCACTTCGCCAGCAAAGCGCGCAGCAGCGTCGGCCGCCGTGCGGAACACGTAGCTGGAGGTAAAGAACATCGGGTCACCGTGCTCACCTTCCGGGGTACGGTGCTGGCCGGCGCGCACAGCCAGGGTATCGAAAGCTACGCCATCGAGGTCGCTGTCCAACCGACCGGCATCCCATTCCTGACTCATGCTGCGACTCCTTACTCAATTCTTTATTTAAGATACAAAACCGGCCCCTCAGGGCCGGTGTCTACTCAGTTGTTGTACAGATCGATGATCGCGCTGACCGCCTGGGTCTTGATCTTCGACGAGTCGTTACGCGCCTGCTCGATCTTGTTCAGGTAGGCCTCGTCGACGTCACCGGTCACGTACTTGCCGTCGAACACGGCGCAGTCGAACTGCTCGATCTTGATCTTGCCACCGCCGACCGCTTCGATCAGGTCCGGCAGGTCCTGGTAGATCAGCCAATCGGCGCCGATCAGATCGGCCACGTCCTGGGTGGTGCGGTTGTGTGCGATCAGTTCGTGGGCGCTCGGCATGTCGATACCGTACACGTTCGGGTAACGCACGGCAGGCGCTGCGGAACAGAAGTACACGTTCTTCGCACCGGCTTCACGGGCCATCTGGATGATTTGCTTGCAGGTGGTACCGCGCACGATGGAATCGTCCACCAGCATCACGTTCTTGCCGCGGAATTCCAGCTCGATGGCGTTGAGCTTCTGACGCACCGACTTCTTACGCGCAGCCTGGCCCGGCATGATGAAGGTACGACCGATGTAACGGTTTTTCACGAAGCCTTCGCGGAACTTGACGCCCAAGTGGTTGGCCAACTCCAGCGCAGCAGTGCGGCTGGTGTCCGGGATCGGGATCACCACGTCGATGTCGTGCTCGGGACGCTCGCGCAGGATCTTGTCGGCCAGCTTCTCGCCCATGCGCAGGCGCGCCTTGTACACCGAAACGCCATCGATGATCGAATCCGGACGCGCCAGGTAGACGTGTTCGAAGATGCACGGGGTGAGTTTCGGCGCTACGGCGCACTGACGGGTGTGAAGCTTGCCGTCTTCGGTGATGTACACCGCTTCGCCCGGCGCGAGGTCGCGGATCAGGGTGAAGCCCAACACGTCCAGGGACACGCTTTCGGACGCGATCATGTACTCGACGCCTTCGTCGGTGTGACGCTGACCGAACACGATTGGGCGAATACCGTGCGGGTCACGGAAGCCGACGATGCCGTAGCCGGTGATCATCGCAACGACGGCGTAACCGCCGACGCAACGATTGTGCACGTCGATAACGGCGGCAAACACGTCTTCTTCGGTCGGCTGCAGCTTGCCGCGCTGGGCCAGCTCGTGGGCGAACACGTTGAGCAGCACTTCCGAGTCGGAGCTGGTGTTAACGTGGCGCAGGTCAGATTCGTAAATCTCCTTGGCCAGTTGCTCAACGTTGGTCAGGTTACCGTTATGCGCCAGGGTAATGCCGTAAGGCGAGTTGACGTAGAACGGTTGAGCTTCGGCCGAAGTCGAGCTACCAGCAGTCGGGTAACGCACATGACCAATGCCCATGTGCCCGACGAGGCGCTGCATGTGACGCTGATGGAACACGTCACGTACCAGGCCATTATCCTTGCGCAGGAATAACCGGCCGTCGTGGCTGGTCACAATACCGGCAGCGTCCTGGCCGCGGTGCTGGAGGACGGTTAGCGCGTCATACAGCGCCTGATTGACGTTCGACTTACCGACGATACCGACGATGCCACACATGCGACGCAACCCCTACTTAATGAATCTTGACTGAACACAGCTTACTGCGGCGTTTTGGCCGGCAAGAGGTGTTCCTTGAACGGAAGATCAGCGGGTACGCTGATTCCGCTGGCCAGCCACTGACTGCTCCACCCCAATATGAGGTTCTTGGACCAATCTGCAACCAATAGAAATTTTGGCACGAGTACCGACTCCTGCCACCACGAATCCTGCTGTACCGGCCCCAGGCTCAACAGCCCGACCGCTACGACCACCAGCAACGCGCCACGCGCAGCGCCGAAGGCCATGCCGAGAAATCGATCGGTCCCGGAGAGGCCGGTAACACGTATCAACTCGCCAATAAGATAATTGACCATTGCCCCCACCAGCAGCGTGGCGATGAACATGATGGCGCAGCCCGCGATGACGCGAGCCGAAGGTGTCTCGATGTATCCGGCCAGATAGACCGACAATGAACCGCCGAACATCCAGGCTACGACTCCTGCGATGATCCAGGTCAGCAACGACAGTGCTTCTTTTACGAAGCCGCGGCTTAGACTGATCAAAGCGGAGATGGCGACGATTGCAACGATCGCCCAGTCAACCCAGGTAAATGGCACGTTTGAGCCTACGGACGGATAAGGCGGCGCATTTTAGCAGAGCGTCGGGCTGTCGGTAAGCTGTGATTGCGGCTGCTTTGCAAATCAATAGTTTGTGGCGAGGCAGCCCGATTTCAACCCCACTGCAAAACCAATGTGGGAAGGGCTTGCCCCCTCCCACATTGGATTGCATTCCACGGACTCAGCCGCGCTCAGGCTGGAAGCGGGTCACGAAGCCCTTCAGGTTTTGCTGACGGTCCAGCAAATCCCGCAGCCGATCCGCCTCGGCGCGCTCGATCAGCGGCCCGATAAACACGCGGTTCTTGCCGTCAGCGCTACGGATGTAGGCGTTGTAACCCTGGGCACGCAGCTTCTTCTGCAAAGCGTCGGCGCCTTCGCGATTGCCCAGGCTGGCCACCTGGATCGACCAACTGATCGGCAAGCCATTCGGATCGATACGACTCTGCCCCACGTCCGGCTTGCCCGGCGCGGCAGGCTGTGGCGCTACAGGTTTGGGCGCAGGCGCAGGCGTCGCTGGCTTGGCGGCGACCGCCGGAGCAGGTGTCGGCTTGACCACCGGCACGCTTGGCTGCACCGGCATCGACGGCGCCTGCTGCGCGGCCACCTCATCATCGGTCGGCACCGGCTCTTCTTCCGGCAACGCCTGCGGCTCAGGCACCACCACCGGCTCGACCTGCACCTGCGGCACCGCCGGCGCCTGGGGCGCAGCCGGAGCCTCAACGACCACCTGGCGCTGCTCGTCCTGGCGGGAAAACAGCATCGGCAGGAAAATCACCGCCAATGCCACCAGCACCAGGGCTCCAACCATTCGCTGCTTGTATGCGCTATCCAGTAATGCCATGTGCAGCTTCCTCCGTGGAGCGCCGGGCCAACCACTCAAGCGCCTCGGCAACACAATAAAATGATCCGAACAACAGAATCTCGTCCTCGGCCGTCGCCACCGCACACTGGGCTTCCAGGGCAGCAGTCACGCTTGCATACGACGTCACGGGCGCACCAAGGTTCTGTAACGCGATCTCAAGCTCATGGGCCGGACGGCTACGGGGCGTATCCAGCGGCGCGACCGCCCAAGCCTGGACGCTGCCCAGCAGCGGTGCAACCACACCCTCCAGGTCCTTGTCGGCGAGCAAACCGAATACAGCGAGACGACGCCCCACCGGCGGTGTGCGCGTCAGGCGTTGTACCAGGTATTGCGCCGCATGGGGGTTATGCCCCACATCCAGCAGCAGGTTCAGGCGCTTGCCGTGCCAGTCGAACGCACGACGATCCAGACGCCCCACCACGCGGGTCGCCAGCAAAGTCGCCGCAATCTGCTCAGCATGCCAAGGCAAGTCCAGCAACAGATAGGCTTGCAGCGCGAGCGCGGCGTTTTCCATCGGCAGATTCAGCAAGGGCAGATCGCGCAGCTCTACATCCAGCCCACGCGCATCCCGACCGCGCCATTGCCAGTGCTGATCACCGATCTCAAGATTGAATTCGCGGCCACGCAGGAAAAACCCGCAGTCCAGCTCACGCACCTTGTCCAGCAAGGGCTGTGGCGGATCCAGGTCACCGCACAGCGCAGGCTTGCCCTGGCGGAAGATCCCGGCCTTTTCATAGGCCACGGACTCGCGGGTATCACCCAGGTAATCAACATGATCCACGCCAATACTGGTGACCAGCGCCAGATCCGCATCGACCACGTTGACCGTGTCCAGGCGCCCACCCAGGCCCACTTCCAATACGACCACATCCAGTTGCGCACGCTCGAACAGCCAGAACGCCGCCAGGGTGCCCATTTCGAAGTAAGTCAGGGAAATCTCGCCCCGCCCGGCATCGAGTGCGGCGAAGGCTTCGCAGAGTTGCTCATCAGTGGCTTCGACGCCATTGAGTTGCACCCGCTCGTTGTAACGCAGCAGATGCGGCGAGCTGTACACGCCGACTTTCAGCCCTTGGGCTTGCAGCAGCGCGGCAACAAAGGCGCAGGTTGAGCCTTTGCCGTTGGTGCCGGTCACCGTGATCACGCGCGGTGCGGGCCGGCCCAACCCAAGGCGGGCCGCTACCTGTTGCGAGCGCTCCAGGCCCATGTCGATGGCGGACGGATGCAACTGCTCAAGGTAGGCGAGCCATTCGCCCAGGGTACGTTGGGTCATAGGTTCGCAGGCACCGGCGGCACAACGATTGGCTCGACTTTAGGCGCGACGTAAACCGGTGTCGGCAGGCCCATCATTTGTGCCAGCAGGCTGCCCAGGCGTGGGCGCAGCTCGCCGCGCGGGATGATCAGGTCGATTGCGCCGTGTTCCAGCAGGAACTCGCTGCGCTGGAAGCCTTCCGGCAGCTTTTCGCGCACGGTCTGCTCGATCACGCGCGGGCCGGCAAAGCCGATCAGGGCCTTTGGCTCGCCGACGATCACATCACCCAGCATTGCCAAACTGGCGGAAACGCCGCCGTAGACCGGGTCGGTCAGTACGGAGATGAACGGGATGCCCTCTTCGCGCAGACGCGCCAATACCGCAGAGGTCTTGGCCATTTGCATCAGGGAGATCAGGGCTTCCTGCATGCGCGCACCACCGGAGGCGGCGAAGCAGATCATCGGGCAACGATTTTCCAGGGCGTAGTTGGCGGCGCGCACGAAGCGCTCGCCGACGATGGCGCCCATGGAGCCGCCCATGAAGGAGAACTCGAACGCCGAGACCACCACCGGCATGCCGAGCAGCTTGCCGCTGACCGAGATCAGCGCGTCTTTCTCGCCGGTCTGCTTTTGCGCAGCGGTCAGGCGGTCCTTGTACTTCTTGCCGTCGCGGAACTTGAGGCGGTCCACCGGCTCCAGGTCAGCGCCCAGCTCGTTGCGGCCGTCGGCGTCAAGGAAGATGTCGATGCGGGCGCGGGCGCCAATACGCATGTGGTGGTTGCACTTGGGGCAAACGTCCAGGGTCTTTTCCAGCTCGGGGCGGTACAACACCGCGTCGCAGGATGGGCACTTGTGCCACAGACCTTCAGGAACCGAGCTTTTCTTCACCTCGGAACGCATGATCGAAGGGATCAGTTTGTCTACTAACCAGTTGCTCATGCTTTCTTTCTCCAGTACCGGTGGCTTGAACACAGCCCCGCGTATGCCCTTGAGCTAAATTCATATGTGGCGATGACGCAGGTTGGACGGGGTCAGACGTTCGACCTGCCATTCCCAGCCTGCATCCTCAGCCTTCCAGACAGCCTGCCAGTGCAGGTTGCCACTTCATTTCCGGGCCTCCCTCAGGCGACGCCGGGCTGTTTTACACAGTGGTAGTTATGGACGGCGGCAGACTGCCAGCCGTCACATCCCGCCACTGCTGTTGCGCACGGCCTGCATGAATGCGCGAATCTTGCTGTGATCCTTGATGCCCTTGCTTTGCTCCACCCCACCACTGACATCCACGGCATACGGCCGAACCTGCTCAATGGCCGCCGCTACATTCGCGGGATTGAGCCCACCGGCAAGGATGATCGGTTTGCTCAGTTGCGCGGGAATCAGCGACCAATCGAACGCTTCGCCGGTACCACCGGGTACGCCTTCGACATAGGTGTCCAGCAGAATGCCACGCGCGCTGGAATAGGCAGCACAGGCACCCGCGATATCATCACCCGCCTTGACCCGCAGCGCCTTGATATACGGGCGTTGGTAGCTTTCACATTCGTCGGGGGTTTCGTCACCGTGAAACTGCAGCATATCCAGTTGCACGGCATCCAGGGTTTCATTGAGTTCGCAGCGGCTGGCGTTGACGAACAAACCCACGGTGGTCACGAATGGCGGCAATGCGGCGATGATCGCCCGCGCCTGCAACACATTCACCGCCCTCGGGCTCCTGGCATAAAACACCAGACCGATGGCATCCGCCCCCGCCTCGACTGCCGCCAGCGCGTCTTCTATGCGGGTAATCCCGCAAATCTTGCTGCGAACGACGGACATGTCGTAGAAACCTCAGGGGTGGGACCGAGAAAGTCCCGGATGGTAACAAAAGCTTTTCCGGGCGTCAGCCGCCAAGTTCGCTGAAACCTGTGAGGAAGTGTGGGCCGATGAAGCGTTGCGGCAGTTCAAACTCGTCGCGGTACTCCACATCCACCAGGTACAGGCCAAACGGATGCGCCGTGACGCCGCCCGTACGGCGGACACGACTTTCCAGCACTTCCCTGGCCCACTCCACCGGGCGTTCACCAGTGCCGATGGTCATCAAAACACCGGCAATGTTGCGCACCATGTGATGCAGGAAAGCCCCGGCGCGGATATCCAGCACGATCATCTTGCCGTGACGGGTCACCCGCAGGTGATGGACTTCCTTGATCGGCGACTTAGCCTGGCACTGGCCGGCACGGAAGGCGCTGAAATCATGCACGCCTACCAGGTGCTGCGCAGCTTCGGCCATGCGCTCGGCATCCAGCGGGCGGTGGTTCCAGGTAATTTCTTCGTTAAGGTGCGCCGGGCGGATCTGGTCGTTGTAGATCACGTAGCGATAACGCCGGGCGATGGCCTTGAAGCGCGCGTGAAAGTGCGCCGGCATGACCTTGGCCCAACTGACGCTGACGTCGTGGGGCAAATTGATATTGGCGCCCATCACCCACGCCTTCATCGTGCGTTCGGCCTGGGTATCGAAGTGCACCACTTGACCGCAGGCATGCACGCCGGCATCTGTACGCCCGGCGCACATCAGCGATACCGGCGAATCGGCGACTTTGGAAAGGGCCTTTTCCAGGGTTTCCTGCACCGTCAGCACGCCCGACGCCTGGCGCTGCCAGCCGCGATAGCGCGAACCCTTGTATTCCACGCCCAGGGCGATGCGGTAAAAGCCAGCGGCCGCCATTTCGGCGGCCGGGTTATCTATATTTGCCAAGAACTGAGAGCCTGATGAGTTACGCAAAGGCGGCTATTATAAGTGCGGCAGTCGCGGGGTGTGCGCTTTTGTTAGGGATTGACGCCAACCGCCCCTCCCACACTGGACTTGCACCAACCCTCAGATTTTGCCGAGCATTTCCTTGGCCTCGCCGCGCTGTACCTCGTCACCTTCAGTCAGCACTTCCGAAAGGATGTCTCGCGCGCCGTCCACATCGCCCATGTCGATATAGGCCTGGGCCAGGTCCAGCTTGGTGGCGACTTCATTGGTGCCAGACAGGAAATCGAACTCCGGCTCATCGCTGTCCAAGGCCGCATCTTCAGCAGTGAAAGACGGCTCGATGGGTGGATGCTCCAGGCTCTGGGACAGACGATCCAGCTCGGCGTTGACATCGTCCAGCTCCGAAGCAAAGGCATCAGGCTTGGCGGCTGCGTCCGGTTCGTCCGCCAGGGACAGATCGAAATCCTCCGGCAAATCGAAGTCATCCAGTGCCGCCGGTGTCAGCGTCGGTGGCTCGACCGCCGCCGCGTCCTTCATCTGATCCTCTAGACCGGAAAGGAAATCGTCGTCGGATTGCCCCGACGCCGGGGTATCGAGCTGCAGATCCAGGTCGAAGTCCGACAGGCTTTCCTCGTCCGCCTCGGGTGCGGATTGCTGCGCCAGGAGGGCTGCAAACGTCTTCTCGTCATCCAGGTTGGCCGGTGAAGCCGCTTCCAGCTCATCCAGGCTCAGATCGAAATCGGTGTCGAGTGCAGCAGGCTCGGGGGCCGGGGCCGCTGGCTTGTCTTCCAGCAGGTCCTTGACGTATTGAGCGTCAAGCGCTGCTGCGGCAACCGCTGCACTGACGCCCGCCGCCAATACGGCCATCGCAGGAAAGCGCGACTTGAGCTGCTCGACCTGGGCATGGTTTTCACCATTGGCCACCAGTTGGCGCTCCTGGGTGACGAAACCGTCCTTGTCGCCTTGCAGGCCATAGATTTCCATCAGCTTCAAACGCAGGTCGCTGCGCTTGGGCTCGTGCTTGATCGCTTGTTCGAGCACGTCGGCAGCCTGGTTCAGATGGCCACGATCGATATGGGACTGGGCCTGAGCCAGTGCATCGTTGGCGTTTTGCGGGGCCACGGCAGCGGCCAGCGGTGCCAGCACGGAGGCAACCGTCGGAACCGCCACTGCCGGCGCAACCACCGGAGCAGGTGCCGGAGTGGCTGCCAGCTTGACGTTCGGCGGCGGTACTTCAAGGCCTTCGAAGCTGTCCGACGGCAGGTCCTGTTCGATACTTGAGGTAAATTCCGGTTCTTCAGCCAGCGCCCGCGCCATGCGCAAGTGCTTTTCCTGTTCACGGCGGGCGTTGCGATGGCGCGCCCACAGCAGGAGGAGCAACAACACTACAAGGCCAGCCGCGCCGCCGATCACGCCGAGGACAACCGGGTTGGTCAGCAGGTCATTGAACTTGCCTTCCGTGCTATCAGGTGCTGCGACCGGCTTGGCCTCCTCCGCTGCTTGCGCGGCCGGGGCGGCCGGCGTTGGCGCGGTGGCCGGCTCGGCAGGCGCCGCCGGAGCGGTTGCCGGAGCGGCGGCCAACTGTGCGGGCATCGCCGCCGTCGCCGGGGCGGCCGGGTCAGCCTTTTCGGCCTGCAAACGGGCCAATTGATCGTTCTTCAGTTGAATCAGCTTCTGCAGTTTATCCAACTGGCTTTGCAGATCTGCCGCACGGCTCTTGAGTTCGTCGTTATCACGGCGAGTGGTGTCCAGTTGCTCCTGGGTCATCGCCAGCTTGTCGCTGAGGACCTGACTGTCAGCGGCCTTGCCCTTGCCGCCCTTCTTGGCCGCTTCGGCCGAGACCAGGCTCAAATTGTCCTGGGTATTGGTGGTCGACGGTGCGTTGCCGGCCTGGGTGCGCCGGGTGGCGTCCAGTTGCTGCTTGCCCGCCGCCTGATTGCTGGCCGCGCGTCGACCCTGGCGCCATGCGGCATTCTGTGCAGTCACTTCGGCGATCGCTTGAGGTTGCGGCAACGCTGTGCTTTGCACCGTGTCTGGCAGGCGTAGCACCTGGCCGGTTTTCAGGCGGTTGATATTGCCGTCGACAAAGGCGCCGGGGTTGAGCGCCTGGATGGCCAGCATGGTCTGCTGCACCGAGCCACCGTTGCGATGCTTCTGGGCAATTTCCCACAGGGTGTCGCGCGAGGTGGTGGTGTGCTGCGCCGGCTTGCTCACCGCCGGCGCCGGGCTGGCCGGCGTTCCCACGCGCGGTGCAGGTGCTGCTGGGGTGGACGCAGATTGGTCGAACTTGGCCGGGTCGAGCAACACACTGTAGTCGCGCATCAAACGGCCATTAGGCCATTGCACTTGCAGCAGGAAACGTACGTAGGAATCCGGCAGCGGCTTGCTGGAGGTGACGCGCACCACACTGCGACCACTGGGATTGATGACCGGGGTAAACGTCAGGTCATTGAGAAACGCCTGGCGATCAACGCCCGCATCCACAAATGCCTGGGATGAAGCCAGGCTCGGGGTGATCTCGGACGCCGTGAGACCACCGACATCGAGCAATTCGATTTCCACCGACAACGGCTGGTTCAACTTCGACTTGAGGGTCATCTCCCCCAGCTGCAGCGCTTGCGCCATACCGGAGGACAGCGCCGAGGCGGCCGCTATTGCTAACACCAGTTTGCGAACTTGAACCATAGCCTCATCCTTTGTTTGAACACTCCCCGGCCTGCGAGAAGGTTGGTAACCGCTTGCCATAAGGCATGGCGAGCCGATAGGTCACCGACGCGCAACTGTTCCTGCTTGGGGCCAAGCATAGCGCTTGGTTAGAATCAATCTACAAATTGCCGCCAAGTATCTTTTACACAAGGCCTTTTATCAACAACTGCGCCAGTTGCACGGCATTCAGGGCCGCCCCCTTGCGTACGTTATCTGACGTCAGCCACAAATTTAGTTCCGCCGGGTCGTCCACTCCGGCGCGAACCCGACCGACATACACCACATCCTGGCCCACCGCATCGCCCACGGCTGTCGGGTAATCGCCCTCTTCGACCAGCTCGATACCCGGTGCGGCCTCCAATGCGCGATTGACGGCGGCAAGATCGACCGCCGCGCCCAGTTGCAATGACACAGTCAGGCTATCGCCAAAAAACACCGGGGCTTGAACGCAAGTTGCGGAAATCTTTAGCAAAGGAGTTTCCAGTACCGCGCGAAGTTCGTGTACGAGACGTTTCTCCAGGGCTGTATGACCTTGGGCGTCTGGCGTGCCGACTTGTGCCAACAGGTTGAAGGCCATTTGCCGGTCAAAGAATGTTGGCTCCAAAGGGCGCACATTCAACAGCTCGGCAGTCTGACGGGCCAATTCGCTGACCGCTTCGCGGCCTTGGGCAGACACCGCCAGATTGGCAGTGACGTTGACCCGCTGGATGTCCAACACGCCGCGCAACGGTGCCAGCACCACTGCCAGGTTGGTCGCGGATGGGCTCGGGCTGCCGAGCTGGAAGGGCTTTTTCATGCCTTTAAGGATATGGGCGTTGGCTTCCGGCACCACCTGGGGGGCCTGCTCGGCGGGCAAGGCGCCCGACAAGTCGATGACCGAACAGCCCGCCGCCACGGCACGCGGCGCGAAGCTCAGGGTAACCGCCGGGCCTGCTGCGAAGAAGGCCAATTGCGCCTTGCTGAAATCGAACTCATCGACTTCCTTGACCCGCACGTTCTTGCCCCGAAACGGCACCGAAGCCCCTGCCGAATTATTACCGGCCAGCAGGTAGAGGGTCCCCACCGGAAAAGCCAGTTCTTCGAGGATCTGCACCAACGTTTCACCCACCGTACCGGTGGCGCCGATCACGGCAATTTCAAAGGTCTGGGTCATGGGGGCTGCCTCGGGCATTGCGGGGGGAGCGGCACTTTACCGGGTGACTGGGGGTGAGGCAATTAACCTGGGGCTTGTGGTGTGGCTGATGGCGCTATCGGGGGCAAGCCCCCTCCCACATTCGACCGAATTCCAACGTTGAAATGCTGTTCACTGTGGGAGGGGGCTTGCCCCCGATAGCGCCCGAAAGAACAATAAAAAACCCGCGCCTGTCACCAGAACGCGGGTTTCTCTTATTGCCTCAAGCGATCAACGCTCCAGCAAAATCCGCAGCATGCGACGCAGCGGCTCGGCCGCGCCCCACAGCAACTGGTCGCCGACAGTAAACGCGCCCAGGTACTGGGTGCCCATGTTCAGCTTGCGCAGACGGCCCACCGGTACATTCAGGGTGCCAGTGACCTTGGTCGGGCTCAGCTCCTGCATGCTGATGTCGCGGTTGTTCGGCACCAGCTTGACCCACGGGTTGTGCTGGCTGATCAGCCCTTCGATATCGGCGATCGGCACGTCTTTGTTCAGCTTGATGGTCAGCGCCTGGCTGTGGCAACGCATGGCGCCGATGCGCACGCAGATGCCATCCACCGGGATCGGGCTCTTGAAGCGACCGAGGATCTTGTTGGTCTCGGCCTGGGCCTTCCACTCTTCGCGGCTCTGGCCGTTCGGCAGTTCTTTGTCGATCCACGGGATCAGGCTGCCGGCCAGCGGCACGCCGAAGTTCTCGGTCGGGTAGGCATCGCTGCGCATGGCTTCGGCCACACGGCGGTCGATGTCGAGGATCGCGCTGGCCGGGTCAGCCAGTTGATCGGCGACAGCGGCGTGGGTCGCGCCCATCTGCTTGATCAGCTCACGCATGTTCTGCGCGCCAGCGCCGGAAGCTGCCTGATAGGTCATGGCGCTCATCCACTCGACCAGGCCGGCTTCGAACAGGCCGCCCAGGCCCATCAGCATCAGGCTGACGGTGCAGTTGCCGCCGACGTAGTTCTTGGTGCCGGCATCCAATTGCTGGTCGATGACCTTGCGGTTGACCGGGTCGAGGATGATCACGGCGTCGTCCTGCATGCGCAGGCTCGACGCGGCGTCGATCCAGTAACCCTGCCAGCCGGCTTCACGCAGCTTGGGGAAGACTTCGCTGGTGTAGTCGCCACCCTGGCAGGTCAGGATCACGTCGAGGGTTTTCAGCTCTTCAATGCTGTAGGCGTCCTTGAGCGGGGCAATATCCTTGCCCACGGACGGCCCTTGGCCACCTACGTTCGAAGTGGTGAAAAACACCGGCTCAATAAGATCGAAATCCTGCTCTTCCAGCATCCGCTGCATGAGCACGGAACCGACCATACCGCGCCAACCGATCAGACCTACACGTTTCATCGCAACTACACCTTGTTAAAAAGTGGGCCGCCTTGCAGCAACAACTGCAAGCGGGCCCGAGAGATTACAGATTCCGCAGCGCGGCGACTACTGCGTCGCCCATTTCTTGCGTACCGACCTTGGTGCAACCCTGCGACCAGATGTCGCCGGTGCGCAAGCCCTGGTCCAGCACAAGGCTCACGGCCTTCTCGATCGCGTCCGCCGCGTCGCTCAGGTTGAAGCTGTAGCGCAGCATCATCGAGACCGACAGGATGGTCGCCAGCGGGTTGGCAATGCCCTGGCCCGCGATGTCCGGCGCCGAGCCGTGGCAAGGCTCGTACATGCCCTTGTTGTTGGTGTCCAGGGACGCCGACGGCAGCATGCCGATGGAACCTGTGAGCATCGAGGCCTGGTCGGACAGGATGTCGCCGAACAGGTTGTCGGTGACGATCACGTCGAACTGCTTCGGCGCACGGACCAATTGCATGGCGGCGTTGTCGACGTACATGTGGCTCAGCTCGACGTCCGGGTAGTCCTTGGCCACTTCCTCGACGATTTCACGCCACAGTTGGCTGGACGCCAGGACGTTGGCCTTGTCCACCGAGCAGACCTTCTTGCCACGCACGCGGGCCATGTCGAAACCGACACGGGCGATACGGCGGATTTCACTCTCGCTGTACGGCAGGGTGTCGTAGGCCTGGCGCTCACCATTCTCCAACTCACGCACGCCGCGTGGCGAGCCGAAGTAGATGCCGCCGGTCAGTTCACGCACGATCAGGATGTCCAGGCCCGCGACCACTTCCGGCTTGAGGCTCGAAGCATCGGCCAGTTGCGGGTAGAGGATCGCCGGGCGCAGGTTGCCGAACAGGCCCAACTGCGCGCGGATTTTCAGCAGGCCGCGCTCAGGGCGGATGTCACGCTCGATCTTGTCCCACTTCGGGCCACCCACGGCGCCCAGCAGTACCGCGTCGGCGGCGCGGGCGCGGTCCAGGGTTTCGTCGGCCAGGGGCACGCCGTGCTTGTCGATGGCAGCGCCGCCGATCACGTCGTGGCTCAGTTCGAAGCCCAGGCTGTACTTGCTGTTGGCGAGTTCCAGGACCTTGACCGCTTCGGCCATGATTTCCGGACCAATACCGTCGCCGGGGAGAATCAGAATCTGCTTGCTCATGGGTTCCTCATTTCATCGAGCGACCTGCCCGTGGGCAGGTCGGGAAAATTAATCAGCGTTCGGCCCATACCACCAGCACGTCGGTGCTGAAGGTGCCGTCGGCTTGAATCTCGTAGTAATCACGCACTTCCTGGCCCATCGCCTGCTGCAACTCCAGGATCGCGGCGCGCAGCGCTGGCGGTGTGCGCATACGTTCGACCCACGAGGTGTATTCCAGGCGCAGGCGCTGGCGACTGCTGCTGCGCACATGCAAACCGGCTTCGCTGAGCTGGCGCATCCACTCGGCGGCGGAGTAGTCACGCACGTGGCTGGTGTCGCGCAGCACTTCGACGGTTTGCAGGTAAGTGTCCAACAGCGGGCTGCCCGGTGACAAGACATCGACAAACGCCGCCACGCCGCCCGGCTTGAGCACGCGGCGCACTTCGCGCAGGGCCACGCCGAGGTCGCTCCAATGGTGCGCCGAATAACGGCTGAACACGAAGTCGAATTCGCCATCGGCGAACGGCAGGCGCTCGGCCGCGCCGTGTACGGTGCGGATATTGTCCAGGCCACGATCCGCTGCGGCGCCAGCGACTACGTCGAGCATCTGCTGGGACAGGTCGTAGGCCACCACTTCCTTGACCAGCGGCGCCACATGGAAACTCACATGACCAGCACCGCAGCCCAGGTCCAGCAGTCGCGCAGCGCCCTGCCCGGCCAGCTCGGCCTGGAGCAGCGCGAATTCGGTGCCTTGGGCGTGCACGGCACTGCTCAGGTAGGCCGAGGCTTGCTCGCCGAATTGTTTTTGCACGACTTGGGTGTGGGCGGTGTTGGTCATGGTGTTTCCCCTGGGTGTGTGTTGTTAACACTGGCCTCATCGGGGGCAAGCCCCCTCCCACATTTGGAATGCGTTCCCCTGTGGGAGGGGGCTTGCCCTCGATGGCGGCGGTCCTGCCTACATCAATTTAGGCGTCGCGAAACAACCAAGGCTGGCTCGCCCGGTGCTTGGCTTCAAACGCGGCAATCGCATCGCCGTCCTGCAAGGTCAGGCCGATATCGTCCAGACCGTTGATCAGGCAATGTTTGCGGAAGGCGTCCACTTCAAAGTGGTACACCTTGCCGTCCGGACGGGTCACGGTTTGCGCGGCCAGGTCGATGGTCAGTTGGTAACCCACATCGGCTTCCACCGCCTTGAACAGCTCATCCACTTGCGCATCGCTCAAGATGATCGGCAACAGGCCGTTCTTGAAGCTGTTGTTGAAGAAGATGTCGGCATAGCTCGGCGCGATGATGCTGCGAAAGCCATATTCTTCCAGGGCCCACGGCGCGTGCTCGCGGCTGGAGCCGCAACCGAAGTTTTCCCGGGCCAGCAACACGCTGGCGCCTTGGTAGCGCTCGGCGTTGAGCACGAAGTCCTTGTTCAGCGGGCGCTTGGAGTTGTCCTGGTAGGCGTAGCCCACGTCCAGGTAGCGCCACTCGTCGAACAGGTTGGGGCCGAAACCGGTGCGCTTGATCGACTTCAAGAACTGCTTGGGGATGATCTGGTCGGTGTCGACGTTGGCACGGTCCAACGGCGCGACCAAACCGGTGTGTTGGGTAAAAGCTCTCATCGGGTTTTCCTCAGATCAATTCGCGAACGTCGATGAAACGACCGTTGACGGCAGCCGCAGCGGCCATGGCCGGGCTCACCAGGTGGGTACGGCCACCGGCGCCCTGACGCCCTTCGAAGTTACGGTTGGAGGTGGACGCGCAATGCTCGCCCGACTCCAGGCGATCCGGGTTCATCGCCAGGCACATCGAGCAGCCCGGCTCACGCCATTCAAAACCGGCTTCGAGGAAGATCTTGTCCAGGCCTTCGGCTTCGGCCTGGGCTTTAACCAGGCCTGAGCCCGGGACCACGATGGCCTGCTTGATGGTCGAGGCGACTTTACGGCCCTTGGCGATCACCGCCGCAGCGCGCAGGTCTTCGATCCGCGAGTTGGTGCAGGAACCGATGAACACGCGATCCAACTGGATGTCGGTGATCGCCTGGTTGGCCTTCAAGCCCATGTACTTCAGGGCGCGCTCAATGGAACCGCGCTTGACCAGGTCGGCCTCCTGCGCCGGGTCCGGCACGTTCTGGTCGACGGCCAGGACCATTTCCGGCGAGGTGCCCCAGCTGACTTGCGGCTTGATCTGGGCAGCGTCGAGTTCGACCACGGTGTCAAACACCGCATCGGCGTCGGACACCAGGTCTTTCCAGGCTTCAACTGCAGCGTCCCAATCGGCGCCAGCCGGAGCGAAAGGACGGCCTTTTACGTACTCAACGGTTTTCTCGTCCGCTGCCACCATGCCCACGCGGGCACCGGCTTCGATGGACATGTTGCAGATGGTCATGCGGCCTTCGATGGACAGGTCGCGAATGGCGCTGCCGGCGAATTCGATGGCATGGCCGTTACCGCCGGCGGTGCCGATCTTGCCGATGACGGCGAGCACGATGTCCTTGGCGGTCACGCCGAACGGCAACTTGCCTTCGACGCGTACCAGCATGTTCTTCATCTTCTTGGCGACCAGGCACTGGGTGGCGAACACATGTTCCACCTCGGAGGTGCCGATGCCGTGGGCCAGGGCGCCGAACGCACCGTGGGTGGAGGTGTGGGAGTCGCCGCAGACCACGGTCATGCCCGGCAAGGTGGCGCCCTGCTCCGGGCCGATGACATGCACGATGCCTTGACGCACGTCATTCATCTTGAATTCGGTGATGCCATATTCGTCACAGTAATCGTCGAGAGTCTGCACCTGCAGGCGCGACACGGTGTCGACAATGGCGTCGATCCCGCCCTTGCGCTCCGGGGTGGTCGGCACGTTGTGGTCCGGGGTGGCGATGATCGAGTCGACGCGCCAAGGCTTGCGCCCGGCCAGTCGCAGGCCTTCGAACGCTTGGGGCGAGGTCACTTCATGGATGATGTGACGGTCGATATAGATCAGCGACGAACCATCGTCGCGCCGTTTCACTTCATGGGAATCCCAAAGCTTGTCGTAAAGCGTTTTGCCGGCCATCAGTCGGTCCTCATCAGCGGTATTTCTATGCGCCGGGCTTTTCAATAACCCTTTGGCTTGTGAGGCTGATGGTATGGCGCTACATTAAATAACTCAAATTCATATTTTTTATGCTTTGGATTACCAACTGGAATACCACAATGGACCTGGCCAACCTCAACGCCTTTATTGCCATCGCCGAGACCGGCAGTTTCTCCGGCGCGGGTGAACGCCTGCACCTGACCCAACCAGCCATCAGCAAACGTATTGCCGGCCTGGAGCAACAATTGAAGGTGCGCCTGTTTGATCGCCTGGGCCGTGAGGTCGGCTTGACCGAAGCGGGACGGGCCCTGCTGCCGCGTGCTTATCAGATCCTTAACGTGCTGGATGACACCCGCCGCGCCCTCACCAACCTTACCGGCGAAGTCAGCGGCCGCCTCACTCTGGCGACCAGCCACCATATTGGCCTGCACCGTTTGCCACCGGTCCTGCGCACCTTCACCCGGCAATACCCGAACGTGGCGCTGGATATTCAGTTTCTTGATTCAGAAGTGGCCTACGAAGAAATCCTCCACGGCCGCGCCGAAGTGGCAGTGATCACCCTGGCGCCCGATCCGCACAACCTGGTGCGTGCCACCCCGGTGTGGGACGACCCGCTGGATTTCGTGGTGGCGCCGGAGCACAGCCTCACCGGCAACGGCAGCGTCAGCCTGGCCGATATTGCCGGCCACCCGGCGGTTTTCCCTGGCGGCAATACCTTCACCCACCATATTGTCAGCCGACTGTTCGAGGCCCAGGGCCTTACGCCAAACATCGCGATGAGTACTAACTACCTGGAAACCATCAAGATGATGGTCTCCATCGGCCTGGCCTGGAGCGTCTTGCCGCGCACCATGCTTGATGATCAGGTGGCAAGTATCGCTTTGCCAGGCATACAACTCAGTCGCCAGCTAGGCTATATCGTGCACACCGAAAGGACGCTGTCGAACGCTGCGCGGGCCTTCATGAGCCTATTGGATGCACAGGAGGATCTGCCAGCGGTACCGGCATGACGCTGTGCGGCCTCAGGTTGTGAGTAAAACCGCGTTGTTTGCCCATCGAGCCAAGGCCCTTTGATAATGCGCAACCCCGTCGACCCTGTGCCACCCCTGCCCCGCATTTACGCCCTAGACCCTCAACAGGCGGAACAAAGCTGGGACAGTGCCCCGCAACTGCTGGCAGCCCTCAATGCTGCGCGGCTGGGGGCGTGGTGCTGGGAAATCGACACCGGAAGAATAAGCTGGTCACGGGGTACCCAGGCGCTGTTCGGCTTCGACCCGCGCCAACCGCTGCCCAAGGACCTCGATTACCTCGACCTGCTGGCGCCGTCGGATCGGGCCCGGGTAGTGCGAGCCTTTCATGCGGTGCTGGCCGGCGAGCCGTTCGAGCAGGCCATGCACCATCACATCCAATGGCCGGACGGCACTCATCACTGGCTGGAGATCAATGGCAGCCTGGCACCGGACAAGGCTGGCCGACGCCGCATGATCGGCGTGATCCGCGAGACCACTCGCCAACGCGAGCGGGAACACGCCCTCAGCCATTCCGAAAAACGCTTCGCCACGTTGTTTCACCTGTGCCCGAACATGGTGTTGCTGACCCGCCAGTCCGACGGACTGATCAGCGAAGCCAATCAGTATTTCGAGATGCTCTTCGGCTGGCCGTTGACCGATGCGATCGGCCGCACCACCTTGGACCTGGGCCTGTGGCGGCACCCCGAACAGCGCGCCCTGCTGGTCAAGGCGACCCAGCGCAAGGGCGAACCCATCACCATGGAAGTGCAGTTCTGCGCCAGCAACGGCCAGATCCACGATGGCACCCTCAGTGCGCAAAAGGTCGAGCTGGACGGCGAGGCCTACTTGATCAGCACCTTTCTCGACACGACCGAACGGAAAAACGCCGAGCAGGCCCTGAAGGACAGCCAGGAGCGCCTGGACCTGGCCCTTGACTCGGCGCAACTGGGTACCTGGGACTGGCATATTCCCACCGGCATGCTCTACGGTTCGGCCCGCGCCGCGCAACTGCACGGCCTGCCACCCGAGCCGTTCCATGAATCCTTCGAAGCGTTTTTCGAGGGCATGCCCAAGCAAGAGCGCGAGAACATGCGCAACGCTTATCGCACCCTGCGCGAAGGCCCGGCCGGCAATTATCAGCTGACTTACCGCGTGCAACTGGAAGACGGCAGCTCGCGCTACCTGGAAAGCCGCGCCCGCCTCTACCGCGACGAGCAAGGCGCACCGATACGCATGGCCGGCACCCTGCTGGACATCACCGACCAGGTGGAGCGTGAGCAACGCCTGACCGCCTCCGAAGAAAAATTCGCCAGCCTGTTCCAGGCCAGCCCCGATCCCATCTGTGTCACTGGCCTGGACAGCGGCGCGTTCATCGAGATCAACCCTGCCTTTACCCAGACGTTTGGCTGGACGGCGACCGAGGTGATCGACAAGAGCGCCGAGCAGATCGGCCTGTGGGACGAGTCAAGCAAGCGCCTGCAGCGCATCGAACAGGTGATCCGCGATCAGGCGCTGAGCAATGTGGCCATCGTGGTGCACCACAAGAACGGCCAAACCCTGACCTGCATGATTTCCAGCCGGTTGATCAAAGTGGGCGATCAACCGTGCATCGTCACCACCCTGCGCGACATTACCCAGCAACAACGCTCGGAGGCCGCGCTGAAGGCCAGCGAAGAGAAATTCGCCAAAGCCTTCCATTCCAGCCCCGACGCCATCTCCATCACCGAGCGTGATACCGGCCGTTATGTGGAGGTCAACGACGGCTTCTGCCGCCTCACCGGCTACCGCGCCGAAGAAGCCATCGGCCTGACGCTGTACCAGATTGGCATCTGGGCCGATGAAAACCAGCGCTCGGCGCTGCTCGCCGAATTGCAGATCAAGGGGCGCATCCATCACCTGGAAATGCTCTGGCACAACAAGCGTGGCGAAGTGCTGGCGGTGGAAGTGTCGGTCGAACCGATCACCCTCAATGAAACCCCATGCCTGCTGCTGACCGCGCGGGATGTGAGCCTGTTGAAAAACGCCCAGGCGCAGATCCGTCACCTGGCCTATCACGACCCGCTGACCAACCTGCCTAACCGTGCACTGCTGATGGATCGGCTGAGCCAGCAGATAGCCCTGCTCAAGCGTCATAACCTGCGCGGCGCCTTGCTGTTTCTTGACCTCGACCACTTCAAGCACATCAACGATTCCCTTGGCCATCCGGTGGGCGACACCGTGCTCAAAATCGTCACCGCGCGCCTGGAAGCCAGCGTGCGCATGGAGGACACGGTGGCACGCCTGGGCGGCGACGAATTCGTGGTCCTGCTCAGCGGTCTGGACGGCACCCGCGCGCAAGTCAGCGCCCAGGTGCAGGAACTGGCCGACACCCTGCGCGAATTGCTCTCGGAACCCATGTTCCTCGATGGCCATCGCCTGCAGGTCACTCCGAGCATCGGCGTGGCGTTGATTCCGGACCATGGCACCACCCCGGCGGACCTGCTCAAGCGTGCCGACATCGCCCTGTACCGGGCCAAAGATTCGGGGCGCAACGCCACGCAGATGTTCCACAACAGCATGCAAAAAGCCGCCAGCGAGCGCCTGCGCATGGAAACCGACCTGCGCCTGGCCCTGTCGCGCGGCGAGTTCAGCGTGCATTACCAACCCCAGGTGGATGCGCGCGGCAACAAGATAGTCGGCGCCGAGGCCCTGGTGCGCTGGCAGCATCCGCAGCTTGGCGCGCAGTCGCCGTCCGAATTCATCAAGGTGCTGGAAGACAGCGGCCTGATCCTCGAAGTGGGAACCTGGATCCTTGATGAGGCCTGCGCCGCCTTTGCGAAGTTTATTGCTGAAGGCCTGGTGGACCCGCTGAATTTCAGCCTGTGCGTGAACATCAGCCCCCGGCAGTTTCGCCAGAACGACTTTGTAGAGCGTGTCGAGCGCAGCCTTAAGCGCCATCAACTGCCCTACGGCCTGCTGAAACTGGAAATCACCGAAGGCATCGTGATTCAGAACCTGGACGACACCGTGGCCAAGATGCGCCGCCTGAAAAAGCTCGGCGTCAGTTTCGCCATGGATGACTTTGGTACCGGCTATTCATCGCTGACGTACCTCAAGCGCCTGCCGGTGGATGCGCTGAAGATCGACCAGTCCTTTGTGCGCGACGCGACCCACGACCCCAATGATGCGGAAATCATCCGCGCGATTGTGGCGATGGCCCGCAGCCTGAATCTGGAAGTGATCGCCGAAGGCGTGGAAACCCCGGAACAACTGGCATTCCTGCAAGCGCTGGACTGCCATTTGTACCAGGGTTTCATTTACAGCAAGCCCCTGCCACCTGAAGACTTCAGGCGACTATTGAAGTGATGTTTCTCGATCAGGAGTTCAGTTATTTTGCCCCCCACAACATCTTGCCGATTGTACCGAGGACGTTACCGACTCCGCTGAGTACATTACCGATTCCACTGAATACCTCGCCAACCTTTCCAAAAGCCTTTTTAAAAAAACCGCCGATCTTGGAAAAAAACCCCTGTTTCTTTACAGGTCGGGCTGGGGCGGAACAAGCGGGCGGATGGGTGGAACAAGCCGGAGGGCCGGGGTAACAAGATAAAGTTACTCCCGCCTGAGCCGGCTCTCCAAAAGTAATCCTTTGAGATACAACTGAAGCGCCGGAGTGTTGATTCCCTTCTACCCCCTTGAAAGGGTCTACGAGTGGCATGGGCACAAAGCGGCTGCTCGGCGATACGTCAGACATAGGAACGATCCTTTAGTGACTGGGTTTTAAGCGGAAGTCCGTATGACTGTTGAATGTTCAGCATAGAGTCACTGTATTCCGCCTACCCCCTGAGTAACAACCGCGTCAAAAGAGTTCCTGATTAACTCTGCACTAACACCTTTAACTAAAATGATTAGAGGCGCGTACTTATCTACCGTTCACAGCAGTTATTTCATACAACCAGAGCCTACTTAGACGCTATCCAACTCTAACTTAAACCCGCTCAGGATGTTTTATACCGAGCATACAACTAACTTGCCGCAGATCAGTCTCGCGACGCAGAGCGGTAAACAACTCTACGGCTTGCGGATAGTTGCGCGTCAACATTGCCAACCACTGTTTCAAACGGCCGGGCGCTTGACGCTCAGTCAATTGCGCCACCGATTGAACCCAGAAGTCCTGAAGCAGCGGCTGCAACTGCGCCCAGGTCATTTCGACCACCTCTTCGCCCGCCCGAGCAGCAGCGATCTGCCGCGCCAGGTCGGGGCGCGCCACCAGGCCACGACCAAGCATGATGTCTTCAACGCCACTGATTTCCCGGCACCGGCGCCAGTCCTCAACGCTCCAGATATCCCCGTTGGCGAACACCGGCACCTTGACCACGTCCTGCACCCGCGGGATCCACTCCCAATGGGCGGGCGGCTTGTAGCCATCGGTCTTGGTCCGCGCATGCACCACAATGTGCGCCGCGCCGCCTTCGGCCAGGGCCGTTGCACACACCAGCGCGCCATCCGGACTGTCGAAGCCCAGGCGCATCTTGGCGGTCACCGGGATATGCGCAGGCACGGCACGGCGCACGTGCTCGACGATCTGATTGAGCAGCTCCGGCTCCTTGAGCAGCACTGCACCGCCACGGGACTTGTTGACTGTCTTGGCGGGGCAACCGAAGTTCAGGTCGATGACCTCGGAGCCCAGCTCGCAGGCCAGGGCAGCGTTTTCCGCCAGGCACACCGGGTCGGAGCCGAGCAGTTGCACGCGCAACGGTACGCCGGCCGCGGTGTGGGCACCGTGCAGCAGTTCCGGGGCGAGCTTGTGGAAATACGCCGGGGTAAGCAGGCGGTCGTTGACGCGGATGAACTCGGTCACGCACCAGTCGATACCGCCCACGCGGGTCAGCACGTCCCGCAGGATGTTGTCGACCAACCCCTCCATGGGCGCCAAAGCAATTTGCATGGAAAACACTCAACAAAAATCGTGGCGCAGTTTACTGGGTTTCCCACGGCAACCGTTAACCCCCTGTCAGGGCGGGACCATAACCGTCGAGAAACTCCGCTGGCATGCGTTTGGGTTTACCGCTGGACAGTTCGATGCAGACAAAGGTGGTTTGCGCGCGCAGCAAGGTCGCACCGTCACGCGGGCGTACCAGTTGAAAGCGACGTGTCATCTTCAAGCGCTGGTCCCAATCGACGATCCAGGTGGCCAGCTGCAGCTCGTCGCCTTCGTAGCCCGCCGCCAGGTAGTCGATTTCATGACGCACCACCGCCATGGCGCGGTCCAGGCGGCGGTACTCGGTGAGGTCCAGCCCCAGGCGCTGGGAATGACGCCAGGCGCAGCGCTCCAGCCAGGACACGTACACCGCGTTATTGGCGTGCCCCAGGCCGTCGATGTCTTCAGGGGCAACCTGCAGATCGATGATAAACGGCGTTGCCAAATCCCAGCCCATGCCTTGCTCCCAGTCGATTAATGTCGGCTGGGGAGTGTATCAGGCGGTTTGCCGGTCCTGTAAACGACGGCCGGCCAATAGCGCCAGCACCCCCTCGATCACCCGGGGATCAGCCAGCACTTTCTGGTGACCGCCCTGCTCCAGGCGCAGAAGGCGGCTGTCGAACCAGGCTTCGTGGATGGCCTGCGCAGCTTTGACGGGTACGAAGGTATCGTCTTCGGCGTGCACGATCAGCCCGGGGATATTCATCTGGTAGTGAGCCACATCCAAGTGCTTGAGCGGCATTCCGAAGGTCAACTCCACCTCCTGGATAAACGCCGAGCGTGCACGCGCCGGCAGACCGACCATCTGGGTAAAACCGCGCAGCACATCCAAAAAGCGTGACGGTGCGGCGATGCTCACCAACGCCTCAGTGCGCAGTCCCAGTTGCACCGCCAGCATCGCACTGGCGCCGCCCATGGAATGGCCGATCACCGCATGCAGCGGTGGCAGTTCGGCAGCCGCCTCCAGCATGGCACGGGCGAACAGCAGCACATGGGCTTCACGTCCCGGCGAGCGGCCATGGGCAGGACCGTCCAGGGCGATCACGGAATAACCGTTGTCCACCAGCGCACTGATAAGGCTGGCGAACTGGGTTGGCCGGCCTTCCCAGCCGTGCATCAACAACACCGCAGGGCCTTGGCCCCAGCGCAGCGCCGACAGACCGAAACGCAAGGTGATGCGCTCCGATTGCGCCAGCAGCGGCAGTTCCCAGTCGCGTGGTGGCAGGTCGCGTGGCGTCATGAAGGCACGACGCATCTTGTTGGCGACCGCGTGCGGGGCCAGACGGCCAACAGTGCCGTTGAAGCGACGAATCCAAGTCAGCGCACCCATCATGCAAACCCTCCGTTAACGCACCGCTGACTTGGCCGCACGTATTACACGATCCGATAACTCGCCGGGCCCCAGCGCCCGCGCCAGAGTCAGGCCACCCACCATCAACGCCATGTCCGCAAGGGCCTTATCGGTGTCTTCAGGGCTGCCGGCCAATTGTGCGGCCATCAACTCAACGTGCTCGCTCAATACCTCGCGAAACGCATCCGGCAAGCGCCCCATCTCGCCAACCGTTGCCGGCAAGGGGCAGGCCTGGGAAGTGGAATCACGGTGTTTGCGGGAAAGATAGAAAGCCGCCACCAGGGTACGGCGCTCCTCGCCGGTGAGTTGGTCGTCCATGTCGTCGATTGATGCGCGGCGCTGCGCCAGCAACTGACTGAACGCCTCCAGCATCAACGCGTCCTTGCTTTCAAAGTGCGCGTAGAAACCACCGACGGTCAGCCCCGCCGCGCCCATGACTTCACCCACGCTCGGCTCGGCCGGGCCGCGCTGGATCAACGCGGCGCTGGCGGCTTGCAGAATACGTTCGCGGGTTTGCGCTTTTTTATCGTTCATCGTTGCCTCCGTCTTTCATGGGTTGAATATTATTACCATAATAATATTTCGCAAGCGACAGGCATGACCATTGGTCAGAACAGAAGAAGGGAATAGAGGAGAGAATTGGCCAAACGCCAGACAAACAAAAGGGCCATTCAATAATTGAATGACCCTTAAAAATCCCGCAGAGCGGGTAATCGTGGCGTCCCCTAGGGGACTCGAACCCCTGTTACCGCCGTGAAAGGGCGGTGTCCTAGGCCACTAGACGAAGGGGACACAAACCTTCTATACAACTGATCAGCGCTGAGACCTGATCTGATTCAAGGACGGTGTGGCCAGACCTTGAACCTGTAAATTGGTGGAGCTAAACGGGATCGAACCGTTGACCTCTTGCATGCCATGCAAGCGCTCTCCCAGCTGAGCTATAGCCCCGGATTTTCGCCTCGCGGCGCAGCAGACCTTTCGAACTGCTTGTTGAAACTGGCGTCCCCTAGGGGACTCGAACCCCTGTTACCGCCGTGAAAGGGCGGTGTCCTAGGCCACTAGACGAAGGGGACAAAACCTTCTGTACATCTGATCAGAGCTGAGACCTGATCGATTCAAGGACGGTGTGGCCAGACCTTGAACCTGTAAATTGGTGGAGCTAAACGGGATCGAACCGTTGACCTCTTGCATGCCATGCAAGCG
>NZ_JAFLXD010000016.1:0-120095 GCF_019891415.1 Pseudomonas sp. SH10-3B | reverse complement strand
GGCGGCGGGGGCGGCGGCCGGGGTCAGGTTCCACGCCAGGACGGCAGTGGCCAACAGGCCGGCGGAAACGATCATCAGCAGGCGTGCGCCTTCGAGCCCGAGAAACCCTGAGGTGGTGAAGAACGTCAGGATCATGGGGGCCGAGCCACTGACCAGCAGGTAGTAGAGCGAACTTTTGGCTGCGATCACGTCGGCGACCCGGGCGTTGGGCGCTGACTCGATCAGGGTTTTACGCAACTGAATCCGCAGGCTGTTGATGCAAAAACCCAGCAGGAACGCCGCAGCCATCATCACGTAGAGGTTCTGGAAGTAGACGATTGCCACGTCCGCCAGTATCACCAGGGAGATCGCCCCGTAGCTGTTGAGCTTGATGCGCGGCAGCACGGCGGCGCTGAAGGCTCCCAGGCCTGCCAGGCCACTGGCGACGCCAAACAGGGTGGCATTCCACTCATTGAGCTTTTGAAAAACGATCGGCACCAGGCTGTTGAACGCACCGATATGGAAACCGATCATGCTCAACACGATGATCAGGATGTAGAGGTTTCGCGGCAGGTCCAGCGGCCGCGCAGTGGAGGCGCCGGTGGCCTGTTCAGCGGCGTGTTCGTTGGGGCTATCGGCCACCAGGAGGATGGCCGCCAACGAGAGAATCGCCGCCAGGCTGATGATCTGCAGGGTCTGGTTGACCGAAAACACATCCACGATCAACCCGCCCAGGAGCGCACCGCCGAAGGCACCGATCTGGATGGAGGTCTGCATCAACCGCGCGCAGGTGTCGCTGTCGGTAAGGCCAGCCAGCACCAGCTTGGTATTTTTCGATTCCAGGGTACTGATGGTGAAGTAGTCGGTGACGCCCACCACAAAGGCGATCGCCAGGAAGCCGATCGGTAGCAAAGCGGCCTGTGTGAACGACAGCCCCAGTACTGCGGCGAAGGCCGCCAGGCGAATGTACAGCAGCCGTTTCAGGCTGAGTTCAATCGTAAAGAACTTGCCGATGTACTGCTCGCACAAATAGGGCACCACGGTCGCCACGCACAAGGTGGCGCCGACCAGGAATGTCGAGCCGGTCGTCTCCAGGCCGAACCAGACCATCGCGATGACAATCGCCATGTCGAGGCCGGTGAAGAGGGTCACGATTGAGTAGAACGCGGTCAGGGTCGATTTAGTATTCATGGGCTTCATCAGTCGTAACGGGAGATTTTAAGCAGCGGCACACAGCGCTCGGTGTCGCCGACGACGGTGCTGATCTGGTTTCTGACGCGCACGGTGGGCAGTGCTTTCTTTTCCAGGTTGCAGACCTTGTAGGCGTTGTCGTGCCAGGGGCAGATCACGCTTTGGCCGTCGCCTGTTACTTCGCCCATGTGCAGCGGGCCGCCACGATGGGGGCACGCGGTGGGCAGCAATTGCGTCGAATACGCGTGGCGCTTGAGAAAGTAGGTTCTTTCCTCTACGGCCACATAGTTGGCGTGGGTGAGATTCAGGCTGATCGCTTTCATTGGGTTGCCCACTCAGATGGCGGTGACGGTGTACGTGCAGGACGGGCTGGCGATGCGGGTGCCATGCAGCATTCCCTTGGGAATCACCACGCCTTCGCCGGCCTTGAGGCGCAGGGTCAGTTCGGGGCTGGCGATAAAATCCAGCTCGCCTGATTCGACCCAGAACAGTTCGTCATTCGGGTGGGTGTGCAGCACCGAAAGTTCGTGTTCGGGCTCGGTAATCGTCAGGTCTACCGGCTTGCGGCCGTGGAGCGCCGCAGCCTGTGCGCGATGCTCATCGATCTCGTCATGCCATTTGATATGGGCATACAGTTCTTCGTCGGCGATGTCCTGAAGGAGCTTGAACTCTTCAAAACCGCGAATAAGGTCGGGGATGATCTTGTTGCCGAACTGCTTGATCATCGGAATGATCAGGCGCTGGAGGGCCATCCTGCCGTGGTGCACATCGATGTGCGCATGCTCATCGAAGTACTCGGTGGAGACGGTGTCGTTGAAGATCGTCTTGATCGCGCGTGACTGGTGCTTGGTCGTCAGCGCCAATGTGGCTTCGGTGTAGTACATGGCACCGATATAGCGGAACAGCTCGCCATGGTTGGCCGATACGTAGTGGAAGTAGTTGGTCAGCGACAGCGACGCCGGCGTATAGAACTGCCAGTAATGGTGCACGTGATGTGACATGTCCATGCCCTTGAGCATGTCTTCAAAAATGGTGCTGTGCTTCTTTTTGTCGACGCCGTAGCCGTACTCGTCGATCAGGATCTTGAACAATTCGCTGGTGTACACACCACAGTTGCCCAGGACATTACGCGCCATGGCCGAGGCTTCACTGAGAAAGTCCCCCGCGCATTGGGTCATGAAAAAACGCGCGGCACGTTCGGGGTGACGGCTGGTGGTCAGCACTTCGTGAAGTTTGGACTCGGCCTGGGCAACGTCCTCCAATACTTTGTCGGTGTGGGCGATAAAGGAGTCCAGGCACCAAGGGCCGTTGATATGCACTTCTTCCTTGAGCCAGTTGTACAAGTAGTGTTCCAGTAACGGGCGGATCTTTTTGCCACTGGCGGCATGTTGCGGATCATAGAAAAGTTTGAATGCCTTGAGATCCAATTCCAATGGTGGCTTGGGCAAGAACACCAGGTCCTGCTCGTAGATATTCAATAACAAGCGTTGCGCCAGCAGATGCTGACTGTTTGAAAGTTGATCGCTGGTCAGGCAGGTGCTGATAATTGAATCGGTCACATCCTGCGGCCGGGAAGGCCGCTGATAGGGGCCTTGGCTATAAAAATCAGTGGGTTGAGCAAAGGCAGCAGCACCACAGTAGTGGGTCAGTGCTTCGGCATTCGAACTTAATACGAAGTCTGCTGCATTATCGGAAAGCTGGGTTGTCCATAACATGAGGGATAGCCTTTTGCTGGCGTTGTTCGATGGCCAGATGCTAAGGCGTTGGTTTTTTTTAAAACAGATTAGAAATAGTGCGCGCAAGTAGTGAAATTCACTAAAGGCGTAGGAAGAATTTTCCTTATGGGGCGAGCCGTTTGATTACTCGCCAGCAACGGCTACACATAGTTGCTGGCTTTTATCGGGACGTGCGCCAGCGCCGGCTCAAGTTGCAGGTGAACTTGCCGTTTTATCGGGGTGTTTGGATGACTGCTGTTCCAGCGCTTGTCACGCGTTGCGGCGAGGCGCTTGGCAGCCCCTCGCCGGTATCGTTATCAGCTCGGCAGCGTCTGTGAGGCTTGGGTGTTTTGGCTCAGTGCCAGTATCCCGGTGCGCAAATCGGTGCCACTGGGTTGCTGGTACAGGTTCAGTCCAAACTCCGGCAACACGGCGAGCAGGTAGTCGAAAATGTCGCCCTGGATCCGCTCGTAATCAGCCCACACGGTGGTGCGGGTGAAGCAGTAGATCTCCAGCGGCACGCCCTCGGCGGTGGTTTGCATCTGGCGCACCATGCAGGTCATGTTCGGCTGGATATCCGGATGGCTTTTGAGGTAGGCCAGGGCATACGCACGGAAGGTGCCGAGGTTGGTCATGCGGCGGCGGTTGGCCGACAGTTGTGCGCTGTGGCCCTGGGCTTCGTTCCAAGCTTTGAGTTCGGCCTGCTTGCGCCCGATGTAGTCGGTGAGCAGGTGCACCTGGGTCATGCGCACTTCCTCATCGTCGCGCAAAAAGCGTACGCCACTAGCGTCGATGTACAGGCTGCGCTTGATGCGTCGTCCACCGGAGGCCTGCATGCCGCGCCAGTTCTTGAACGACTCGGACATCAGGCGCCAGGTGGGGATGGAGACGATGGTCTTGTCGAAGTTCTGCACCTTGACCGTGTGCAGGGTGATATCCACCACGTCGCCGTCGGCGCCGACCTGGGGCATTTCGATCCAGTCGCCGACGCGCAGCATGTCGTTGCTGGTGAGCTGCACACTGGCGACGAACGACAGCAGGGTGTCCTTGTAGACCAACAGGATCACCGCCGACATCGCACCCAGGCCTGACAGCAGCAACAGTGGCGAACGGTCGATCAATGTGGCGACGATGATGATCGCGCCAAACACGAACAGCACCATCTTTGCCAACTGCACATAACCCTTGATCGAGCGGGTACGCGCGTGTTCGGTGCGGGCGTAGATGTCCAGCAGGGCGCTGAGCAGCGCGCTCATGGCCAGCACCAGGAACAGGATGGTCAGTGCCAGGGCCACGTTGCCGATAAACAGGATGGCGGTCTTGCTTAGCGCGGGCACCAGGTACAGGCCGAACTGGATCACCAGCGAGGGCGTCATCTGCGCCAGGCGGTGAAAGACTTTGTTGTGCCGCAGGTCATTGAGCCAGTGCAGGGCCGGTTGCCGGCCGAGCAGTTTGACGGCGTGGAGGATGAGGTAACGTGCTACCCGTCCGAGCAGCAGGGCCACCACCAGCAACACCAGGAAACCAAGGCTGGCGTGCAGCAGCGGGTGTTCGTCGAGGGCGCCCCAGAGGTCTTGGACGTTGAGCCAGAGCTGTTTGATATCCATGGATGAAACCGATTCTTCTGTAAGACAAGACGGCGCGATTAGAGCATTTAAGTGCAACAAAGTTGATGCCGTGGACAAATACCCTGACAAAAAAGCAACTGATTAGCGCCGTTCGCGTAAAGACACTCGGTTTGGACGCCCGAAACCGGTACCCTATGCAGCTGATTTTTTGTATTTCTTCGAGGTAGCACCCGTGTTTTCCCAATTCGCCCTGCACGAACGCCTGCTCAAAGCCGTGGCCGAGCTAAAATTTGTCGAGCCTACGCCTGTGCAAGCAGCGGCCATCCCGCTCGCGCTCGAAGGGCGTGACCTGCGGGTGACGGCTCAAACCGGGAGTGGCAAGACCGCTGCTTTCGTCCTGCCGATTCTTAACCGCCTGATCGGCCCGGCCAAGGTCCGTGTCAGCATCAAGACCCTGATCCTGCTGCCAACCCGCGAGCTGGCCCAGCAGACCTTGAAGGAAGTCGAGCGCTTCTCGCAGTTCACCTTCATCAAGTCCGGCCTGATCACCGGTGGCGAAGACTTCAAGGTCCAGGCCGCCATGCTGCGCAAGGTGCCGGACATCCTGATCGGTACTCCTGGCCGCATGATCGAGCAACTCAACGCCGGTAACCTTGACCTCAAGGAAGTCGAAGTACTGGTGCTCGACGAAGCCGACCGCATGCTCGACATGGGTTTCGCCGACGACGTGCAGCGCCTGGTGGCTGAATGCGTGAATCGCCAGCAGACCATGCTGTTCTCCGCCACCACCGGTGGCTCGACCCTGCGCGACATGGTCGCCAAGGTCCTGAACAACCCTGAGCACCTGCAGGTCAACAACGTCAGCGACCTGAACGCCACCACGCGCCAGCAGATCGTCACCGCTGACCACAACGTGCATAAAGAACAGATCCTTAACTGGTTGCTGGCCAACGAGACCTATCAGAAGGCCATCGTGTTCACCAACACCCGTGCTGCGGCCGACCGCATCTATGGTCGCCTGGTGGCCCAGGACTACAAGGCGTTCGTGCTGCACGGCGAGAAAGACCAGAAGGACCGCAAACTGGCGATCGACCGCCTCAAGGCCGGCGGCGTGAAGATCCTGGTCGCCACCGACGTCGCCGCGCGCGGCCTGGATGTGGATGGCCTGGACATGGTCATCAACTTCGACATGCCCCGCAGCGGTGACGAATACGTGCACCGTATCGGCCGTACCGGGCGCGCGGGCAACGAGGGCCTGGCGATCTCGCTGATCTGCCACGGCGACTGGAACCTGATGTCGAGCATCGAGCGCTACCTCAAGCAGTCGTTCGAGCGCCGTACCATCAAGGAAGTCAAAGGCACCTATACCGGGCCGAAGAAGGTCAAGGCGTCGGGCAAGGCCGTTGGCGTGAAGAAGAAAAAGACCGACGCCAAGGGCGAGAAGAAAAAGGCCGGTGCCAAGTCGCCGACCAAGCGCAAGATCGCCAACCGGCCGAAGACCGACAACCTGTCGCTCGTCAGCAAGGACGGCATGGCGCCGCTCAAGCGTCGCAAGCCAGAAGCACCCGCTGCCGAGTAAGGCTTCAGGGATGTGAAAAAACCGGACGACGTTGTCCGGTTTTTTTATGTCCTCAATTTTTAGCCTTGGCGGCAGCTTCTTTCAATTCCTTGAGCCGCGCGTCGATCAGCTGGCACTTGTCAGGGAACTCTGCGCTTTCAGTATCCAGGTCCATCTTCTGCAGCTCGTCGTTCATCTCCTTGGCCTTGGTCGGGTTCTGCTCGGTGAGTTTGGCCACATCCTGGGCCAGTTGCTCGCGCTTGGCGGTGGCCTCTTCCGGAGTGCAGGCCCAGATGGGCAGGGCGGTGAGCAGCGTGGCGGCGATGGCCAGGTTCATCAGGGTTTTCATGGTCGGACCTCCTTGGCGGTGATGCTCAGTTGAGGTAGCGAACGTCTGGAAAGTTCAGAGAAATGACGCCCGTCGGTTGGTCTGAACGGCTACAGGCGCGCAGGGTCACTCCTACAGGCGGGCTACTTTCCTTAGGCCTGCAGGAGGAATCAGGATGACGACTTACAACTGGGATCTGATCGAACGTCTGCTGCACGAAGTGCAGAACGGCGAGGGCAGCTTTGCCCCGCGCAAATACGCCGAGCAGGAGGCGGCCGAGAAGGCCACGGCGGGCGAGTCCACCGGCAACCTGGATGCGTTGAAAAAAACTGCTGCGGATTATGAAGCGCTGCTGTTTAAGCGAGGGTTTATTGAGTCACGGCCTGAGGAAGAAGGCGGCAATGGTGAGAATTTCATTCTGACCGCACTGGGTGCGCAGCTATTGGCGCTGATCGACAGCTCGATCCCGGGCAATGATCACCCACGCCAGGTACTGGATGAGCAGGCCGATGCGCTGGACCCGACGACCTTTTCCGAAGTGGCTTCGAAGGCGCAGATTGCCTGAGCGGGCACTACGCTGACCCAGTGTGGGAGCAAGCCCTCCCACATTAGTTCGCAGCGGCTTTCAGGCATTTGAGTGCTTTGAAGTCGCTGCGTACGCCGTCGATTTTCTGCGTCAGTTTCTGGCGCTGTTGCACGGTGCTTTCGGCCATCAAATCCACGATCAGGCTGCGCGCTGCGGCTTCGGTCTGTGCATACGCGGCGCGGTACTCCGGTGTCCACAGGCTTTCGCGGTCTACCATCAATTGCTGGATTTTCTGCGGGAAATCGGGGGCGTTGCGTTGCCGCACGGCGTCGATAAATTGCGCCTGCCAGCTGGCGCGGTTGCCGATCCACTGCTCGTTCTGTTTGCCCAGGCTGGTGGACCAGGCCATGACCCGGTTCTTCTGACTGTCGCTGAGCGGCCCCATCCATGCATCCAGGCGCTTGCTCATGCGCGCGGCGCGCTCCTCGATCTGCTTGGCCAGCGGCGGCTTGAGGTATTCGTCCTGGCGTTTGCGCAGGTCCTTGGCCAGGGCATCGTTCATGTCGTTGACCTGTTGGTCATCCAGCCCCTGTAACAATTCAATCGCGGACGGGGTGATTTCCCGCGCCACTTCGGCAATCGCCTGCTTGGCCTCGACGGTGCGGGTTTGCAGCGCTGCATCGGTGACCTGGTTGTTGTCGACCATCTCTTGCAGGCGGTCCAGCCAGTCGAGGTAACCCGGCAATTGCGTGGTGCAATGCCAGGCCAGGTGTTCCTTGAGTTTGTCGTTGAACCAGCTCTTCTGCCCGGCGTTCATGTCCAGGTAGTCGTTGAGGGTCCAGGGGATGATCACGTCCAGGTTGCGATAAGCCAGGCCTACGCGGTTGCAGCCGGCGAGTACCAGGCTCAGGGTCAGGAATACCACCAGCAGTTTGAGCCGATGCAGCATGGGCGTGTCCTTGCGCAGAGGGGATTAATGCATGTGAACCCTCGGCACACGCGACAGTTCAGCCCATCAATAAAACGACCGCGCCGCCTTTAACGTCAACAGGCCATCGCATTGCGAATTGTGTCCGGAGTAGGCCGAGCAATCGCCGCCGCTGAGGCTGGAATCGCTGTAGATCAGGTCCAGGTCGATGCCTTTCCAGGCGCGGGAGAACTGCACCGACCAGTCGCTGAAGCTGCTGATAGTGCCGCCTTCCACCGAGGCCGGAGTGCCGAGTTGATGGGTGGTGTACTTCATGCTCACGCCGATGCCGAAGGGCTGGGTGCCGCCGAGATCGGCAAACAGGGTGCTGTCCTGGCGGTCCGGGTCGTTGCTGAACGAGGCGCCGAAGCGATTGCCGAGCAGGTTGAGGCCGCCGTAGAACTCCTGGCTGTCGAGGGGGCTGAGCTTGGGGTAGCTGTAGTGGATCAGGCCCACTTCGTAGCCCAGGGTCTGGTCGAAGGGATGCTTGAACCCCATGTAGGAGTCGACTTCGAGGGTGCTGGCCGAGGATAGCCCCATGTTCGGTGAAAATTGACCGAAATACAGGCCACTGTTATGGCTCAGGTCCAGCCCGCCATGGAACGAGTCACTGCCCGGCGAGGTAGGCTTGACCAACCCTTGGGCCATGCTGCGACTGGGGGTAGTACCCAATTTCAGGTCGAAGTCACCCAATTCGCGCTGGAAGATCTGCGCTTCGGCGAGGGGGCTGGCTGCCAAGGCGCCGACCAGGAAAATGCAGGATTTGAACATGCGTCACTCCATGGAAAGCGAGGAGCGGTAACGGAGGAAGTCGGGCAGATGCCCGTGCTAGACGTGTGCAAGGATACCGGCGAATGCCAGGCAGCGAGGCCCGTTCGTCGATTAGCGCGGCAATGAGTGTGTCGGGAGGGGGGATCTGCTCTAGTCCTAGCGCCTTGAAGGCAAGACGCTTAGGGACCAGGTGTATTGCGCAGGTGTTACTTCTTGCCCAGGCTGATCTGCTTGGACGGGCCGAAAGTCTGGCCGCTCACGCCCTTGGCAATTTGCTGGATTTCGCCACCGGACTTGAGGAAAGCAGCAATCTGGCTGTTGATCGATTCGCTGGTTTCAACGGCGGGAGCTGGCTTTGCTTTGCTATTGGATGCTTTTACACGCATGGCGGCCACTAACCTGTAGAAAATTAACTTGGCCAGGCATCGTACAGGAAATACTTGACAATTGCTTGGTAAATATCCCCCGGGAATAAGTGCAACAGCTGAAAGCAGCCAAAGTTTATCTTTGAAATTAGCCCCTAACTTACTGTTTTAACTCGAAACCACGGGGTGAGCCGGCACGGGGGGCTGGCAAAATTCAGCCGAATGATCGGACGAGCGGGGCGGTGCCACAGAAACGCCAGGCAAACCCGCGATTTTTCAGGCGCACGCGCGTGGCAAACGCAACTCGGGTAGAATGCCGCCCACGCAATGAGGGTATTGGAAATGGCTTTAGTCGGGCGCTACAACAGCTTGCAAGTGGTTAAACACACTAACTTTGGTTTGTACCTTGATGGTGCGCAAGATGGCGAAATCCTCTTGCCTAATCGGTATATCCCCAAAGATATTCCCAGTGAAGATGAAGACTGGCTTAACGTTTTCATTTACCTGGACAGCGATGACAAACTTATCGCCACCACCGAAAAACCCAAAGTTCAAGTCGGCGAATTTGCCAGTTTGAAAGTGGTGGAAGTCAACAGCATTGGCGTATTCCTCGATTGGGGTTTGCCAAAGGATCTGTTGCTGCCGTACTCGGAAGAAAAACGTCAGATGACCGCCGGTGAATATTGTGTGGTGCACGTCTACCTCGACAAGCACACCAAGCGCATCACCGCTACCGCACGGCTTGACCGCTACCTGGACAAGACGCCGGCCAACTACGTCGTGGGCCAGGAGGTCGACCTGCTGGTCGCCGAAGCCACCGACATGGGCTTCAAGGCGATCATCAACAACAAGCACTGGGGCTTGATCCACAAGAACGAAGTGTTCAAGTTCCTGCGTCCGGGCAAGGAAGAGAAAGGCTTTATCAAAGAGATCCGCGCCGATGGCAACATCAGCCTGAGCCTGCAACCGGTTGGCCAGGAAGCGGCCTCCAGCCTCAACTCGAAGATCCTTGCCAAGTTGCGTGAAAACAACGGTAGCCTGCCGGTCAGCGACAAGAGCGACCCGGCCGTGATCAGCAACTTGTTTGGCGTGAGCAAAGGCAACTTCAAGAAGGCTATCGGTGCACTCTACAAGCAGGGCCAGATCGTGATTCACGCGGATCGCATTGAACTAAGCTGAGTTCACTTTGCTCTCCTGTAGGAGCGAGCTTGCTCGCGAAAAAGGCCCATCCGACACCGTGATGCGCCTGGAATATTTTCGCGAGCAAGCTCGCTCCTACAGAGGGTGCATCAATGTCCAAGAAGTCTGTGTTCGCCTACCTCGGCACTTTGCTCGCCTTCCTTATCCTTGACGGCTTGTGGCTCGGCGTCCTCATGGGCCCGACCTACAAATCCCTGCTGGGCCCGCTGATGCTCGATCAGCCTCGCCTGTTGCCCGCAACGCTGTTCTATCTCTTGTATGTTCTCGGTTGCGTGGTGTTTGTGGTCTTGCCCAGCGCCAGTTGGCAACGCGCTGCGCGGATGGGCGCCATGCTGGGCCTGGTGGCCTACGGCACCTATGACCTGAGCAACTGGGCCACGTTGCAAGGCTGGTCCGCTGCTTTAGCGTTGATGGACATGGCCTGGGGCACTTGCCTGACCGCGATGTGCTGCACGGTTGGCTACCTGTGTGCACATCGGGTGCACCGCTGATTGTGTACAGGATTAATCTGCACCGTTGCTGAGCGCAGCTCGCTGCTATAAACCCCTGCGTACCCCTTTGGAACCCCGCTTCAGAGGGATTGTGTTCTATTGGCACGCATTCTGCTGACTGTCTCGTATACAAACCATGCCGCCTCCCGTATGCACACCCGTGACGGAAGCGCAGGCCGGTATTACGAGGAGCCCAGCGATGACCGAACAATTGCCCAAAGGCTACAGCCCACGCCTTTACAACCAGGACCTGGGCCCACTGCCGCAAAAGTGGACCTGGTACAACATCTTCGCCTTTTGGATGAGTGACGTGCACAGCGTGGGTGGCTATGTGTTCGCCGCCAGTCTGTTCGCCCTTGGGCTGGCCAGTTGGCAGGTGTTGATTGCCTTGCTGGCGGGCATCTGCATCGTGCAATTGATTGCCAACCTGGTGGCCAAGCCCAGCCAGCAGGCCGCCGTGCCCTATCCAGTAATCTGCCGGCTGGCGTTTGGTGTGTTCGGTGCGAATATTCCCGCGGTGATTCGCGGCTTGATTGCGGTGGCCTGGTACGGGATTCAGACCTACCTGGCGTCGAGTGCCTTGATCATTGTGGTATTGCGCTTTTTCCCACAGATGGCGGTGTTTGCAGAGCCGCATTTTGCCGGCCTGTCCTACCTGGGCTGGTTTGGTTTCCTCAGTTTATGGGTGCTGCAGGCTGCGGTGTTCTGGGCCGGCATGGAGTCCATCCGCCGCTTTATTGATTGGGCGGGGCCGGTGGTTTATGCGGTGATGTTTGCCCTGGCCGGCTGGATCGTGTGGAAGGCGGGTTGGGCGAATATCAGCTTTACCCTGGCGGAAAAATCCCTGTCGGGCTGGCAGGCGGTCGGTCAGGTGATCGTGGCGACGGCGCTGGTGGTGTCGTACTTTTCCGGGCCGACCCTGAATTTCGGTGATTTCAGTCGTTACTGCCGCAGCATGCAGGATGTGCGGCGCGGCAACTTCTGGGGCCTGCCGGTGAATTTCCTGGCGTTCTCCCTGGTGACCGTGGTGATTGTTTCGGGCACCCTGCCGGTGTTTGGCGAAATGCTGCATGACCCGATTGCCACTGTGTCGCGTATCGATAACAGCATGGCGGTGCTGCTTGGCGCTTTTGCATTTGTGACTGCCACCATCGGCATCAACATCGTCGCCAACTTCGTGTCCCCCGCGTTTGACTTTGCTAACGTCGCGCCGAGCAAAATCAGCTGGCGCGCCGGCGGCATGATCGCCGCTGTGGCTTCGATCTTCATCACCCCATGGAACCTGTTCAACAACCCGCTGATGATCCACTACACCCTGGACATTCTCGCGGCCTTTATCGGCCCGCTGTTCGGGATTTTGCTGGTGGACTTCTACCTGATCAAAAAACAGAAGATCGACGTCGACGCGCTGTTCGATGACAGCCCGAGCGGGCGCTATTACTTCGACGGCGGCGTGAACTGGACGGCAGTCAAGGCGCTGGTGCCCGCTACATTGGCGGGTGTCGCGATCACCTTCACCCCGGCGTTGCAGGGCATGGCGAACTTTGCCTGGTTTACCGGCTGCTTCCTGGGTGGGTTGTTTTTCCTGATGTTGGCGCGGCGAGAGCAGCTTCGCACGCCGGTACCGTTGGTCGCGGGTTGACCAATACCCCTCCCGCCACCAACAGGCCTGCACCGGCGATCACCAACGCGGGTTGCAGGCCACCGCTCAGGTGGCTGCTCACCGACGCCAGCAACGGCCCACTCAATTGGCCGATGGCAAAGCTGGCGGTCAGCAGACCGGTGTTGCGCTGATAGCCGTGGGGGGCAATCTCCCGCAGGCGCGCCATCACCAACTGCATGCAGGCCAGGAATGGCGCACCGCACAGCATCACCCCCAGCGCCAGACCCCAACCGTTACCCAGCAGGCAAGCGAATACGCCGGCCGCTTGCAGCCACAGCGTGGTCATCAACCAGCGGCGGGTGGTGTCCGGGTCCTTGGGACGCAGGCTTGCGACCACCACGCCAATCGCCGCGGCCAAACCAAAGCATGGCCAGAACAGATCAGCCTGCCAGGCACCCTTGAATTGCGCGCTGGCCATCTGTGACAGGAACGTCGCCGGAATGATGTAGCCCAGGCCGAACAACACATAGATCCAGCACAGGTGGGCAATGCTGCCGTTGCTGGCCGTGTCGGCGTGGCTTGCGACAGGCGCAGTGACGGCGGACGGCTGGGGGAGGAAGGGCAGGACTGCCAGTAGCATCACCAGCGCCACCACACCATAGATCAGCCACAACGTTGCCGAGTTTTGACCCAACAGGTTGGAGCCCAGCGCCAGTAACCCGGTCAACACAATCCCCAGCCCCGGCCCGGCGAACACCAGCGCGCCCAGGCGTGCACGCCCGGCGGCAAGCGCCAGCGGCTGGCTCAGGCTGGTGATCATCACCAATGCCCAGGCACTCGCAACGCCGGTGCCGAAGCGCAACAGCAAGTGGGGCCAGAAACCATGCGCCCAGTACGACGCCAGTGTCAGCAACACACACAACCACAGCCCGCCGTACAGGCGACCGCGCACGTGGTGATGGCTGCGCGCAAAAATCGAATCCACCGCACCGATGAAGTAGCCCAAGTAGTTGGCAGCGGCGATCAGCCCGGCGTCGGTCAGGTCGATCTGGCCCTCGCTGAGCAGATGGGGCATTTGCGGGGTAAGGGCGAAGCGGCCAATGCCCATGGCCATCATCAGGGCGATAAAGCTGGCGAGTAAGCGGATCAGGGGTGACATGCTCAGGTGTCCTGCTGGTAAGCGAATACCTGCAGGCTAAAGCGCATTGACTTTCTGTAAAAATGAATAATAGTGAGTAACTTGTTCAGTTTTGGAGAAAGGTATGGAGTTCAGTCAATTGCGGATTTTCCAGGCCGTGGCCGAAGAGGGCTCCATCACCCGCGCTGCCGAACGCCTGCATCGGGTGCCGTCGAACTTGTCGACCCGGCTCAAGCAGATGGAGGAACAGCTTGGCGTGGAGTTGTTCCTGCGCGAGCGCCAGCGCTTGCAGCTTTCTCCGGCGGGCAAGGTGTTGCTGGACTACAGCACTCGCCTGTTGGCCTTGCATGACGAAGCCCACGGTGCGGTGCAAGGCGGGCAACCGGCCGGCAATTTTGTGCTGGGCAGCATGTACAGCACGGCGGCGGTGCATTTGCCGAAGCTGCTGGCGCGCTATCACAAGGCTTATCCGATGGTGAACCTGCAGGTGCAATCGGCGCCCAGTGGTGAACTGCTCGAAGGGTTGATTACCGGTCGCCTGGATGCTGCTTTTGTGGACGGGCCCATCACTATCGCCTCGTTGGACGGTGTAGTCCTGTGCGAAGAACGCCTGGTACTGATATGTGAAGCCGACCACCCGCCCGTGCGCGGACCACAGGACGTTGCTGGGCGTTCGGTGTTCACTTTCCGCCGCAGCTGCGCCTACCGCACGCGCCTGGAAACCTGGTTTTCCCACGAGCACGTCGCCATGGGGCGGGCGATTGAGATCGAGTCTTATCAAGGCATGCTCGCCTGCGTCATCGCCGGTTCAGGCGTGGCGCTGATGGCCGAATCCATGCTCGACAGCCTGCCGGGCAAGGACAGCGTGTCCGTTCATCCGCTGACAGGGCCTTTTGCCACTGCGACCACCTGGCTGATGTGGCGAAAGGGTATGCTCGGCGCTAACCTCAACGCATGGATCGACCTGCAGCAAGAGGGCAGGGCAGATTTCCTGCATGAAGCACGCGCAATTGCTTGAACGATCCGACAGGATTTGGATCAATTCAGTAATAGTTCGTTGTGGTTTCGTTCAAGCAATACGTAGGACTTAGGGCTACTATCAATGTAGGAAAAGGCGACAGAGCTTGCGCCTATCAGCATTACCCTCAAAGGGGGCAAACCATGAAAGAGAAAATTCAAAACTGGCTCCATGACCTCGGCGTTGCGCTGGGCCTGATCGAGCCACCGCTGCAGCCGGTGCCAATTCGTACCGATGACGAGCAGCGTCGTCCGCGCCGCAGATAATCTCCGGCCGAAGCAGGATTAAAGGTGGGAGCGGGCTTGCTCGCGAATACGCTGTGTCAGTTAACGGAATGATTGACTGATCCAGCGCTTTCGTGAACAAGCCGGCTCCCACCGTTTATTTTGCGCCAGGCAAAACCAACGGGCGTTACATCCGATGGCGCACCGCCCATGCGGCGTTTTTAGCGCCAGTCATACCTCCCGCTGCCCGAGTCACCCCTCGCGATAACCCCCTCACTCCACAGCACTCACTCGCCCCTGGTGATCTGAACAATCGTTCGGATGCAAGCGCCTGCTTCCAGGAAACACCTGTTGTTCCCCGGTGACACGGGTGAGTAGTCCCAATCTATGCAGGTCAGTCAGGCTTTTGACGTTCAAGTGTGGGAATCAGGCTACTTGTTCATCAGAAGCGGCTGGCTTATTCAATTCAAACGATGAGCGTAGGTTGAGTTCCTCAAGGGCATTTCAATAACGCCCCACCTCCATTGAATGGCTCTCTGCGAGGCATTAGTCAGTCAGAATTGCTGGAGACAAAGCTATGAGGCTCTCTTCCATTCCGCCAGTCGCCGCGTCACTCATCGCCATAACCGGAAATATCTTACATCTTGCACCTGTGTCGAGAGCCTGGAAGGCTCACGCACCCAGCAACGTAGTGTTCTTTCCCCCGACATTAACCAAGCACGATCTACTCATACAGATCGGCCTCCTGAGTCCATCGGCGATGATTGTCGGAGACCAGGCGATCGATGCAGACGTCATTGCCCAATGGCGCATATCCCACCCATTTGGTGACCTCCATTTGATCCGCAGAGGTACGAGCCTGGATAAGGTGCGACTGGATCTTTGCGATTCCAACGACATCCGCGTGGTCAATACGCCGGGGGTCAACGCGCCGCATGTCGCCGCCTATATGGCGCGCTGGCTGACACTCGCCGATGGCTCCCTGCCCCGTGACGTCTGTGTACTGGGATACGGTAATGTGGGTAGAGAACTGGTCAAGCTGTTGCTTGATCGAGATCCGGATGTTCGGATCAAGGTATTGGATCGACACGCTCAAGGACCGGACACTCTGGGCAAAGCCCGCTCCGACAGCCGAGTGTCGTTTGGCGTGGACTGGTTCGGGGCGCTGGACGGGGCCAGTGCTGTCGCTACCTGTTTATCCCTGAATGATGAGTCCACCCATCGCATTGATCGGGCCCTCATTCAGTGCCTGCACAGACAAGCTCGTCTGGTCTGCGTGGCCAAGCCAGATGTCTTCAGCGATGACGCTTTGCGAGCCCTGGCAACGGCTGAAGATATCCAGCTTGTATTGGACTACGGGCCTGGGACATTGGATGCATTTCGGGTGCGCGTAGAAGCACTCGGCTGCAGTGTCTCCAAGTGGCGCAAACCGGCGACCCTGACAACCCAGGCGGCGATGACTGAGGCCTGCCATTGCGATCTTGACTATGCCGTTTCAATTCAACTGAGCTTGACCGCCTTGCGCTGCCTTGTGAGGCGCAAACTTGCCCACTCATTGATGATCCCTGCGCAACAGGCAGATGCCGGCGCGCCGCGTGTGTCGATCATCGGTAGAGGTATCAACGGCCTGCTCCAAGCCGTGATGTTCCGCCTGGCCAATTATCAGGTCTCGGTCTACGGAGGAAATCAGCAGAGCGATGGAGCCAGTCATAAGCAGGTGAACATGCGCCATCTATCAGCCACGGAGACGACTGCGAAGCCGCTGAATAACGATTATCTAACGCCTGGAAATCAGTACTTGGCCGTGGAGTGCAATCGCGCAGGCATCGAGCTGTTTGAAAAGTTTCTGGCTGACAATCCATCGATTGACGCATCGGGCGACGACCTGGGATTTGCGCACTTGAAGGATGAGATAGTCACGCTTTTGCAGCGTTCTGGGGTTCAGTTCATGCCCCAGCATCTGAGCCCAACCCAAATTGCTGATATGAGCAGAGAGCAATTCGTCGTCACGCCCATGGGAGCAGGGGAAACGGATGGACTGTCGATAGTCTATTGCTCCGCCTACAACCGCATTGCCGCCGGAGGAACGTATGCCGGGGGTACGACGCAGGGGTTGGTGTGGGCCTCCTTGGTCCAGGAAATCATCCAGGCAAAGGCGTCTGCGGTTTCGGCACTGTATTAATGAAAAAAACGGGTGCGACATCCGACGTCGCACCCGCTGAAGAAACCGCTCTAACCCCCCTATTTCCTACACCGCCCTAGCCACCTCCGCCTCTGGCCGGCGTGACAACACACTCACCAGTACAAAACTCACCAACGCCACCGCCAGGCTGTAGTAGATCGGCGTGTTCGCATCCAGCCCGTCCTTGAACATGAACACCAGCGCCGTCACGAAGCCCAGGGTCATGGACGTGATTGCCCCCGACGTGGTCGCCCGCTTCCAGAAGATCGCGCCGATCAGCGGGATCAGCATGCCACCCACCAGCAGGTTGTAGGCCAGGGGCAGGGCGCTGATCACGTCATTGACCACCAGTGCGATTCCCAGCACGACAATGCCGGTCAACATCGTGAACAGACGGTTGATTGCCAGGCTCGACTGTTTACCGCCGCGTAGACGTGGCAGCAAGTCTTCAGTCAATACGGTGGAGGCGGCGAGCAAGCCGGCGCTGGCCGTCGACATCATCGCCGCCAGTGCCGCTGCGATCACCAGGCCTCGGATGCCGTCCGGCAGCGAGACTTTGACGATGGCCGCGAACGCGTTGTTGACGTTGTCCAGGTCTGGAATCAGTACATGGGCCGCCATGCCGATCAATGCACAGGCGAGGCCGTAGAGGATGCAGTAGAAACCGGCGAAAGTGCCTGCGTACTTGGCGACCTTTTCGTCACGGGCGGTGAACACTCGCTGCCAGATGTCCTGGCCGATCAGGATGCCGAAAAAGTAGATCATGAAGTAGGTGATGATCGTGTCCCAGCCGATCGCGGTGAAGCTGAAGCTCGACGCCGGCAACTTGGCCACCAGTTCGTCCCAGCCGCCGACGCGGTACAGGCAGATCGGCAGCAGGATAAACATCAGGCCGACGGTCTTGATCACGAACTGCACGATGTCGGTAAGGGTCAGCGACCACATGCCGCCGATGGTCGAGTAGATCACCACCACGCCACCACCGAGCAGCACCGAGATCCAGAACGGCAGGCCGAACAGCACTTGCAGCACCGTGCCGATGGCCAGGATCGAGGTCACGCCGATCATCAGCGCATAGGCCAGCATGATCACCGCACTCGCTTGGCGGGCCATAGGGTTGTAGCGCTTTTCCAGCACCTGGGTGACGGTGAAGATTTTCAGCTTCAACAGCGGTTTAGCCAGGAACAGGTTCAGCGCAATGATCCCCATGCCCAGCGCGGCACACAGCCAGAAGCCGGAGATACCATGCACATAACCCAGGCGCACGGTGCCGACAGTGGATGCACCGCCCAGTACCGTGGCGGCCATGGTGCCCATGTACAGCGACGGGCCCAGGTTGCGACCGGCCACCAGGTAATCTTCGTGGGTCTTGGCGCGGCGCATGCCGTAATAGCCGAGCACGAGCATGCCGGCGGCGTAGATGAGTACGACGAATAAATCCAAAGCCATGACGGCGTTTCTCCGATTATTGTTTTAGGCAGTAGGCGCGCTTGTTGTCGCGAGGGAGCTTGCCCCCGCAGGGCTGCGAAGGGAGCCCTTGGGGCCATACACCGAAGCCGGTTCCGGGAACACACGCAGTAACGTCAGGTACACCACCGACGCCAACCCCAGCGTCACCGGCAGGCTGATGTCGATACCATCCGCCAGGTTGCCAAGCGGCCCGACAAACTGACCCGGCAAGTTGACGAAGCACAGGCCCACCAACGCGCTTGGAATCCAGGCCCCCAGCCCGCGCCAGTTCCAGCCATGGCTGAACCAGTAGCGGCCGCCGGTTTCACCGCGGGTGAACACCTGCAGGTCATCCGGGCAGTAGAAGCCGCGACGTACGATCAGGCCGATGATCATCATCACCATCCACGGGGTGGTGCAGGTGATGATCAGCACGGCGAAAGTCGACACGCTCTGCACCAGGTTGGCGGCGAAACGTCCGATAAAGATGAAGGCGATCGACATCACCCCGATCAGCAGCGTGGCCTTGACCCGCGACAGCAGGCGCGGGAACACGCTGGACATGTCCAGCCCGGTGCCATACAGCGAGGTGGTGCCGGTGGACATGCCGCCAATCACTGCGATCAGGCACACCGGCAGGAAGAACCAGGTGGGTGCCACCGCCAGCAAACCGCCGACGTAGTTGTTGGCCGCGATGTAGTCCGGCGCCTTGATCGCCACGATGGTCGCGGTGGCCAGGCCGAACAGGAACGGGATCAAGGTGGCGATTTGTGCCAGGACCACCGCCAGCATGATGCGCAGTTTCGGCGTCTCCCGTGGGATATAGCGCGACCAGTCACCCAGGAACGCCCCGAAGGAAATCGGGTTGCTCATGGCCACCAGCGCCGCGCCGATAAACGCCGCCCAGAAGCCGGTCTGGCCCAGGGCTACGGTGCCGGCGAAATGGCTGTCGAAGGTCGGCGCGAATGCGAAGATGCCCAACAGGAACAGCAGGCTCGCTGCCCAGACCGCAATGCGGTTGACCCACAGCATGAAACGAAAGCCGTAGATGCACACCGTCAGTACAAGCATGGCGAATACGCCGTAGGCCAGGCCCAGGGTCAGGTCGGTTTCCGGCAGGCCGATCAGCCGTTTCGCACCGCCGACCAGCGCGTCGCCTGAACTCCACACTGACAATGAGAAGAAGGCAATCGCCGTCAGCAACGACAGAAACGAGCCGACAATCCGTCCGTGCACGCCGAAGTGCGCACCGGAAGACACGGCGTTGTTGGTGCCATTGATCGGCCCGAACAGGCCCATGGGCGCGAGGATCACCGCCCCCACCAGCACACCCAGCACAATCGCCCAGACGCCGGCCTGGAACGACAAGCCGAACAACACCGGAAAGGAACCCAGTACGGCGGTGGCAAAGGTATTGGCACCGCCGAAGATCAGGCGAAACAGATCTTTGGGACCGGCGGTACGTTCGTTATCGGGGATCTGTTCGACCCCGTTGGTTTCTATTGTGCGAATACTTTTATGGTTGTTTTTATTATTCATGATCAGCTCCGATCACATTGGCTAAGGGGGCGGCAGCCCTTCCGGCATAGCGGACAAATGTTCGTGACAGGCCAGCCACAGGCCTTCTTGTTGTTCTGTGCGAGATCCTTGTCGTTTGAAGACAATGGTCTCGCGTTCCTGGCTGAAAAATTGCTCCCCGTTTATGCGCAGCTCGGTGGCCACGTCATGAATAAATATCGCCACATCACCCTGCAGGCTGACCACGGCGTTACTTGAGGTGCAGGACAGCACCTCAAATCCTTCATCCCGGCGCCAGCTGTCCCACAACGCCTGGTAGGCATCGCAACTGAGCAGCGGCTGGGGGAGGGTGTAGAACACAAAACTGGCATCGGCCGTGAACGCGCCGAAGTAGGCGGCGCGGTCGTTGCGCGCAAAGGCCGACACCAGGTCGGCGGCGGCTTTCAATACCTCCTGCGCGCTCATCAGCGATGGGCCACGCCGGGCAGTACGCAAAGCATTTCGTACAGCAGGTTGGCGCCCAGCAGCGAGGTGTTGCCGGTGGTGTCGTAGGGCGGCGAAACTTCTACCAGATCGCAACCAATCAGGTCGAGACCCTGGCAACCACGGATGATCTCGATCGCCTGGATGGTGGTCAGTCCGCCGATTTCCGGGGTGCCGGTGCCCGGCGCCCAGGCCGGATCGATGCCGTCGATATCGAAGCTCAGATACACCGGGCCGCCGCCGACTTTTTCCCGCACCTCGGCCATCAGTGGCGCGAGGGAGTGGTGCCAGCATTCTTCGGCCTGCACCACACGAAAGCCCTGTTTGCGGCTCCAGTTGAAGTCTTCGGCGGTGTAGCCCTGGGCGCGCAGGCCGATCTGCACGACGCGGTCGCAATCGAGCAAGCCTTCTTCCACGGCGCGGCGGAAGGTGGTGCCGTGGGCGATTTTCTCGCCGAACATATGGTCGTTGACGTCGGCGTGGGCATCGATGTGCACCAGCCCGACCTTGCCGTGTTTCTTATGGATCGCCCGCAGGATCGGCAGGGTGATGGTGTGGTCGCCGCCCAGCGTCATCGGGATCACGTTGTGTTCGAGAATCTCGTCGTAGGCTTCTTCGATGATGCGCACGGCGTCCAGCAGGTTGAAGGTGTTGATCGCCACGTCGCCAATATCCGCCACCGACAGCGAGTCGAACGGCGCGGCGCCGGTGGCCATGTTATAGGGGCGGATCATTACGGATTCGGCGCGAATCTCACGCGGTCCGAAGCGGGTGCCGGCGCGCAGCGAGGTGCCGATGTCCAGGGGCACGCCGACAAAGGCCGCATCCAGGCCCTTGGCCGACTGCAGGTGGGGAAGACGCATCATGGTGGCGATGCCGGCGAAGCGCGGCATTTCGTTGCCGCCCAGTGGTTGGTGGAAAATCTTGTCCACGGGATTGCCTCATCGTTGTTTTGTTTATTAGGGGCCGATTCTGCGAAAAGCCTGAGGTGGGAAGAATCGGCAGGGGCAAATACTTAGTTCAGATTTTTCTAAACTAAAGCGCGCAGGTAGACTGCTGCGACCGACACCCGGAGCCGACCATGGCCAACGCCTTGCCCGATCTGAAACTCCTGCGCATCTTCGTCAGCGTCGTGCGGCACCAGGGGTTCGCCAATGCCCAGCACGAACTCAACCTGTCTACCTCGGCCATCAGCACCTATATGAGCCAGTTGGAAAGCGCGTTGGGCCTGGTGCTGTGCCATCGCGGGCGGGGTGGGTTCAGCCTGACCAGCAAAGGCGAGCTGTTTCACCAGGAAACCTTGCGCCTGCTGGGTGAGCTGGAAGGCTTCGAGCAATACGCCGCTGCGCTCAAGGGCGAGCTACGCGGCACGCTCAAGCTCGGCGTGCTCGACTCCACCGTCAGCGACAAGGCCTTGCCGTTCGCGGAGGTTATCGGCGCCTACAGCCTGGAGCACCCGGCGGTGCACCTGAATTTATCGGTGATGAGCCCCTACGAGCTGCAACTCGGTGTACAGGACAACCGCCTGGACCTGGCCATCGGCGCCTTTTCCAATCGCATGAGCGGGCTGATCTACATGCCGCTGTACCGCGAGCAACACTGGTTGTATTGCAGCACCCGGCATCCGTTGTTCAGCGAACGGCGTATCCCCGAGCAGGTGATCACCCAGCAACGCATGGTCGGCCGCGGTTATTGGAGCCAGGCCGAACTGGCGCGCCACGGCTTCAAGCACAGCGCCGCGACGGTGGAAAGTATGGAGGCGCAGCTGATCCTGGTGCTCTCCGGCGCCTACATCGGCTACCTGCCCGAGCACTACGCCCAGGCCTGGGCCGACAAAGGCGACCTGCGCGTCTTGCTGCCGGCGACCTTCGGCTACCAGGCGCCGTTCTCGATGATCATGCGCCGCGGCCGCAGCCGCGAACCGCTGATCCAGACCTTCCGCGATTTACTCAAAGCCCAGCTCAATCAGGCCTGAATAACCATGTCCCGACCCCAATGCTCCCGCTGCCTCAGGCCCGCTGCCCATTGCCTGTGCGCACTGATCCCCAGCCTCGACAGCCGCACCCGCGTGCTTGTTTTGCAGCACCCGAGCGAGGTCAACCACGCGCTCAACACCGCGCGGCTGGCGGCGTTGGGATTGAACAATGCGCAGTTGGTAGTGGGCGAGGTCTTTGATGATCTGCCGACCCTGTTGAACCCGCCCGGCTATCAGGCGCGGCTGTTGTTTCCGGCTGACGATGCCCAGCCGCTGCAAGCCTATGCTCCCGGCGATCAGCCGTTATTGTTGGTGGTGCCCGACGGCACCTGGCGCAAGGCGCGCAAACTGCTGCACCTCAATCCTTTGCTGGCGGCGCTGCCTCGGGTGACGCTGGCGGAGGGCGCCGTGTCTCGCTATCGACTGCGCAAGGCGCCGGGGGCAGGGGCGTTGTCGACGGTGGAGGCGATTGTGCAGGCATTGCAGGTGCTGGAGGCGCCGGTGTCGTTTGAACCGTTGCTCAAGCCGTTTGATGCATTGATCGAAGGGCAGATTGCGGCGATGGGTGAGGAGGTCTTTCGGAGAAATCATGGCGATGGGCATTTGGGCTAGGCGGGGTATCGAGGCGCGGCCATCGGGAGCAAGCCCCCACATTCGACCGAGTTCCAGCATGAGAATGCGGTCCAGTGTGTGAGGGGGCTTGCTCCCGATGGGGCCCTCAAGCTCACCCTCTTTTCCGCTTATTCCTTTAAGCCATAAGCACCGCACTTTGCGTGATATGGCCCGCCGACCTTTCCCGGTATGATGTTCGCCCCCGCAGTCTGGATTGCGAATACGCCATGACCTTGCAGTACCCTACAATCGCCGATTGCGTCGGCAACACGCCCCTGGTCCGCTTGCAACGCATGGCGGGTGAAACCAGCAATACCCTGCTGCTCAAGCTCGAAGGGAACAACCCGGCCGGCTCGGTAAAAGACCGCCCGGCGCTGTCGATGATCACCCGCGCCGAGCTGCGTGGGCAGATCAAGCCCGGTGACACCCTGATCGAAGCCACCTCGGGTAATACCGGGATCGCCCTGGCCATGGCCGCCGCGATCAAGGGTTACAAGATGGTGCTGATCATGCCCGACAACGGCAGCGCCGAGCGCAAGGCGGCGATGACCGCCTATGGCGCCGAGTTGGTACTGGTCACCCAGGAAGAAGGCATGGAAGGCGCCCGCGACCTCGCTGAGCGCATGGCCGCCGAAGGCCGTGGCCAGGTGCTGGACCAGTTCGCCAATGGGGACAACCCCGAAGCGCACTACACCACCACCGGTCCGGAAATCTGGCGTCAGACCCAGGGCACCATCACCCATTTCGTCAGCTCCATGGGCACCACCGGCACCATCATGGGCAACTCGCGCTACCTCAAGGAGCAGAACCCGGCGATCCAGATCGTCGGCCTGCAACCGATGGAAGGCGCGGCCATCCCAGGCATTCGTCGCTGGCCCGAAGAGTACTTGCCGAAGATCTACAACGCGACGCGAGTGGACCGCATCATCGACATGGCCCAGCGTGAAGCCGAAGACACCACCCGCCGCCTGGCGCGTGAAGAAGGCATCTTCTGCGGCGTGTCATCCGGCGGCGCCGTGGCGGGTATGTTGCGCTTGTCCAAGGAAGTGGAAAACGCGGTGATCGTCGCGATCATCTGTGACCGAGGCGACCGTTACCTGTCGACCGGCATTTTCGACGAACCCAACTGATGGCCAAGCACGAGAGAGGCCTGCGCTTCCAACCGACGGGCGGCAGCCGGGCCCCACAGATTCCCGTGGGCAAGAAGCAACGCCTGACCATCGAGCGCCTGGCCAACGACGGCCGCGGCATCGTGTTCTTTGAAGGTCGCACCTGGTTTGTCAACGGTGCGCTGGCCGGCGAAGAGGTTGAAGCGCGGGTGTTGGGCACCCATGGCAAAGTGGTCGAGGCCCGCACCGAACGCGTGTTCAAGGCCAGCGAACTGCGTCGCCCGGCACCGTGCGCACACTTCGGCCGCTGTGGCGGTTGCAGCGTGCAGCACTTGCCCCATGACGAACAGCTCGCCCTTAAACAGCGCATGCTCGCCGAGCAACTGTCCCGCGTGGCCGGTGTCGAACCGCAAGAGTGGGCCGCACCGTTGAGTGGGCCGGAATTCGCTTACCGACGCCGCGCCCGCGTGGCCGTGCGCTGGGATGCCAAGGCGAAAAAACTCGAAGTGGGTTTCCGCGCCGCGGCCAGCCAGGACATCGTCGCCATCGATGATTGCCCGGTGCTGGTACAGGCCTTGCAACCGATCATGCAGCGTCTGCCGAACATGCTGCGCCGCCTGAGCAAACCTCAGGCCCTGGGGCATGTGGAGTTGTTCAGTGGCTCGTCCGTCGCTGTGTTGCTGCGGCATATGGCGCCGTTGTCGGACGCGGACCTGCTGATCCTGAAAGAATTTTGTAGCTTCCATGAAGCCCAGTTGTGGCTGCATGGCGAAGGCCAGCCGGAACCTGTTGAGCCTGATCAGTCACTGGGTTTCCGGTTGGACCCATGGGACTTGGAGCTGGCGTACCGACCCGGGGATTTTGTCCAGGTCAACGCCGGGGTCAACCAGGCGATGGTGGCCCAGGCCCTGGACTGGCTGGCGCCGCAGCCTGATGAGCGGGTGCTGGACCTGTTCTGCGGCCTGGGCAACTTTGCCCTGCCGCTGGCGAAACAGGTGCGCGAAGTGGTGGCGGTGGAAGGTGTGCAGACCATGGTGGACCGGGCGGCACAGAATGCCGTCAGTAACAATTTGCATAATGCGCAGTTTTTTCAGGCCGATTTGTCTCAGCCTTTGACTGACGCGGAATGGGCCAAACAGGGCTTTTCTGCGGTACTCTTGGACCCACCCCGCGATGGTGCCCTGGAGGTTGTGCGCAAGCTCGCCACCCTGGGGGCCAAGCGCCTGGTGTATGTGTCCTGCAACCCGGCGACGCTGGCGCGGGACACGGTTGAGCTGGTCAAGCAAGGCTACCGGCTAAAACGTGCCGGGATCCTCGACATGTTTCCGCAGACAGCGCATGTCGAGGCCATGGCGTTATTTGAAGCGGGCTAGGATGCCCGTTTAATCCGACTGGCCTGCGATCTCCAAGGCCTATGATCTGCCACGGAGTTCGCAGTAAAAAGGTCGGCGATGATTTTGGCGCATCCAAGGTGCGTCGTAGGGAAGGTAAGCAAGATGGTACAGGTGAGAGCACACCAGCCGATCAACACCGACGGCAGTATCAATCTCGAGGCATGGCTGGATCATGCCATCAGTGTCGACCCGGCACTGGACCGTGAAGCCTTGAAAGCAGCCTGCGAGTTCGCTCGTGAGTCTGAGCAACAAGACAATGCAGCCAAGAACCTGTGGGCCGAAGGCACTTCCAGCTTTCGCACCGGGTTGGAGATCGCCGAGATCCTTGCCGATCTCAAGCTGGACCAGGACTCGCTGATCGCCGCCGTGCTCTATCGCGGCGTGCGTGAAGGGCACATCCAGTTGCCGACCGTCAGCCAGCGTTTTGGTGCGGTGGTGGCCAAGCTGATCGACGGCGTGCTGCGCATGGCTGCCATCAGCGCCAGCCTCAGCCCGCGCCAGTCCATGGTGCTGGGCACCCAGGGCCAGGTGGAAAACCTGCGCAAGATGCTGGTGGCAATGGTCGACGACGTACGTGTCGCCCTGATCAAGCTGGCCGAACGCACCTGCGCGATCCGTGCAGTGAAGACCGCCGACGACGAAAAGCGCAACCGCGTCGCCCGCGAAGTCTTCGACATCTACGCGCCGCTGGCCCACCGCCTGGGTATCGGCCATATCAAGTGGGAGCTGGAGGACTTGTCCTTCCGCTACCTCGAACCTGATCAATACAAACAGATCGCCACGCTGCTGCACGAGCGGCGGCTCGACCGTGAGCGCTTTATCAGCGACGTGATGGGCCAGTTGCGCGCCGAGTTGCAGGCCACCGGGGTCGATGCCGACATCAGCGGTCGCGCCAAACATATCTATTCGATCTGGCGCAAAATGCAGCGCAAGGGCCTGGCCTTCAGCCAGATCTACGACGTGCGCGCCGTGCGCGTGCTGGTGCCGGAAATGCGCGACTGCTACACCGCGCTGGGTATCGTCCATACGCTATGGCGGCACATTCCCAAGGAGTTCGACGACTACATCGCCAACCCCAAGGAAAACGGCTATCGCTCGCTGCACACCGCCGTGATCGGCCCCGAGGGCAAGGTGCTGGAAGTGCAGATCCGCACCCACGCCATGCACGAAGAGGCAGAGCTGGGCGTGTGCGCGCACTGGCGCTACAAGGGCACCGACGTCAAGGCCGGGTCCAACCAGTACGAGGAGAAAATCTCCTGGCTGCGCCAAGTGCTGGAATGGCACGAAGAACTCGGCGACATCGGCGGCCTGGCCGAACAGTTGCGCGTGGACATCGAGCCGGACCGGGTCTACATCTTCACCCCCGACGGCCATGCCATCGACTTGCCCAAGGGCGCCACGCCGCTGGACTTTGCCTACCGCGTGCACACCGAGATCGGCCATAACTGCCGGGGCGCCAAGATCAACGGGCGCATCGTACCGCTCAACTACAGCCTGCAAACCGGCGAGCAGGTCGAGATCATCACCAGCAAGCACGGCACGCCGAGCCGCGACTGGCTGAACCCGAACCTGGGCTACATCACCACGTCGCGGGCGCGGGCGAAGATCGTGCATTGGTTCAAGCTGCAGGCGCGCGACCAGAACGTCGCCGCCGGCAAGACCCTGCTCGAACGCGAGCTGGGCCGCCTGGGCCTGCCGCAGGTGGACTTCGACAAGCTGGCCGAAAAGGCCAACATGAAGATTGCCGAAGACATGTTCGCCGCCCTCGGTGCCGGCGACCTGCGGCTGGCGCAACTGGTCAACCTGGCCCAGCAACTGGTCGAGCCGGAGCGCGGCAACGAACAACTGGAGCTGATCCCGCGCAAAGCCACCGGCTACAAGCCCGGCAAGCGCGGCGATATCCAGATCCAGGGCGTCGGCAACCTGCTGACGCAAATCGCCGGCTGCTGCCAGCCGTTGCCGGGGGATGCCATCGTCGGCTACATCACCCAGGGCCGTGGCGTGAGCATTCACCGTCAGGACTGCGCCTCGGTGCTGCAACTGGGTGGGCGCGAGCCTGAGCGGATTATCCAGGTCAGCTGGGGCCCGGTGCCGGTGCTCACCTATCCGGTGGACATCATCATCCGTGCCTACGACCGTTCCGGCCTGCTGCGTGACGTCTCGCAAGTGCTGCTCAATGAGCGCATCAACGTGCTGGCGGTCAATACCCGCTCGAATAAAGAGGACAACACCGCGCTGATGTCCCTGACCATCGAGATTCCGGGGTTGGACGCTCTGGGGCGGTTGCTGGGACGGATTTCCCAGCTGCCGAACATCATTGAGACGCGGCGCAACCGTACCCCATGATTCGCGGAATGAATGCAGGCTAAATGTGGGAGGGGGCAAGCCCCCTCCCACACTGATCGGACACAGACTGATGTATTCACTTGAAGACCTGCTGCACCTCATGAGCCGCCTGCGCGACCCGCAATACGGGTGCCCGTGGGACATCAAGCAAACCTACGCCACCATTGTCCCGCACACCCTGGAAGAGGCCTACGAAGTGGCCGACGCCATCGAGCGCGGCGACTTTGATCATCTGCAAGGTGAGTTGGGCGACCTGTTGTTCCAAGTGGTGTATTACAGCCAGCTGGCGCGGGAAGAGGGGCGTTTCGAATTTGCCGGGGTGATCGACAGCATCACCGGCAAGCTGATTCGTCGTCATCCCCATGTGTTCCCGACCGGCGATCTGTATGCGCCGCTGGATATTCCTCAACTGAGCGAAGAACAGGTCAAGGAGCGTTGGGAGCAGATCAAGGCCGAGGAGCGCGCGGAAAAATCCGACGCACCGGAGCAACTGTCCCTGCTGGACGATGTGCCGACTGCCTTGCCGTCCTTGTCCCGGGCCGCCAAGTTGCAGAAGCGCGCCAGCCAGGTCGGCTTCGACTGGCCATCGGCCTTGCCGGTGGTGGATAACGTGCGCGAAGAACTGGACGAAGTGCTCGAAGCCATGGCCGATAACGACGCGGTGGCCATCGCCGATGAAGTCGGTGACCTGCTGTTCGCGGCGGTCAACCTGGCTCGTCACCTCAAGGTCGACCCGGAAACTGCGCTGCGTGGCGCCAATGCCAAGTTCGAACGACGTTTCCGATTTATCGAACAGGCATTGCGCGATGCACACCAACCCATAGAAGATTGCACCCTCGAAGAGTTGGACGCCCTGTGGGGCGAAGCCAAACGTCAGGAAAAGAACGTGTCCAGCTGCGGTTGAGCAGTTGCCTAAGTGAGTAAGCACCATGAGCCTTTCCCTTCGCGACCAGTTGCTCAAAGCAGGTCTGGTCAACCAAAAGCAGGCCAAGCAGGTCGGCAAAGAGAAACAGAAGCAGCAGCGGCTGGTCCACAAGGGCCAGATCGAGGCCGATGATACCCAGGCTCGCCTGGCCGCCGAGGCGCAGGCCGAGAAGGTCAAGCGTGACCAGGAGCTGAACCGTCAGCAACAGGAAAAAGCCGAGGCCAAGGCCCGTACGGCCCAGGTCAAGCAACTGATCGAGACCTCGCGCCTGCCTAAGCTCACGACCGAGGACTACTACAACTTCGTGGATGACAAGAAGGTCAAGCGCCTGTCGGTCAACACGTTGATGCGCAACAAGCTGAGCAACGGCTCCCTGGCCATCGTGCATCACGGTGGTGGATACGAGGTGATCCCGCGTGAAGCCGCGCTGAAGATCCAGGAGCGCGCACCGGAGCGTATCGTGCAGCTCAATATCCTCACCGAAAGCCAGGTGCCGGATGAGGATGATCCGTACGCCGCTTACCAGATCCCGGATGATCTGATGTGGTAAGGCTGTAAAACAACAAACCCCGCTCAAAAGGCGGGGTTTTTGTTTGCAGGCACTCCAGCTGCTGTGTGGGGCCGGGTGCCTGCAGGATTTCAGAATTTCAGGAGCTTTGTGTTTGGCGTTTCATCTCAAGCGATTCAAGCTCGTTTTTATAATTATGAGCATCGCTCTCGTTGTGAAACATGCCGACCAGCATGTCTTGCTGATGTACATCCCAGATGTGAATCCCATGGCCCAGTGCTTCGTGGGACATATGTTCGTCGTCGCGCTCAGTTACTTTTACAGTCATCTGCTTGCTCCAATTTCTGGTGGGTCTGCGGCAAGTCGTCGCAGGTCTTTTTATACGGTTTGTTAGCTTGCTAAGTAAACCGCTTTAGAGGTTTATGACAGAAGTTTCATGTTGGGCGCCATCGGAACAAGCCCCCTCCCGCGGCGGAAAGTGTTCGAAGGGGCTTGCTCCCGATGACGGCAGACACTTGACCCCAAAACCCCCAGACGAAAAAAAGCCCCGCATTCAGCGAGGCTCTTGTTCAGCTCATCCGCGCACTCAGTTGCCTTTGACGGCCTTGCCGTCAACGGTACCGTCTTGCAGCATGATGTTGTATTCCTTGCCGTCGGTCTCAACCTGACGCAGGGCAACCAGGATGCCGCCCTGGTCCTTGGCAAACCACATCTGTGTGATGCGCTTGCTTTGAGTCGGGTCACGCACGCGCTCAACCTTGATCGCGTCAATGCTGCCGACCTTGGTCTGGACTTTTTCCGGGCCGATCACACGGAAGTCGTAGGTGTCGACGTCGGTGCCTTCAACCACGTTGTAGCTCATGCTTTTCTTGCCGGCAGCCACGTCGCGCTGCAGGGCCAACTGGTAGGTCGACTTGTCGAGCATGCCGCTTTGCAACGGGACGTTGACCGCGTCTTTGTTTTCAAACCCGGTGACTTTCTTGGTCGATGGGTCGAAATCCAGGTTGATCTTCTTGGTCTTGCCCAGGCCGCCGCGTTCGAAGGCGTAGCTCTTCGGTTGCAGGGTGTCCTTGTCAAACAGGATCACGCTGGTTTCGGTCAGGCTGGCGATCATCATGGAGGCCTTGAAATTCAAGGTCCAGGTGCCGTCACCGTTTTTGGTCAGGCTGCGTTCTGCCGAACCGCTCATGGGCAACTGTTTCCAGTCTGCGGTGTAGCTGGCGGAGAACGGGTGTAGATCTGCCGCTTGCACGGCAGGCAAGGCGAACAGCGCAAAAGCGAAGAGCAAGGCGCGACGCATAAAATCTCCTAGGTTCGAATCAAGTGGCCGCTGGCCGCAAGTAACTGACCGTCCAATAATGCACCCTGGTCACCAAGAATCAACCGCCCCTCGGCAAACCAGCGAACAGCCAGCGGGTAAATCCTGTGCTCCTGGGTATGAACCCGTTGCGCAAGTGTCTGCGCCGAGTCATCTGACTCTACCGGAACCACTGCCTGTACGACCAGAGGCCCGCCATCGAGTTCCTCGGTGACGAAGTGCACGCTGCAGCCATGCTCGCTGTCACCGGCATCCAGCGCGCGCTGGTGCGTGTGCATGCCTTTGTACTTGGGCAACAGGGACGGGTGGATATTCAGCAGGCGCCCTTCATAGTGCCGCACGAAATCAGCGCTGAGGATGCGCATGAAACCGGCCAGTACCACGAGTTTGGGGTTGAAGGCGTCGATCAGTTCGACCAAGGCGCTGTCGAAGGCCTCGCGGCCTTCGAAAGCCTTGTGATCCAGCGAGCGGGTTTCGATACCCGCGTCACGGGCGCGTTGCAGGCCGTAGGCGTCGCTGCGGTTGGAGATCACCGCAGCGATGCGCACCGGGCTGTCGCCGGTGCGCGTGCTGTCGATCAGGGCCTGCAAGTTACTGCCGGTGCCGGAGAGCAGCACCACGACATCACAGGTCTGGGACATCAATGCGCCTTGAGGTTCTTCAGTTCAACCTGAGCAGCGCCTTCGGCGGCGGTGGCGATCTGGCCGATGACCCAAGGTTGCTCGCCGGCTTCGCGCAGAACGTTCAGCGCGGTTTCAACGTGTTCTTGTGCCACGCAGATCACCATGCCCACACCGCAGTTCAGCACGCGGTGCATTTCGGTTTCGTTGACGTTGCCTTTCTCTTGCAGCCAGTCGAATACCGCAGGACGCTGCCAGCTGGCCACGTCGACAATCGCCTGGGCGCCTTTTGGCAGGACGCGCGGGATGTTGTCCAGCAGGCCGCCACCGGTGATGTGGGCCATGGCCTTGACCGCGCCAGTGTCCTTGATCAGCTTGAGCAGTGGCTTGACGTAGATGCGGGTCGGGGCCATCAGCAGGTCGGTCAGCGGTTTGCCGTCGAGCTGGATGTTCTCGATGTCGGCACCGGACACTTCGATGATCTTGCGGATCAGCGAGTAGCCGTTGGAGTGCGGACCGGAAGATGGCAGGGCGAGCAGGGCGTCGCCGGCAGCGACTTTGGAGCCGTCGATGATGTCAGCTTTTTCCACCACGCCGACGCAGAAGCCGGCCAGGTCGTAGTCTTCGCCTTCGTACATGCCTGGCATTTCAGCGGTTTCGCCGCCGACCAGGGAGCAACCCGACAGTTCACAGCCGGCGCCGATGCCGGTCACCACCTGGGTGGCGGTCTCGACGTTGAGCTTGCCGGTGGCATAGTAGTCGAGGAAGAACAGCGGCTCGGCGCCGCATACCACCAGGTCGTTGACGCACATGGCCACCAGGTCGATGCCGATGCTGTCGTGCTTGTTCAGGTTCAGTGCCAGGCGCAGCTTGGTGCCTACACCGTCGGTGCCGGAAACCAGTACAGGCTGCTTGTAGCCGGCCGGGATTTCGCAGAGGGCGCCAAAACCGCCCAGGCCGCCCATGACTTCGGGGCGCGCAGTGCGCTTGGCGACGCTCTTGATGCGTTCGACCAATGCTTCACCGGCGTCGATGTCTACACCGGCGTCCTTGTAGCTCAGGGAGGGTTGCTTGCTCATGATCCAGGCCTTTAGGGGGGATTCAGGGGTAACGACCGAGCGGGCAGGCGCTTTTGGTAAAAGGCCCAGCCGTTGACGGTCTGCGAAGGCGCGCGATTTTATCAGGCTTGAGGGGCAGCGGCCATCCTCGGGCCGACGGGCAGGGCCACATAGACTAAAAAAACGGGTTAAAAAAATGCTAATCCTGTCTGCCCAGGCGCGTATTAAGGTATAGCCTTGAATCCGCTATCGTTATGACGTTGCGAAAACTTACCGAGACCCTGTGAATGTTTTACCGGTCGCTGTGGTCACAGCCCTGGCAAACCGAGTTCACGCGGTCTGTTCCAGCCGCTAAATCTGTTGTTCGGGAATCCTCCATGCGTCTGTGTAAATTCTTCTTTGTAGGCTGCTTGTCGTTGGTCAGCCTGGCGAGTCATGCCGAAACCCTCAATGGCCTCTATCAAGTACTTGAACCGGTCAGCAGTCAGTCCCCGCAGGAGCGCGACCAGGCCACCCAGCGCGCGGTGCAGACCCTTGTAATCCGCCTCACCGGTGACGCCAAGGCCGCCGACGGCCCGGGCCTGGCGGCGATTCGCAAGGACCCGCAGCAAATTATCAGCCAATACGGCTACGACGCCGGCCCACCCGAGAGCCTGCAAGTGGACTTCGACCCGGTCAGCACTGATCGCGCCTTGCGTGACGCGGGCCTGTCGGTCTGGGGCAGCAACCGGCCGTCGATCCTTGGCTGGTGGCTGAACGACTCCACCGAAGGCAGCAGCCTGGTCGGTGATGGCCAGGCTGCCGCCCAAGCGCTGCGCCGTGCCGCACAACACCGTGGCCTGCCGTTGCGCCTGCCGCTGGGGGACCTGGATGAGCAGGTCGTCGCTACGCCGCCGAATCTGGAAAATGCCGACGCCACGCCGTTGCGCGCCGCTTCCGAGCGCTACGGCGCCGACGCCTTGCTCGCCGTGCACGCACGCCAGGAAGGCAATCAATGGCAGGCCAAATGGCGCCTGTGGCTGGGCGACAAGAGTGAGCAGGGCACCGCGCAAGGCGCCGACACTGGCGCGGTGGCCGATGCGGTCATGCTGGCGATCAGCCAGAAACTCGCGCCGCGCTTTGCCGTCAAGCCTGGCGTGAGCACCGAGCAATTGCTGGAAGTGCAGGGCATGAACCTGGAGCGCTATGCGGCGCTGGGTCATCTGCTGGAACCGTTTGGCGGCCAGCCGCAGCGCGTGGAGGGCGATCGCATTGTGTATCGGGTCCATGGCAGCGCCGAGCAGTTGCGCACTCAGTTGAGCCTGGCCAGGTTGCAGGAAGTGCCGGCAGGTGAGGCCCCGGCGCAGCAGCCCGTGGCGGATGGCACGCAACCGGCAGCGGCTCCTGAGCCCCAGGCGCAACTGCGCTTTCGTTGGTAAAAATTCTTCCTATATAGATAGAAGCAAGTAATGGAGTGGGTTATGGCGGATACGCGTCGTTGGGTGTGGCTGGGTGGGTTCGTCCTGCTGTGCGTTTTTGTGTTCTTGCTGCATTCGATCCTGACGCCGTTCCTGGTTGCGTTGCTGCTCGCCTATCTGTTCGATCCCGTGGTGGATCGTCTGGAGAAAGCCGGTCTGTCGCGGACCTTGGGTGTGGTTGCGGTGTTTGCGCTGTTCACGTTGATCATCACCGCGTTGGTGCTGGTGCTGGTGCCGATGCTGGCCAAGCAGCTGTTTCGTCTCTACGAGCTGGCGCCGCAGATGCTCGACTGGCTGCAGCACACGGCAATGCCGTGGGTCCAGGCCAAGTTGGGCTTGGCGGATGGGTTCTGGAAGTTCGATAAGGTCAAGGCCGCAATCAGCGAGCATATGGGCCAGACCACTGACATTGTCAGCGTGGTACTCAGCCAGGCGACCGCCTCCAGCCTGGCGCTGATCGGCTGGCTGACCAACCTGGTGCTGATCCCGGTGGTGGCGTTCTACCTGCTGCGCGACTGGGACATCATGATGGCCAAGATCCGCAGCCTGTTGCCCCGTGACCGCGAGGAACGCATCGTGTCCCTGGCCGGCGAGTGCCATGAGGTGCTTGGCGCCTTTGTGCGGGGCCAGTTGCTGGTGATGCTGGCGCTGGGGATCATCTATGCGGCGGGCTTGATGGCTATCGGCCTGGAGCTGGGCTTGTTGATCGGTCTGATCGCCGGTCTCGCCGCTATCGTGCCGTATATGGGCTTTGTGATCGGTATCGGCGCGGCGTTGGTGGCTGGGCTGTTCCAGTTTGGTGGCGACCTGTACCCGATGCTGGGGATTGTCGCGGTGTTCATGGTGGGCCAGGCCCTGGAGGGTATGGTGCTGACGCCATTGCTGGTGGGGGATCGGATTGGCCTGCATCCGGTGGCGGTGATTTTTGCGATCCTGGCAGGCGGCGAGCTGTTCGGCTTTACCGGGATCCTGCTGGCGCTGCCAGTGGCGGCGGTGATAATGGTGCTGGTGCGCCATGTGCACGATCTGTACAAGGAATCCGATGCCTATACGGGCGTCGAAGACCCCGACTTGTAACCGTTGCGTCATAAACCCGGCTTCGGCCGGGTTTGTTGTTTAGGGGGGTAGGGCGTCAAACAATCCACGTAAAACCGGCAAGTTAACGCAAACCTTTGATTTTGCTTGTGGTCTGCTGCATTGTGCGCCCGGCGTCACGGGTATAAACTTTGCAAACTTTACACAGAGGCCACTAACGGTTCGATGGGAGCCGTTCAGTCAGCATGAAACCGATTCAGCTGCCCTTAGGTGTGCGTCTGCGTGATGACGCCACCTTTATCAATTACTACCCAGGCGCCAATGCCGCTGCACTCGGCTATGTCGAGCGGCTCTGCGAAGCCGACGCCGGGTGGACCGAAAGCCTGATCTATCTGTGGGGCAAACACGGCGTGGGGCGTACCCACCTGTTGCAGGCCGCTTGCCTGCGTTTCGAGCAGATGGGCGAGCCGGCCGTTTACCTGCCGCTGGCGGAGTTGATGGATCGAGGCATCGGCATCTTCGACAACCTTGAGCAATATGAACTGGTATGCCTGGACGATCTGCAGGCAGTGGCCGGCAAGGCCGATTGGGAAGAGGCGCTGTTTCACTTGTTCAACCGCTTGCGTGACAGTGGTCGGCGCCTGTTGATCGCTGCATCTACCTCGCCACGGGAGTTGCCGGTCAAGCTGGCCGACCTCAAGTCGCGCCTCACCCTGGCGCTGATCTTTCAGATGCGCCCACTCTCCGACGAAGACAAATTGCGTGCCCTGCAATTGCGCGCCTCCCGTCGCGGCCTGCACCTCACCGACGAGGTGGGGCACTTTATCCTCACCCGTGGGACCCGCAGCATGAGCGCGTTGTTCGATTTGCTCGAACAGCTCGACCAAGCCTCTTTGCAGGCCCAGCGCAAGCTGACTATTCCCTTCCTTAAGGAAACCCTCGGCTGGTAGCCAGCCCTTTGTTTTCGGGGCTTTTGGCGAATTTCAGGCGCCAGAAAACCCGCGTTTGGGCCGGTTTGGCCACGCAAATGGGTTGCATGGGGTGTTAAGGGCTTAGATGTCATAGTCCAAACAAGAAGTCACATATATCACGATTGAATTTGCAAATGGATGTGATAGAGGGCATAGTCTCGGCTTCTTTACACATCTAGTCACGGTCGTGCCCATGCTAAATCGCTTCGCACCCCTCGTGCCCCTCGCACTCGTTACCCTGTTGTTTGGTTGCGCCTCCCATCCTCAACAGGTGGTTGAACAGCAAAAAACTCAACAACAGTCCCAGGCAAAATTCGTTGCTGCGCAGTCTGCTTCTGTTTATGAAGAGACGCTTTATAAAGAAGAGCAAGCAACCGAAAAGGAACTGGCCGATTTCTCCGGCAACAAGCCTTACCAGCTTCCAGTTCTGGCCGACAGCATCCTTGAACGCGGCATGTCCCTGATCGGTACCCGTTACCGTTTCGGCGGTACCTCTGAAGCCGGTTTCGACTGCAGCGGCTTCATCGGCTACCTGTTTCGTGAAGAAGCTGGCATGAACCTGCCACGCTCCACTCGCGAAATGATCAACGTGAAAGCACCGTTGGTCGCACGCAACAACCTCAAGCCTGGCGATCTGCTTTTCTTCAGTACTGCAGGCCGTGGTCGTGTGAGTCACGCCGGTATCTATCTGGGCGATAACCAGTTTATCCACTCCAGCAGCCGTCGCAGTGGCGGTGTTCGAGTCGACAGCCTGGGCGACAGCTACTGGAGCAAAACCTTCATCGAAGCCAAGCGCGCACTCGCCATGGCCCCGACTACGGTTACCGCCAGTAAGTAAACTTAAAGTGATACTTGAAGTTTGACGTGTAAGCGCTAGAATCCCTGGACATTGTTGTAATCCGTTCGCGCGAGCTTTGCTTGCGCGTTCTGGTTTTCAGCGTTCGGCAGCGAAAGCCGCATCCAGACCCGGATTGTTCTGCACATGTCGACCTCAGCCCGCCTGCTCCTTATCCTCTGCGCCGCGCTTATCAGCGCCTGCGCCAGTCGGCCGCCGCCCGCTCCCGTTGCGGTCAAGCCCAAGCCGGTGTTCACCTATTCCAGCCAAAGTTTCTCGCCTGCTGCCGAAGACGTGCTCTTTCGTGCATTGGGTCTGGTCGGCACGCCTTATCGCTGGGGCGGCAACACGCCGGACTCGGGGTTTGATTGCAGCGGCCTGATCGGCTTCGTGTTCCGTGACGCCGCCGGCATCTCCCTGCCGCGCACTACCCGCGAGCTGATCGTGATGCGCGCCCAGGATGTCAGCGAACAGAACCTGCAGACCGGCGATCTGCTGTTCTTTGCCACCGGTGGCGGTTCCCAGGTCAGCCACGCCGGCATCTATGTGGGCGAAGGCCGCTTTGTCCATGCGCCGCAAACCGGCGGTACGGTGAAGCTGGATACCTTGTCCAAGGCGTATTGGCAGAATGCCTATCTGAGTGCCAAGCGTGTGTTGCCAGCAAACCTGGCACGTAATCCCTGAACCAAACACCGAACTAAATGTGGGAGAGGGCTTGCCCCTTTCCACACTGGTTTTATGTTGCTTCTGGAGGCGTTTATTGAGCCGCCGACACCCGCCAGACCTTATTCCCCACATCATCCGCTACCAGCAAATCCCCCTGCTGATCAATCACCACACCCACCGGCCGACCCATGGCTTTCTCATCTTTGTCGAGGAACCCGGTCAGCACATCCACCGGCTGGCCTTTAGGCTGGCCGCCCTCGAATGGCACGAAGATCACCTTGTAGCCACTGTGCGGCTTGCGGTTCCACGAGCCATGCTGGCCGATGAACGCGCCATTGCTGAACGGCGCCGGGAGTTTGCTGCCCTCGGCGAACGTCAGGCCTAAAGATGCGGTGTGTGGCCCCACCGCGTAGTCCGGCGCGATGGCCTTGGCGACCAGGTCCAGATTCTGCGGCGTGACGCGCACATCCACATGCTGGCCGTAGTAGCTGAAAGGCCAGCCATAGAAACCGCCGTCCTTGACCGAGGTGATGTAGTCCGGCACCAGATCGCTGCCGATCTCATCGCGCTCGTTCACTGCGGTCCACAGCTTGCCGCTCTGGGGTTCCCAGGCCATGCCGTTAGGGTTGCGCAGGCCGGAAGCGAAAATGCGGTGCTCGCCGCTGGCGCGATCCACCTCCCAGATCGCCGCCCGGCCCTGTTCCGCCTCCAGACCGTTTTCGCCGACATTACTGTTGGAACCGACGCTTACGTACAGCTTGCTGCCGTCCTTGCTGGCGATCACGTTCTTGGTCCAATGGTGGTTCAAGGGGCCGCCCGGCAGGTCGACCACCTTGGTGCCCGCGCCCTTGATCGCGGTTTCGCCCGCTTGATAGGGGAAGCGCAGCAGCTTGTCCGAATCGGCCACGTACAGGTCATTGCCGACCAGTGTCATGCCGAACGGTGAATTGAGGTTCTCCAGAAACACCGTGCGGGTCTCGGCGACGCCATCGTGATCGGCATCGCGCAGCAGGGTGATGCGGTTCGGGCTTGGCACCCCGGCACCGGCACGGCCCATGACTTTTTCCATGACCCAGCCGCGAATGCCCTTGGAATCATCCGGTTTGGGCGGCGCATTGGTTTCTGCCACCAGCACATCGCCGTTGGGCAGTACATATAGCCAGCGCGGGTGGTCCAGGCCTTCGGCGAACGCCGCCACTTGGGTGCCGGCCGCTGCTGTCGGCTTCGCGCCCTGCGGCCAACCGATAGCCGGGGCGATGTTCACGGTGGGAATCAGGGTTTTGTTCGGCTCCGGCAGTTGGGGCGACGGCCCGGTGCCATCGGACACCTGCAGGGTGGAGCTTTCACCGCAGGCGGCGAGGGTGCCGGCGAGCATGATCAGTAGGGCGAGTCTGGTTTTATGCATGGTGTTCTCCTGGATACCTGTAAGGGTAGAGGAGAGCGGCGAGGCGATGGTTCAAGTGCAACGCCAGCTTTAATTGACGCTCCACCCCCAACCCACTAACCTTCGCGGCTTGTTTCAGGTGCTCTGTGACCCGTGGGTCGACAGAGTGAAACAGGGAAGCCGGTGAGTGAGCGCACTTGTACACAGTGCTGCCGCGATTCCGGCGCTGCCCCCGCAACGGTAAATGAGTCAAGACGCTGCCATTGGCCACTGTATCGCCTGACGATATGGGAAGGCGCATCGTCGGCCTGCTTTCTACATAGGGAGCGCCACTCATGAGCCCGGAGACCGGCCTGGATCATCCAACAGCATCACGGTGGGCGATGCTTGGCTGTCTGTTTTTTCCTGCCTGCCGTTTTTGTCCAGCCCCAACGGAGAGCTGCCATGACCGATACCCCCGACCGCGACGAACGCCACCTGGCGCGCATGCTGCGCAAAAAAGCCGTGATCGACGAGCGCATCGCCAATTCCCCCAATGAGTGCGGCTTGCTGCTGGTGCTGACCGGCAACGGCAAAGGCAAGAGCAGCTCGGCATTCGGCATGCTCGCGCGCGCCATGGGCCACGGCATGCAGTGCGGTGTGGTGCAGTTCATCAAAGGGCGCAACAGCACCGGTGAGGAGTTGTTCTTCCGTCGCTTCCCCGAACAAGTGCGTTTCCATGTGATGGGCGAAGGCTTCACCTGGGAAACCCAGGACCGCCAGCGCGATATCGCCGCCGCCGAAGCCGCCTGGGCCGTCTCCCGTGAACTGCTGCAAGACCCCACCATCGGCCTGGTGGTGCTGGATGAGCTGAACATCGCCCTCAAGCATGGCTACCTCGACCTCGATCAGGTACTCAGCGACCTGCAAGCCCGTCCGCCGATGCAGCACGTGGTGGTCACCGGCCGTGGCGCCAAGCCTGAATTGATCGAAATGGGCGACACCGTCACCGAAATGGGCATGCTCAAGCACGCATTCCAGGCCGGTATCAAGGCACAGAAGGGCGTCGAACTTTGAATCAGCCCCGCCATTGCCCAGCCGTCCTGATCGCCGCACCGGCGTCCGGCCAGGGCAAAACCACCGTCACCGCCGCGCTGGCCCGTTTGCACCGCAACCTGGGGCGCAAGGTGCGCGTGTTCAAATGCGGCCCGGACTTCTTGGACCCGATGATCCACGAACGCGCCAGCGGTGCGCCGGTGTATCAATTGGACATGTGGATGGTGGGCGAGCAGGAAAGTCGCCGCCTGCTGTGGGAAGCGGCGGGGGAGGCCGACCTGATCCTGATCGAAGGCGTGATGGGCCTGTTCGATGGCACACCGTCCAGCGCCGACCTGGCGCGGCATTTCGGCGTTCCGGTGCTCGGCGTGATCGATGGCACCGCCATGGCCCAGACCTTTGGCGCCCTGGCCCTGGGCCTGGCGCGCTATCAGCCGGACTTGCCGTTTGCCGGCGTGCTGGCCAACCGCGTCGGTACCCTGCGCCATGCGCAACTGCTGGAAGGCAGCCTCACCGAAGGCTTGCGTTGGTATGGCGCACTGTCCCGCGAAACCGGGATTGAACTGCCCAGCCGCCATTTGGGCCTGGTGCAAGCCAGCGAATTGAACGATCTCGACGTGCGCCTGGACGCCGCCGCCCAGGCACTGGGCAGCAGCTGTGAAGTCGCGTTGCCGCCACCGGTAACCTTCGCCGCACCGCAAGTGATCGCCGCCGAGCCATTGCTGGCCGGTGTACGCATTGCCGTGGCCCGTGACGAAGCCTTCGCCTTCACCTATGGCGCCAGCCTCGACCTGCTGCGGGCGATGGGCGCCGAACTGACGTTTTTCTCGCCGATCCATGATCGCCAGCTGCCCGAGGCTGACAGCCTCTATTTGCCCGGTGGTTACCCGGAATTGCACCACCAGGCGCTGTCCGACAATACTCCGATGCTCACCGCCATTCGTGCGCACCACGCCGCCGGCAAGCCGTTGCTCGCCGAGTGCGGCGGCATGCTCTACCTGCTGGACTCGCTCACCGACGTGGACGGCAAACGTGCTGAACTGCTTGGCCTGCTCCAGGGCGATGCGGTGATGCAAAAGAAACTCGCGGCCCTGGCCCTGCAAAGCGTCGAATTGCCCGAAGGCGTGCTGCGCGGGCACACGTACCACCATTCCCTGACCAGCACCGAGTGCCAGCCGATTGCCCGTGGCCTGAGCCCCAATGGTGGGCGCGGTGCCGAAGCGGTTTACCGGCAGGGGCGAATGACGGCCTCTTACGTGCACTTCTATTTCCCGTCGAATCCGACTGCGGTGGCCGCCTTGTTTGCGCCGGACCGAGCTCAAACCCTATCCACTGTGGGAGGGGGCTTGCCCCCGGTAGGGCCATGACCGACAACGCTTTCCCCCAGGCCGACCGCGACGCCGTCTACCGCGCCATCGCCGAACGCCGCGACATGCGCCATTTCAGCGGTGGCGTGGTCGCCCCCGAATTGCTGCATCGCCTGCTCCAGGCCGCGCACCAGGCCCCCAGCGTTGGCCTGATGCAGCCCTGGCGGTTTATCCGCATCAGCGACCGCGCGTTGCGAAGCCAGATTCAACAGCTGGTGGAAGAAGAGCGCGTGCGCACCGCCGAGGCGTTGGGCGAGCGCTCCGACGCGTTCATGAAGCTCAAGGTCGAAGGCATCCACGACTGCGCCGAAGTGCTGGTGGCAGCGTTGATGGATGACCGTGAGCGCCACATCTTCGGGCGGCGCACCCTGCCGGAGATGGACCTGGCGTCGCTGTCCTGCGCGATCCAGAACCTGTGGCTGGCAGCGCGGGTCGAGGGGCTGGGCATGGGCTGGGTCTCGTTGTTCGAGCCCCAGGCCCTGGCCGACCTGCTGGGCCTGCCGCCCGGCGCGAAACCCCTGGCGGTCTTGTGCCTGGGGCCGGTGACGGAATTTTACCCGGCACCGATGTTGCAGCTCGAAGGCTGGACCGAACCTCGGCCGTTGAGTGAGATGTTGTATGAGAATGTGTGGGGAGTGAGTCAATGAGTGTGGCCTTGCTGTGTGTGGCTGCGGTGGCGCTGGATGCGCTGCTGGGCGAGCCCAGGCGCTGGCATCCGCTGGTGGCGTTCGGCAATTTTGCCGGGCGTGTCGAACAACGTTTCAACAGCGGTGGCCGTGGCTGGCGCAGCCATGGCGTGACCGCGTGGTTTATCGCCGTGGTGCCGTTGACCCTGCTGGCCACCGCGTTGTCGTGGGCGCCGTATATCGGCTGGATACTGGAAATCCTCGCGCTGTACTGCGCCCTCGGCATGCGCAGCCTCGGCGAACATGTAATCCCGGTGGCCCAGGCCCTGCGCAGCGACGACCTGGACGCGGCCCGCACGCGCGTGAGTTACCTGGTCAGCCGCCAGACCAGCGAACTGGACCGCACCGAAGTCGCCCGCGCCGCCACCGAGTCGGTGCTGGAAAACGGCAGCGATGCGGTGTTTGCCGCGCTGTTCTGGTTTGTCGTCGCCGGCGTGCCGGGCGTGGTGCTCTACCGTCTGAGCAACACCCTTGACGCCATGTGGGGCTATCGCAACGAACGCTTCGAACGCTTCGGTTGGGCTGCCGCCAAGATCGACGATGTACTCAACTATATTCCTGCACGTCTGGTGGCTTTAACCTACGCCGTGCTCGGCAAAACCCGCCTGTCCCTCAAATGCTGGCGCACTCAGGGACCGACCTGGGACAGCCCGAATGCCGGGCCGGTGATGGCATCCGGCGCCGGTGCGTTGGGCGTTGAGCTGGGTGGCGCCGCGATTTACCACGGCGAGGTGCATCATCGTCCGCAGTTGGGCGAAGGCCCGGCGGCGGATGCCGATTCCATCGACCGCGGCTGGCAGCTGGTGCAGCGCGGCGTATGGTTGTGGTTGCTGATTCTATGCGTGGGGGCGCAATTTTATGCTTGAACACGGTGGCCGGCTGCGCAAGGCGGCGATTCAGTACGGGATCGCCGAGGCCGATTGGCTGGACCTTTCCAGCGGCCTCGCGCCCTGGCCCTGGCCGATCCCGGAGATTCCGCTGCGGGCCTGGGCGCGCTTGCCGGAATCTGACGACGGCCTGGAACAAGCGGCCAGCGAGTATTACGGCGCTGCCCATCTCCTGCCAGTGGCCGGCTCCCAGGCGGCGATCCAGTTGCTGCCGCGCCTGCGCCGTGCCGGCAAGGTCGGCGTGCTGTCGCCGTGCTATGCCGAGCACGCCGAAGCCTGGCGCCGCGCCGGTTACGTGGTGCGCGAAGTGCAGGAGCAGGAAGTCGATTTTTTCCTCGATGGCCTCGACGTGCTGGTGGTGGTCAACCCCAATAACCCCACCGGACTCAGCCTGCCCCCGCAACGCCTGCTGGACTGGCACACAAGGCTGGCCCAGCGCGGCGGCTGGCTGGTGGTGGACGAAGCGTTTATGGATATCACCCCGCAGTTGAGCCTGGCGAGTCAGGCCCATCGGGTCGGCTTGATTGTGCTGCGCTCGTTTGGCAAGTTTTTCGGCCTGGCCGGTGTGCGCCTGGGCTTTGTGCTGGCCGAACGCAGGTTGCTTAAGTTGCTGGCCGAACAGGTCGGGCCGTGGGCCGTCAGCGGGCCGACGCGGGTGCTGGGTCAAGTGTGCCTGCGCGATACCGCTGGCCATGCGCGGCAGCGAGCGCGTTGCATCGAGGCCGGCCAGCGCCTGTTTGAAATACTTGAGCGCCATGGCTTTCAACCCCAGGGCGGCTGCGCGTTGTTCCAATGGTTGATCACCCCACACGCTGAGCGCATGCACGAATTCATGGCCCAGCGCGGCATCCTGCTGCGCCTGTTTGTGCACGACAGCAGTGTGCGTTTTGGCCTGCCCGGCACCGAGGCCGACTGGTTGCGTCTCGACGAAGCGCTGGCGGCCTACAGGGACGCGTCATGAGTACGCTGATGGTGCAAGGCACCACCTCCGATGCCGGCAAAAGTACCCTGGTGACCGCCTTATGCCGTTGGCTGGTGCGCCAGGGCATCGCCGTGGCGCCGTTCAAACCGCAGAACATGGCGCTCAACAGCGCCGTGACGGCCGAAGGCGGCGAGATTGGCCGCGCCCAGGCCGTGCAGGCCCAAGCGGCCAACCTGGCGCCCCACACCGATATGAACCCGGTGCTGCTCAAGCCCAACAGCGACACGGGCTCCCAGGTGATCATCCATGGCCGCGCCGTGACCAGCATGAACGCGGTGGCCTATCACGACTACAAAGCCATCGCGATGCAGGCGGTGCTGGCCTCCCACGCGCGCTTGAGCGAAAGCTACCGGGTGGTGATGGTGGAAGGCGCAGGCTCTCCGGCCGAGATCAACCTGCGCGCCAATGACATCGCCAACATGGGCTTCGCCGAGGCCGTCGACTGCCCGGTGCTGCTGATTGCCGATATCAATCGTGGCGGCGTATTTGCCCACCTGGTCGGCACCCTGGAACTGCTCTCGCCCAGCGAACAGGCGCGGGTCAAGGGCTTCATCATCAACCGCTTTCGCGGCGACATCGCACTGCTGCAACCCGGCCTGGATTGGTTGCAGGCACGCACCGGCAAACCGGTGGTGGGCGTATTGCCCTACGTGATGGACCTGCACCTGGAAGCCGAGGACGGCATCGACCAACGCCAGATCGACAAGGCGGCGCAGGTGCTCAAAGTAGTGGTGCCGGTGTTGCCGCGCATCAGCAACCATACGGATTTCGATCCGCTGCGCCTGCATCCCCAGGTGGATTTGCAGTTTATCCGGCCGGGCCAGCCGATTCCGGCCGCCGACCTGATCATCCTGCCCGGCTCGAAAAGCGTGCGCAGCGACCTCGCGTACCTGCGCGCCAATGGCTGGGACACCGCCGTGGCGCGGCACTTGCGCTACGGCGGCAAGGTGCTTGGGATTTGCGGCGGCTTGCAGATGCTTGGTGAACAGGTGCACGACCCGTTGGGCCTGGAAGGGCTTGCCGGTTCCAGCGACGGCCTGGGTCTGCTGGCATTCAGCACCACCCTGGAAGCAGAGAAACAGCTGCGCAATGTGCGTGGGCGTTTGTTGCTGGAGGACGCCGAGGTCAGCGGGTATGAGATCCATGCGGGCGTGACGTGCGGCGCTGCCCTGTCGAACGCCGCCGTGCTGCTGGATGACGGTCGCAGTGACGGCGCGCAAAGTGCTGATGGGCAGATTCTCGGCACGTATCTGCATGGCTTGTTCGAGACCCCGGCGGCCTGCAGTGCGTTGCTGCGCTGGGCCGGGTTGCAGGATGTGCAGGCGGTGGACTACCACGCCCTGCGCGAACGTGATATCGAGCGCCTGGCGGATCTGGTGGAGAACCATTTGGACACCGATTTGTTGCGCAAACTGTGTGGGGTTTAAGGGTGTACACACGGTTCAAATGTGGGAGAGGGCTTTCGGTGTACATATCCATTCCTGCGGTAACGGCCACTTATGGTTCCGCTCTTACAGCGGCTCACTTTTGGAAAGGCCCAAAAGTAAGCAAAAGGCCTTCGCCCCACCACTCGGCACCTCGCTTGGGCTCGGTGTGCCCTCACTCCGGCTTGAATCCGTGGGCCGCCGCAATGGGCCATCCCTGGCCCGGTGCGGCTAACCCGGCGTCCTGCCGGGTTACCCACGGATTCAAGCCTGCGTTCGGCCAGCGTGGTTTACGGGGCGACTTCAGATCAAAAGCAGGATCAAAAGCCAGATCAAAAACGACTCGCTTCGCATCGTGGAGTGGTGGGTGGGTAGGGGGTGTCTCATGCTTCAACTGATTTTAGGCGGCGCTCGTTCCGGTAAAAGCCGCCTGGCCGAAAAGCTTGCCAGCGACAGCGCTTTGCCCGTCATCTATATCGCCACCAGCCAACCGCTTGACGGCGAGATGAATGCCCGCGTTGCCTTGCATCGCGAGCGCCGCCCGGATCACTGGGGTTTGATCGAGGAACCTGTCGAGCTGGCGCGTGTGCTACGCGAAAACGCTGCGCCCGGTCGTTGCCTGTTGGTGGATTGCCTGACCCTGTGGCTGACCAATCTGCTGATGCTCGAAGAGGCGGAGCGCCTGGCGTTTGAGCGCGATCAATTGCTGGAAACCCTGGCCGTGGTGCCGGGTGAAATTATTTTTGTCAGCAACGAGACCGGTCTGGGTGTCGTGCCGCTGGGCGAATTGACTCGCCGCTATGTGGATGAAGCCGGTTGGCTGCATCAAGCCTTGGCCGAGCGGTGTCAGCGTGTTGTCCTGACGGTTGCCGGCCTGCCCCTGACGTTGAAAGGTACTGCGTTATGACTGACACCTGGTGGCTCAACCCTTGTAAGGCGATTGACGCCTCGGCGTACGAACAAGCTCTGGCGCGCCAGCAGCAATTGACCAAGCCGGCCGGCTCACTTGGCCAGTTGGAGGCGTTGGCGGTGCAATTGGCCGGTTTGCAGGGCCAGGTCAAACCGTCGGTGGATCAGCTGTGGATCGCCATCTTTGCCGGTGATCACGGCGTGGTTGCCGAAGGGGTATCGGCGTTTCCCCAGGAAGTGACCGGGCAGATGCTGCATAACTTTGTCAGTGGTGGTGCGGCCATCAGTGTATTGGCGCGGCAACTGGATGCGCAGTTGGAAGTGGTCGACCTCGGTACGGTGACCCCTTCGCTGAGCCTGCCCGGCGTCCGTCACCTGAATATCGGCGCGGGCACCGCCAATTTCGTCAAGGGCCCGGCAATGACCGGCGCCCAGGGCCGATTGGCATTGCAGGCGGGTCGCGACAGTGTGCTGCGCGCCCGTGAACGCGGTGCGCAGTTGTTTGTCGGCGGTGAGATGGGCATTGGCAACACCACCGCCGCCAGTGCGCTGGCCTGTGCTTTGCTCGATTGCCAGGTGACCGACCTGACAGGCCCAGGCACCGGGTTGAATGCCCAGGGCGTCAGTCACAAGGTGGCGGTGATCGAGCGCGCACTCGCCTTGCATGCCGCGCAGCGTGGGGATGCGCTGCAAACCCTGTTCAATCTCGGCGGCTTTGAAATCGCTGCCTTGGTGGGCGCTTATCTGGCCTGCGCCCAGGAAGGCATTGTGGTGTTGTTGGATGGGTTTATCTGCACCGTCGCGGCGCTGGTCGCCACGCGCTTGAACCCGGCGTGCCGCGACTGGCTGCTGTTCGGCCATCGCGGTGCCGAGCCTGGCCATCGCCATGTCTTGCAGAGCCTCGATGCACAGCCGTTGCTGGAACTGGGCCTGCGCCTGGGCGAGGGCAGTGGCGCGGCGTTGGCGGTGCCGTTGCTGCGCCTGGCGTGTGCGCTGCACGGGCAAATGGCGACGTTTGCCGAAGCGGCCGTGGCAGACCGTCCGGCATGACCTTGCACCTGGACCTGTTGCGCCATGGCGAAACCGAGCTGGGCGGCGGCCTGCGCGGCAGCCTGGACGATGCGTTGACCGCCAAGGGCTGGGAACAGATGCGCGCCGCCGTGGTGGCACAGGGGCCTTGGGACCGGCTGATCAGTTCGCCGTTGCAACGCTGCGCGCGCTTCGCCGATGAGTTGGGTGCGCGGCTGCATCTGCCGGTGAGCCTGGAAAAGGATCTGCAAGAACTGCACTTCGGTGCCTGGGAAGGGCAGAGTGCGGCAGCGCTGATGGAGACCGATGCCGAAGGCCTTGGCTGGTTCTGGGCCGACCCCTATAGCTTCACGCCGCCCCAGGGCGAACCGGTCAGCGAGTTTTCCCAGCGGGTTTTGGGCGCCGTCCTGCGCCTGCATAAGGCGTATGCCGGTGAGCGTGTGCTGCTGATCAGCCACGGCGGGGTGATGCGCTTGCTGTTGGCTCAGGCGCGCGGTCTGCCCCGTGAGCAGTTGCTGAATGTCGAAGTCGCTCATGGCGGGTTGTTCAGCCTCCAGGTCGGCGCCGATGGCGTGTTGAAGGAAGGAATCTGAGCATGCTGCCGTTCTGGATCGCGCTGCAATTTCTCAGCAGTTTGCCTATTCGTCTGCCGGGCATGCCGCAACCCCATGAGCTTGGGCGCTCGCTTCTGTTCTATCCGCTGGTCGGGTTGCTGTTCGGCGTGCTGCTGTGGGGCCTCAATACGTTGTTGGTCGGATCACCGCTGTTGTTGCACGCCGCGCTGCTGCTGACGGCCTGGGTGCTGCTCAGTGGCGGCTTGCACCTCGATGGCCTGGCGGACAGCGCCGATGCCTGGCTCGGTGGTTTCGGCGACCGCGAGCGCACCCTCAGCATCATGAAAGACCCGCGCAGCGGGCCGATTGCCGTGGTCACCCTGGGCCTGGTGTTACTGCTCAAGTTCACCGCGCTGGTGGCCTTGATCGAGCAGCACAACGGTGCGGCGTTGATCCTCGCGCCGTTGATCGGGCGGGCGTCGATGCTGGCATTGTTTCTCACCACGCGCTATGTGCGAGCGGGCGGGTTGGGTCAGGCGCTGTCGGATCATTTACCGCGCATCGTCGGTCAACAGGTACTGATCCTCAGTGGCCTGGGGTGCATCCTGATCGGTGGTTTCAGCGGTGGGATGGCCGTGTTGCTCGCGGCACTGTGCTTTATGGGGCTGCGCCAACTGATGATCAATCGGCTCGGCGGCACCACCGGCGACACTGCTGGCGCGCTGCTGGAACTGCTGGAAGTCGCCGTATTGGTGGGCCTGGCGCTGTAACACTTTCTTGCATTTCAATAATCGCGGGTATATACACGTTCCATGCTTGCCTCCCAATGTTTATGTACCAACCTGCGACGTGCCGCCCGTGGCGTCAGCAGGCATTACGACGGCGCCCTCGATGGCTTCGGAATCAACGTCGCCCAGTATTCTTTGCTGTGCAACCTGCAGCGCCTCGACCAACCGAGCATTTCCAGCCTGGCCGACGCCATGGGTCTGGATCGCAGCACCTTGGGGCGCAACCTGCGGGTGCTGGAGTGCGAAGGGCTGGTGCAACTGGTCGAGGGCAACGACCTGCGCAACCGTCTGGTGTTACTGACCGAGGCCGGCGAGCAACGCTTGGCCGCCGCGTTGCCGGCCTGGGAGGCGGCGCAACAGAAATTGATCGATCAACTCGGCGCGGAAAAACGCGAAACCCTGTTGGCCTTGCTGGATGAACTCGCCTGAAGGCGGGTTTGTTCGAATACAAGCGGGTATATACCCGCGAACGGAGAATAAGAAATGACGTCGATGTGGCGCACCAGTGGTTGGATCCTTGTGGGGAGTGCGCTGATCCTGGCGTTGTCCCTGGGCGTGCGGCACGGTTTCGGCCTGTTCCTGGCGCCGATGAGCAGCGAATTCGGCTGGGGCCGTGAGACCTTTGCCTTTGCCATCGCCTTGCAAAACCTGATCTGGGGCCTGGCGCAGCCGTTTACCGGTGCCTTGGCCGACCGTTTCGGCGCCACCAAGGCGGTGTTTGTCGGCGGCGTGTTATACGCCGCAGGCCTGGTGTTGATGGGCATGTCGGATTCGGCGTGGTCGTTGTCCTTGAGTGCGGGCTTGCTGATCGGTATCGGCCTGTCCGGCACGTCGTTTTCGGTGATTCTGGGCGTGGTCGGCCGCGCCGTGGCGCCGGAAAAGCGCAGCATGGCCATGGGCATTGCCAGTGCTGCCGGTTCGTTCGGCCAGTTCGCCATGGTGCCGGGTACCTTGGGCTTGATCAGTTGGCTGGGATGGTCGGCGGCTTTGCTGGTGTTGGGCCTGATGGTGGCGCTGATCCTGCCGCTGGTGAGCATGCTCAAGGACCGCCCGCTGCCGGTGATGGCTGGCCAGCAAACCCTGCGTGAAGCCTTGAAGGAAGCCTGCTCCCACTCCGGGTTCTGGTTGCTGGCCTTCGGCTTTTTCGTCTGCGGTTTCCAGGTGGTGTTTATCGGTGTGCACCTGCCGGCCTATCTGGTGGACCAGCACTTGCCGGCAACGGTCGGCACCACGGTGTTGGCGCTGATCGGGCTGTTCAATATCTTCGGCACCTATACCGCCGGCTGGCTCGGCGGGCGTATGTCCAAGCCACGCCTGTTGACCGGGTTGTACCTGCTGCGCGCGGTGGTGATCATGCTGTTCCTGTGGGCACCGGTGACCGAAGTCACGGCCTACCTGTTCGGCATGGCCATGGGCTTCCTGTGGCTGTCCACGGTACCGCTGACCAACGGCACGGTCGCCACGTTGTTTGGGGTGCGAAACCTGTCCATGCTCGGTGGGATCGTGTTCCTTTTCCACCAGCTCGGCTCGTTCCTTGGCGGTTGGTTGGGCGGGGTGGTCTATGATCGAACCGGTAACTACGATTTGATCTGGCAAGTGGCGATCCTCTTGAGTGTGCTCGCCGCAGCCCTGAATTGGCCGGTGCGTGAGCGGCCGGTGGCGCGATTGCAGGCGCAGATGGAGGCGACATGAGTGCGACCTGGTATTGGTTCGGCGGGGCAGTAGCGATAGCGCTGTTGCTGGCCCTGGCCTGGTGGGGCTGGCAACGCGGTGGACTGGCGTTGATGCAACTGGGTATGTCGATCTGTTAAGTTCGATTCCTGAACTCTTTATAGGACCTTTCGACATGCAGATGCGCTGGCTTGCTGTACCTGTGCTGATGGCTGCTTTTGGCGGCGTGGCGTTGGCTGCCGATTGCCCGCCGTTGCTGGAGGGGCAATTGCCCAAGCTGCGTGCCAAGGAATCCATCGACTTGTGCCAACGTTTTGCCGGCAAGCCCTTGGTTATCGTCAACACCGCGAGCTTTTGCGGGTTCGCGCCGCAATTCAAGGGGCTCGAAGCACTGTATCAACGCTACAAGGATCAAGGGCTGGAGGTGATCGGCGTGCCCTCCGATGACTTCAAGCAGGAAGCCAAGACCGGCGAAGAAACTGCCAAGGTCTGCTACGTGAACTACGGCGTGACCTTCACCATGACCGAGCCGCAGAAGGTCAAGGGGCCGGACGCGGTGCACCTGTTCAAGGTATTGGCGCAGCAGAGCAATGCGCCGAAGTGGAATTTCTACAAGTATGTAGTGGATCGCCAGGGCAAGGTGATTGCCGATTTCTCCAGCCTCACCAAGCCGGACAGCCCTGATCTGATCAAGGCTGTGGAGCAGGCCATAGCGTCCAAACCCTGACCAACGCCCATTGAAAAGCCCCGCCTCCTTTGCAGGAGAGCGGGGCTTTTTTACACCCGTCTGGATCAGAAGGTGTAGGTCATGCCGAGGCCGAAACCGTTGGCACTGTTTTCGTACTTGGCGCTGTAGTTGGACGGCAGTGAGGTGTTATTGACCTTGACGTCTTCTTCCTTGAGGTAGGAGTACGCCAGGTCGACCGTCATGTTATCCATGACTTTGTAGCCCAGGCCCACGCTGAAGATCGTCCGGTCGCCAGTAGGAATACGTGGCGAACGATCGGTGTTGTTGGTTGGCGACTGGTCGAAGGTCAGGCCGGTACGCAGTACCACCTGCTTGGTCAACTGGTAGGAGGTACCCACGGCATAGGCCCAGGTGTCGTGCCAGTTTTGTTCTTCGGTGATGTTGGCGATTCGGCTAGGGGCCAGGGCGCCACCGTTTGTCCCAGTCACACCTTCGTTGTTGACGGTGATCTCTTTCAGGCGACTCCAGCGTGTCCAGGTTGCACCGCCGTACAGTTTCCAGGCATCGGTCAGGTCTTGAGTGACCGACAGGTCGTAGGATTCCGGGGTCTCGATTTTCAAGGAGGCGTCGTAACGGTTGTTACGCAGCGCGCCTTGAGTCTGGGCCGGACCGCTGACGGTGGTGTGCCCCTCAAGCTTGTAATTGACCTTGGAGTGGTAGGTCAGGCCTACGCGGGTAGTATCAGTTGCCTGGACCAGCACACCGACATTGAAGCCCAGTGCGGTGTCATCACCCTTGATCTTGACGTTGGTGTCCGAGAAAGGCGCGCCGATTACCAATGTCTTGTCCGACTCCAACACCCCGGAGATGCGGTTGATGGTCGGACCAAAACCGATGGAAACCTTGTCGTTGAAGGCATAGCTGACAGTCGGCTGGAAGGTCATGACCTTCACTTCGCTCTTGCTGCCAAAGCCACGGCCCTGGAAGCCGTTTTCATAGTCGGTCACCAGACCGAACGGTGCATAGACGCCGAAGCCGATGGCCCACTGATCGTTGAGTTTGTTGGTGTAGAAGCCGAATGGCACCGCAGTGAAAGGAACCATATCACCTTTGTTTGAGCCGCTTGGGCGGCCACTTGCGTCTTTGATATCGGTCGACGCATCAATGGCTGCGACACCACCGGTGATTTGTTGGCCATTCAAGCGGGACATACCGGCCGGGTTACCGTAGACAGTGCTTGCATCATCGGCAGAAGAGGAGCGACCTGCGAAACCCGTACCCATCCCGCTGACGCTCTGTTCGTTCAGTGCGAAACCGCTTGCGAACAGTTGGGAGGATGCCATGGCAACGGCGAGGCTAAGTGTGGTCTTGAGCATTACTTTTTTCATTATTAGAACTCCGTGGTGATCACCGCAGCGGAAAGTATCAATAAAATTAACATCGCGCTATAGGCTGTAATGCAGGAGATAGAGCGGTTTTGTAGGACAATCTGACCAAAATTCGGTGTTTTTGGCGAATCTTGCAAATTGCCCGGTCAGCAAACCGCGTGATTCATGGGGGAAACACAGGTTTGCCAGGCTTGGGTGAAATCCCGCAGCCTTCCTTGAGGGTGAAATATTTCTTTCCAGATACGCGCCATGGCCAAAACATCACCCGGGGGTGGCAGGGCGGGGCTGTGTTGTTCAACCAGCAGCCAGGCGATAGCCGTGGCGTAACGCAGGTTTACGGTGAGCTCCAATTGCGGCGCGCTGAGGAAGGCATGCTGGCTGGCCAGGCCACGTACCAGGCTGGCACGTTCGGGGTCGAGCGCCAGGTAGTTATCCCACAAGGCGCGATGGCGAGGTTCGGTGATGCTGTACAGGCCGTGGCCGCGTCGATCGTGCAGAGCGGAACCCAGTTCCGACTGGCTGGCCGCAATACCCAGCAGCAAGGACTCAGCCGTTGGGCTCTGCCGACCGAGGTACGTCAACGTCGGCCGGATTACGTAACGACACAATTCACTGGCTGCGATACCCATACACGCCTCAATCCGTGAAAGTGGTCGACGATGCCTGAGAAGGGGGGGGGCTTGGCAGCAGTGGATCGGATCTCAGGCTCGTCGGAAGCGGATCATGCCGCTTGAGTTGAAGTGTAGTGTCATATTAATGAGGTAAAGGACTGTTTTTAAAACATCTTCCTCATCCAGTTATAACGTTTATATCGATTTGAACTTAGTAAAAAGGCCCACAGCGTGAATTGCGGGCAATAAAAAACCCTGCTTTTTAAACAGGGTTTTTTGTGTTTCAGCGACTTTGGTCGATCAGGCAACCAGTGCCTGACGAGTACGTTCGATCACTGCCTGCAGCGGTTCTGCGCTGGAGTATTGATCGGGGTACAGGCGTTCGCTGTGACGAGCGATGCCGTGTTCGTTGACCAGGGTGAAGCTGAAGCAGCCTTTGCGAGCGGCCATGATCAGGCAGTTCATTGGAGCAAAAGCGTTGGTGAGGGTGCGAATGGCATCCTGAGTATGGATAGCGGACATATTATTGGTGTTCCTACAAATGACACGGATAAGAACCGTGCAACGTTAAAACGTTCCAGTAACGTTGATCACCATTGATCAAACGAAGAACCCGACTGGAACAAAGCAGCCAGTTTGAAGCGCTAATAAGTTAGGCGCGCTTGGGCTGGCAGGTAGGTACTTAGGAGGGCAGGCAACACAACAGGGGCAAAGGTTCTGGGCCCAGGGTGAAGATCCTGATCAATTTGCAGGTTGGTTCGGTCAGAGTATGAAAACTTCGCGGCACCCTTTGCTTGTTCAAAGGCAGTGTCGTCGCAAGTGATACCTGGAAACCATCGAGGTGGTCGATCCCATGTTGTTCAAGGGAGTTGTTCGACCAGAATTGACTTTCAGCTTGGTACTAACGCTGCGGATAGTAACGGATTGAAACAGGTAAGGGAAGTGGTCAGTCAAAAAACTTTAATCAAGCGCCCAGTAGACCGCGATAAACCAGCACTGTGATCGCGGCTGCCAGCGAGCAGCCCAGCGCGTAGGCGGCGAGGGTCAGGCGCAGGGATTGGCCGGTCTCGACCACTTTCACCACATCAGCCATGTCATTGATACGCCCCTCACCCAACTCGATACACAGACTCGCGGCGGTGAACGCGGCTGATAACAGGATGGCGATCGCAAACAAGGCCCCATCCGGGGATGGCAGAGCACCATTGATCCCCAGTGAAATGGCGCAGATAACCAGTAACAACACGGCGAATAACAGAATTCCTTTCATCGACCCACTCAGCGTTGCCTTGCCCGTCGGGCAGTGTGGCGAGCCGATAAAGATTTGAAAAGTCCCTGTTTTGCCTCAGCGGTAACATTTTTGAAGCCAGTCGCTTCAAAAAAAGCCGTTGATATAACCGTCGGATCGGTACTTGTGCACATTAGTTGCGGCGTGTGTAACCAGGCTGTCAAGTGCTAGGCAGGACCGCCATTTGCCTGCAATGAAAATTTAAGTCAATGAAAAATCTGGCTTTTTTTTATTGGTGAAAAAATCGTCAGTTTGACTGCGGGCCCCGTTCCATGGGCCTTTGCGCGAGTTAAAGGGAGGTTGTCCACTGAGTTATCCACAGCTTCTGTGGATTGTCCCGAGCGCTTGCTCTAGAACGGGCGTGCAGGTTTTTTTCAGCTTTACCTGTACGAAAAAAAGAGTAGAGTGGCGCGCCTTCCGTTCTGTCCCACAGTGCTTTATGAAGTTTCGCTCAGTATCACCTTCTGTTACCGACACCCCGCAAACTGTTACCGCACCCAAGCGCTTTTCCTTGAAAGTCGCCCTGTGGTTGCTCGACAGCCCACGCCTGGGGCACAGCACCAACGTCAAGCATTTCGCCGGGCGCTTGCTCAAGCAGCCGGCCCGCGAGGGCGTGGTTGCTGCGCAAAGCCGCCTGGGCCAATTGATGTGCCGTGAGTGCGGCAACGCCCGCGACCGCCGCATCGGCCACGACCTGCTGCGCCTGGCCGCCCGTGCCGGTGACCGCCGCGCCCAACGAGAACTGGGTCAGGTCGAAGACTGAGCTGTCCTCACGCTCTACGCTTGGTTAACCTTGCTCCTTTTCGGTGATGGCAGAAATGGCTATGGTTTTTGACTGGACCAGTATTGCCCTGGGCCTGGCTGGTGCCGCAGTGCCTTTATTGGCGGTGTGCTGGCAGATTCAGCGGCGGTTGACCGCGCGGACCACCGGCTGGGAACTGCTCGAAGAGCGCCTGGCCACTGCGCAACTGGCCCAGGAAGGCCTTGCCGCCCAACTGGACGCCAGTCGCGATGAAATCAGCGACTTGAGCCAGGCCAATGCCGCCAAACAGGCCGATCTCGCTGCTGTGCGCCGTGAAGTCGAGCTGTTGCAGATCGACCGCGACAACGCCCGCGACGCCGCCCACGCCTGGAACCTTGACCGCAGCGCCAAGGAAACCGAATTGCGCCGCCTCGACGCACTCTCGGCCGCCTTGCGCGCCGAACTGCGCGAGCAGCAGGAAAGCCACCAGCAGCGCCTCGCCGACCTGCAAGGCTCGCGGGACGAGTTGCGTGCGCAGTTCGCTGAGCTGGCGGGCAAGATTTTCGATGAGCGTGAGCAGCGCTTTGCCGAGACCAGCCAGGAGCGCCTGGGCCAGTTGCTCGATCCCTTGAAGGAGCGCATCCAGTCCTTCGAAAAACGCGTGGAAGAAAGCTACCAGAACGAGGCCCGCGAGCGCTTTTCCCTGGCCAAGGAGCTTGAACGCCTGCAGCAACTGAACTTGCGTCTGTCAGACGAAGCGACCAACCTGACCCGCGCCCTCAAGGGCCAGAAGACCCAGGGCAACTGGGGCGAGTTGATCCTCGAACGGGTGCTGGAGCACGCAGGTTTGGAGAAGGGCCGCGAGTACCAGACCCAAGTCAGCTTGAAGGGTCCGGACGGCGAGCGCTTCCAGCCGGATGTGCTGATCATGTTGCCCGGTGACAAGCAGGTGGTGGTGGATTCCAAGGTCAGCCTGACGGCGTATCAGCAGTACGTCGCGGCCGATGACGAGGTGATCGGTCGAGAGGCCCTGAAGCAACACGTGCTGTCGCTGCGCAATCACGTCAAAGGCTTGGCCGGCAAGGACTACAAGCGCCTGGAAGGCTTGCACAGCCTGGATTTCGTGTTGCTGTTCGTGCCGATCGAAGCCGCTTTTTCCGCTGCCTTGCAGGCTGAACCGAATCTGTTCCAAGAGGCGTTCGACCGTCATATCGTGATCGTCAGTCCTACGACGTTGCTCGCTACCCTGCGCGTGATTGACAGCCTCTGGAAGCAAGAGCGTCAAAGCCAGAACGCCCGCGAAATCGCCGAACGCGCCGGTTGGCTGTACGACAAGTTCGTGCTGTTTATCCAGGATCTGGACGAAGTGGGCAATCGTCTTCAGCAGTTGGATAAGGCTTACAGCGCGGCGCGAAACAAGCTGACAGATGGGCGCGGAAATCTGGTCAGCCGTACCGAGCAGTTAAGGTTGCTCGGTGCGCGTGCCAGCAAAAGCCTGCCGGCGGATCTGCTGGAGCGGGCGATGACCGACGCTGACGGCGTCGCGCACCTTCCCGAATAAACACAATCCGAAAGCTGGGAGGGGGCAAGCCCCCTGCAACATTTTGACTTGGGACATTCGGTTTATAGAGGTAAGTGTCGACTCAGCAGCGCCCGCAGCGCGGCTGGCTTCACCGGCTTGGCGAGGTAATCCAGCCCCGCTGCATGCACCTTGGCCACCATCTCCGGGCGGCCATCGGCGCTGATGACCACGCCGGGAATCGGCTCCGCCAGTTGTGCGCGCAGCCAGCCCATCAACTCCGTACCGGTCTCACCGTGATCAAGGTGGTAATCCACCAGCGCCAGTTGCGGGCGTATGCCTTGCGCCAGTAACGCTGCACATTGCGCTTGATCGGTGGCGGTCCACACCTCACAGCCCCAGCGCGTCAGCAGGCTGCGCATGCCGATCAGGATGCTTTCTTCGTTATCTACGCAGAGCACTTGTGCACCGCTCATGGGCAGGCCGTTTTCTTGTACGGCTTTGACCTGTGGGCTGGCCTGGTTGCGCGCCAGCGGCACGCGCACGCTGAACACGCTGCCCTTGCCGGGCCATGAGCGCACGCTCAGGCGATGGCCCAGTACCCGGCACAGGCCGTCGGCAATCGCCAGGCCCAGGCCCAGGCCTTTCTCGGCGCGGGTCTGGTGGCTGTCCAGGCGTTTGAACTCTTCGAAGATCACCTTCTGTTTATCCTGCGGGATGCCCGGGCCACGGTCCCAGACTTCCAGGCACAGTTCGCCCTTGCGCCGGCGTACACCCAGCAGCACCGGGCCGTCGGCATAGCGGAAAGCGTTGGTCAGGAAATTCTGCAAAATCCGCCGCAGCAACTTGATGTCGCTGTCGACGCGCAAGCGGCTGCCGCGCAGACGGAAGCGCAAGCCTTGCTCCTGTGCCAGGGCCTTGAATTCGGCGCCGAGGGTGTCGAACAACTCATTGAGTGCAAACGGCTGGCGCTGCGGATTGATCTTGCCGTTTTCCAGGCGCGAGATATCCAGCAGGTCGCTGATCAGGTCTTCGGCGGAGCGCAGAGAGCTGTCCAGGTGCTGCACCAGTTGCCGGGCTTCGCTGGACAGGCCGTCGTTCTGGTGGGAGAGGGCGGCGGAGAACAGGCGTGCGGCGTTCAACGGCTGCATCAGGTCATGGCTGACCGCCGCGAGGAAGCGGGTCTTCGACTGGCTGGCGGACTCGGCCACACCTTTGGCATCGGTGAGCGCCACATTGAGCTGCGACAATTCGTGGGTGCGCTCGGTCACGCGTTGTTCAAGGCCTTCGTTGGCCTCGGTGAGGGCCTGCTCGGCTTCGCGGAACGCGGTAATGTCGGTGAAGCTCATGACAAAACCACCGCCCGGCATCGGGTTGCCGATCAGCTCGATCACCCGCCCATTCGGAAACAAGCGCTCGGATGTATGCGCGCGGCCCTGGCGCATCCAGTGCAGGCGGCGCGCCACATGCACTTCGGCCTCGCCCGGCCCGCATAAACCGCGCTCGGCGTTGTAGCGAATGATGTCGGCAATCGGTCGGCCTACGCTGATCAGCCCGTCGGGGTAATTGAACAACTCCAGGTAACGTCGGTTCCAGGCCACCAGCTTGAGGGACTGGTCCACCACACTGATGCCCTGGGTGATGTTCTCGATGGCGCCTTGCAGCAACGCGCGGTTGAATTGCAGTACTTCCGACGCTTCGTCGGCGATGCGTACGACGTCCTCCAGCTGCATTTCCCGCCCTTCAATGGCGGCTTTTACTACGGCGCGGGTCGAAGAGGCGCCGAGGACACCGGCCAGTAATCGCTCGGTGTGGGCGATCCAGTCGTTGTCGGCATTCTGGTTGGGGTTAAAGCCTTTGCCTTGGCGATAGGCGAAGCGGATAAAGCTCTGCTGGGCGCGTTCTTCACCGACAAAACGCGCGGCCAGGCTGAGCAGGTCACTGATTTGTACCGACAGCATTGAGCGGGCATTGGCGCGCTGGCTGATTTCCTGGCCGATAAAGCGCCCGGCTTGCCAGTGTTCCGACACGCGCGTACGCGACAGCATCGACACCCACACAAACAGCGTGAAGTTACCTGCCAGAGAGAACACCGTGCCCAAGGTCAGTGAGGTGACGGACAAGCCCAGCGGGTGCGAATGCATCCACGTCAGTCCTGGGAAAAGGGCGAGAGACCAGCCCAGGCTTTTCGCCGTAACCGGTAGGACCAAGGTGTAGAACCACAGGAACGTACCGGCCGCCAACCCGGCGAACACGCCACGCCGGTTGGCCTGTTTCCAGTACAGCGCGCCAAGCATGGCCGGGGCCAGTTGGGTCACGGCGGCAAAGGCGATCTGGCCGATGGTCGCCAGGCTTGCAGTAGAGCCCAGCAGGCGGTAGCTGACATACGCCAGCAGCAGGATGATCACGATGCTGACCCGGCGCACCGACAGCATCCAGTGGCGGAACACTTCGAACGGTCGCTCGGCGCTGGAACGGCGCAGCAGCCAGGGCAGCAGCATGTCGTTGGAGACCATGGTCGACAAGGCAATGCTCGCCACGATCACCATGCCGGTGGCCGCCGACGCGCCGCCGATAAACGCCAGTACGGCGAGGGCCGGATGAGCCTCGGCCATGGGCAGGCTGATCACGTAGGAGTCCGGCAGCACCGAGCCGGGCAGCATCATTTTGCCGCCCAGGGCGATCGGTACTACAAACAGTGCGGCAAGAATAAGGTAGGCCGGGAATACCCACTTGGCCAGGCGCAAATCCTGGGGGTCGATGTTCTCCACGACTGTCACATGGAACTGCCGAGGCAAGCAGATGATCGCCATCATGGCGACACCGGTTTGCACCACCATCGATGGCCAGTTGATGGTTTCCTTCCAGTATTCCTCCAGGCGTGGCGCGAGCATCGCCTGGCTGAACAGGTCGCCGAAACCGTCGTACAGGCCGTAGGTCACAAACGCGCCGACTGCGAGAAACGCGAACAGCTTGACCAGGGATTCAAATGCAATCGCCAACACCATGCCACGGTGGTGTTCGGTGGCGTCGAGGTTGCGCGTACCGAACACAATGGTGAACAGCGCCAGTACCAGGGACACGATCAAGGCGGTGTCTTGCGCTCGGGTGCCGTTGGTGTCCGCGCCAGCACCGATCAGCAGGTTGACCCCCAGCACGATGCCTTTGAGTTGCAGGGCGATATAGGGCAGCACGCCCACCAGGCAGATCAGCGCGACCACCACCGCCAGGGACTGGGATTTGCCGTAGCGTGCGGCGATGAAGTCGGCGATGGAGGTGATGTTTTCCTGCTTGCTGATCAGGATCATCTTCTGCAGCACCCAGGGTGCCAGCACCAGCAACAGCACCGGTCCCAGGTAGATCGGTAAAAACGCCCACAGTTGTTCGGCGGCCTGGCCTACGGCGCCGAAGAAGGTCCAGCTGGTGCAATAAACTGCCAGCGACAGGCTGTACACCCAGGCACGCATACGCGGCGGCAATGGCGCACGGCGACGGTCGCCGTAGAAGGCGATGGCAAACATAATGGCCATATAGGCCAGGGCAACGGCGGCGATCAGCCCGCTGGACAGCGTCATGGTAACTCCGAGCATAAGAACACCCAGGCATTCCAGGCCCGGTTGGACAGTCTCGCATGATGCCTGGGGTTAGTCAGTGTCGACCAAGGTCGTGTGGGATCTAATGTCGCAGTGGGCGTTTAGCGCGGTGGCAGGGTTTTCTGGCGCAGGATGTAGATTGTCACCAGCACGGCGCTGGTCAGCATGAACCCGCGGGCCCATGGCAATGGCACCAGGTAGCAGGAAAAACCGATACTCAACCACATCAAGCCGATGGCGTAGACCTTGCCCTTGAGCGGGATGCCGTTGCCATCCAGATAATCACGAATCCAGGGGCCCAGGCGCGGGTGTTCCACCAGCCACTGGTAGAAACGCGGGGAGCTGCGAGCGAAGCAGGCGGCGGCGAGCAGGAGGAAGGGCGTGGTCGGCAATACCGGCAGGAAAATACCGATTACTCCCAACGCTACGCTCAGCCAGCCGATGGCCAGCAGCACGTAGCGCAGGAGCAGCGAGCGATTGCCCATGGGTGTCACGGGCAAGCGACTCAGTGGTGGCGTGGCTTGAGGATCGCCGGTTTTTCGTCAGGGGCGTTGCACAGCAGGTACAGCGCGGTCAGGGCTTCCGGGATCTGAACGATCATGTCGTCCATCAGGTTGGCGTCGGCGGCGATATCGGAAAACTCAGCTTCCTCCTCAAACAGCCCCGAACCGACCATGATCGGCAGCAGCATTTCGCTGACTTCTTCCTCGGCGGATTCGAACCAGGCCGCTTCGCGCAGGAACACCCCTTCCATAAAGCCAATGCACCAGCCGCGCAGGTCGGAGTCGTCCGGGTCTTCACCCAGGTCCAGCTCGCACGGCAGTTCGAACTCCTCATCGGAGGCCAGTTGACGACCGATGTGGGCCTTGAGGGCCAGCAGGGTGGCTTCGATTTCTTCGCGCTGGGCGGCGTCGGCGTAATGCGGTTCTTCGGCGAACAGCGCGTCGATCCATTCACGGTCGGGAACGATATCGGAGCAGATCGACAGGGCGGTCAGGTAGCCGTGGGCGGCCACGTAGTCCAGCGCCTCGTCATGCAGCTCATCGGCGTCGAGGAAGGCTTGCAGGCGGGTTAGTTGCTCAGCGAAGGACATTGAAGGACTACCTTGGGAATAAACGATGCTGAATTCTAGGCTTTCTTGCGCGCCCAAGCCAGTCGGCATGCATATTTGCCAGGTTTTTGAGACAGGCTGCAATTCGTCAGCGGCGCCCTTTGCCGGATGACGCTCGGGTATACTGCCGCGTTTTGTGATGCCCCTGCAGGTCAAGCGCCAGACCGAGAAAACTTCGCTTACGGATTATTTTCCGTGACGCCGCATTTTTTCGGCCAGCCTGTACAGAGGGATTTCGGCACTATTTTGTTGGAGTTATACATGCTCGATCAGGCTCAACGCGTCCTCAAGGACATCTTCGGCTACGACAGTTTTCGTGGCCGCCAGGGTGCGATCATTGAGCGCGTGGCCAAGGGGGGCGATGCCCTGGTCCTGATGCCTACCGGCGGCGGCAAGTCGTTGTGTTTCCAGGTGCCGGCGTTGTTGCGCAACGGGCTGGCAGTAGTGGTGTCGCCGCTGATCGCGTTGATGGACGACCAAGTCGCGACCCTGGAAGAGCTCGGCGTGGCTGCCGCCGCCTTGAACTCTACCCTCAGTGCCGAGCAGCAGCGCGACCTGGCCGCGCGGATCAAGCGCGGTGAAGTGAAGATGCTCTACCTGGCCCCTGAGCGCCTGGTGCAACCGCGCATGCTGGCGTTTTTACAGAGCCTGGAAATCGCCCTGTTCGCCATCGACGAAGCCCACTGCGTATCGCAATGGGGGCATGATTTCCGCCGCGAATACTTGCAGCTCGGGCAACTGGCGGAGCTGTTCCCCGACGTTCCCCGCATCGCCCTGACCGCCACCGCCGACAAGCGCACCCGTGAAGAAATCGTCGAGCGTCTGCACCTGCAGAACGCTGAGCGTTTCCTGTCGAGCTTCGACCGGCCGAATATTTTCTACCGCATCGTGCCCAAGGAGCAGCCGCGCAAGCAGTTGCTGGCGTTTCTCTCCGAGCGGCGCAGCGATGCGGGCATTGTCTATTGCCTGTCGCGCAAGAAGGTCGATGAAGTGGCCGCATTCCTCTGCGAACAGGGCTACCCGGCGCTGCCGTACCACGCCGGCCTGCCCAACGAAACGCGCTCTGCCCACCAGAAACGCTTCCTCAACGAGGAAGGCCTGATCATGGTGGCCACCATCGCGTTCGGCATGGGCATCGACAAATCCAACGTGCGCTTCGTGGCGCATATGGATCTGCCCAAGTCCCTTGAGGCCTATTACCAGGAGACCGGCCGTGCCGGCCGTGATGGCCTGCCGGCGGATGCCTGGATGGTCTATGGCCTGCAGGACGTGGTGATGCTCAAGCAGATGCTGCAGAACTCCGAAGGCGATGAGCGCCACAAGCGCCTGGAGCAGCACAAGCTCGACGCGATGCTCTCGCTGTGTGAAGAGACCCGCTGCCGCCGCCAGACCTTGCTGGCGTACTTCGACGAGGACATGCCGCAACCGTGTGGCCACTGCGATAACTGCATTGATGGTGTACAGACCTGGGACGCCACCGAGCCGGCCCGTCAGGCACTCTCGACGATCTACCGCACCGGCCAGCGTTATGGCGTAGGCCATCTGGTGGATGTGCTGCTGGGCAAGGACAATGAAAAAGTACGCAGCTTCGGCCACGAAAAACTCTCGGTCTACGGCGTCGGCAAGGCCCGTGCCGAAGGTGAGTGGCGTTCGTTGTTCCGGCAGATGGTCGCGCGTGGCCTGGTGGACATCGATATCGAAGGGTATGGCGGCCTGCGCCTGAACGACAGCTGCCGGCCCTTGCTCAAGGGCGAGGTGAGCCTGGAGCTGCGCCGCGACCTCAAACCGCAAACGACCGCCAAGACCAGCACCAGCCAGGCCAGCCAGCTTGTGCGGGGCGAAGAGCGCGAACAGTGGGAAGCCCTGCGTACCCTGCGACGCAAGCTGGCCCAGGAACACAGCGTGCCGCCGTACGTTATTTTTCCCGACTCCACGTTGCTGGAAATGCTGCGCGAGCAGCCCACCACCATGGCCGAAATGGCCCGGGTCAGCGGCGTGGGTGCGCGTAAGCTGGAGCGCTACGGTCAGGCGTTCCTCGAAGTGCTCGGTGGCCAGGCCGAAGCACCGAAGGAAATCGCCGATATTCGCCACGAACTGATCAGCCTGGCACGCGCCGGCATGACCCCGATCCAGATCGCCGGCCAACTGCAATGCTCGGAGAAAAACGTCTACACCTTACTGGCCGAATCCATCGGCAAGCAGCAGTTGTCCCTGGAGCAGGCCCTTGATTTGCCGGAAGATCTGCTCGGCGAAATCCAGGATGCATTCCTTGACGGAGAAGGCGAATTGCCACCGGTTGCGGAGATCGCACCGCTGTTTGCCGGGCGTGTTCCTGAAGGGGTTTTGTATTGCGTGCGGGCCGCTTTGCAGTCTGAATTCGAAATTTAGTGTGCCAATTACGACAATGTAACGAATCAGTACATAGCAAGTCTTGCCTAGTGACATGGCTCATGCTTAGCTGACTAATAATTAGCCATACTTTATTTTCAGTCTAAACCATGAGTTTTTTATGCCGTTAACCGATCAACACCGTTTTGGCATGCAACTGGCGCAAATGTCCCGAGGTTGGCGCGCTGAGCTCGACCGCCGTTTGGCCGGGCTGGGCCTGTCCCAGGCGCGTTGGCTGGTGCTGCTGCACCTGGCCCGTTTCGAAGAAGCCCCCACTCAGCGCGAGCTGGCGCAAAGCGTCGGTGTAGAAGGGCCGACCCTGGCCCGTTTGCTCGACAGCCTCGAAGGCCAGGGCCTGGTGCAACGCCAGGCCGTGGTGGAAGACCGTCGCGCCAAGCGCATCCTGCTGTGTGACACTGCCAAACCGTTGATCGAGCAGATCGAGACTATCGCCACCGCCTTGCGTCACGAGCTGTTTGTCGGTGTTGACGAAGAAGATATGCGTGTCTGCATGCGGGTGCATGGGCACATCCTGGCGAACCTGGAAAAGTCCTGATTCGTCCCCGGTAGCAGCTGTCGAACCTCGCCGGGGCTCGACAGCTGCGAGTGTGAACGGGGGTGGTTAGAAGGTTTGCCCTAGGTTCAGATACACCGCCTTCTGATTATCATCATTAAACCCATAGCTGAAATTCAGCGGCCCCAGCGGCGTATCAAACCCCAGGAAAATACTCGCGGCGTTGATATAGCCGCTGTCGAATTCATTGTCGTTGTTCCATGCCCGACCCCGTTCCAGGGACGCGCCCAGGTACAGCGGGAAATCCAGCGGCAGGTAGGAGCGCGGTGTGAGCCGACGGTAGTACACCGCGCGCATCAAGCTGATGTTCTGCCCGGAAATCGCATCCTGGCGGAAGCCCGACAACTGCCGCGCACCGCCCAGCAGGAAGCTGGAAATCACCACGTCCGAATCATCCAGGGTGCGCCCGTAGCGACCGCCCAGCACCAGCGTGTCCGGACCGTGGCTCATGGCCTTGTCCAGCTTGAATTCCCATTGTCGATAGCGCTGGTCCGAGCCCAACCCCGGTTCGAATTCGCGCAAGGCCAGGCCGATATCCTCGCCGCTGTGAGGGAAGTACACGTTATCCAGGGAGTCGAAGGAGTACTTCAGTTCATAGAAGCCTTCGCTGAAGCTCACACTTGGCAGGTCGCGGTCGCCGATGCGCACATCCGCCTTGCCCCAGGCCTCGCCGACACCGAAGCGGATCTCGCCGCTGTTGCCGATCTGGCGCCCCACGTTCAGGCCGAAACCATAGCGTTCCAAGCGGTATTCGGAGATGGGGTCATTATCGAGGATCAGCTCGACGTTCTGTGCCTGGGCGCTGAGATAAGGGGCAACGAAATAGCGCGAACCGGTATCCATCGGCTGATAGAACTCGCTGTACAGCTCTTGCCGATCACCGATCTGCACCCGCGTCAGCCACTCGGCGCCGAGACGGTTAATGCCATTCATACGGTAACTGGCGCCCAGGTTGAAGGCGCTGTCGCCACGCATATCGTCCGACAGGTTCAGGCCCAGGCGCAGGTAGTCTGTACCGCTGCGTTTGCCGCGTGCACTGATCACCAGGGTGTTGTCCTGGCCCTTTTTCACCACGCGGTATTGCACCTGCTCGAAGTAATCCAGGCCGTACAAAGTGCCCATGTCGGTCTGCAGGCGGCCAAGCTCCAGCGGTTCGCCCAACGGTTGGCGGATGTAGTAGCGGATCACGTCGTCGCTGACTTTCGAGTCGTTCTCCACCTTGATCGCGGTAATCACCGGGGTGCGTTCGCCTGGGGTGCGCGCGGCCACCAGTTGCGGGTCGATCGGTTCGGCGGGGCGCAAATGTGCCAGGCGAACGTCGAGGGCGCGGGTGGCGCGATAGCCGGCATCGATCATGTCCTTGGCGCGGCCGAAGTCCGTCACGCCATAGGCGGCCAGCGGCGGCTGGATCAGGACGTCCTTGGGATGCAAGGCCTTGAGTTGTTCCTCGGAGTTGCGCCGGGTCATCAGGGTGATGGACTGGTTAAGCACATCCACCACCGTTGCCAGTTGCTTGCGTGAACGCAACGGGGTACCGATGTCGACCACGATGGCGATGTCCACGCCCATCTCGCGCGCCACATCCAGTGGGATGTTATCGGTCATGCCGCCATCCACCAGCAGCCGGCCATCCAGCTCCACCGGCGCGAACACGGCCGGAATCGACATACTGGCGCGGATCACCTGGGGCAAATGACCTTTGCTGAACACGACTTTCTCGCCGGTGGTGATATCGGTGGCCACGGCGCGGAAGGGGATTGGCAATTTGTCGAAATTACGCGTGTTGCTGGTGTGGGCGAACATGCTTTCCAGCAGCAGCGCCAGATTCTGGCCCTGGATCACACCCAGGGGCAGGCCGAGGCTGCCGTCATCGCGAAAGCTCAGCTTCTGCTTGACCAGGAAATCCCGGTCATCCTGCTTGCGTCGAAACGGCACGTCTTCCCGTGGCGGTGCGTCGGACAGCGCCTGTTGCCAGTCGATGCCCAGCGCAAGTTTTTCCAGTTCATCGATCTTGTAGCCCGACGCATACAGCCCGCCAATCACCGCGCCCATGCTGGTGCCGGCAATCGCATCGATATGAATACCCTGTTCCTCCAGGGCCTTGAGCACACCGATATGCGCCAGGCCTCGGGCGGCACCACCGGACAGCACCAGGCCGACTTTAGGGCGTGGCGGTTCAACGGCATCGGCAATCAGGGGGATCAGGCAGAGGAACAGGCAGGACAACAGGCGGCGCATCATGACTCTCGAAGCTGGGCGATAAAGGCCGGTATTATAGCCATCCGATCCGCCGAGCCCGTTACGCCAGGAACCTCTCAAATTATGTCGCCGAGCAAACCCGAGATTGTCATCACCTATTGCACCCAGTGCCAGTGGTTGCTGCGCGCCGCGTGGCTGGCGCAGGAGCTGTTGAGTACGTTTGCCGAGGACCTGGGCAAAGTGTCGCTGGAACCGGCAACCGGCGGGACGTTTCGCATCACCTGCGAGGGTGTGCAGATCTGGGAGCGCAAGGCCGACGGCGGCTTCCCTGAAGCCAAGGTGCTCAAGCAACGCGTGCGTGACCAGATCGACCCGCAACGCGACCTGGGCCACAACGATCGTACCCAATGAAGGCCACCGCCGCTGCAGGACGGTGACCCCTGGATGCGCCGCTATTTGGCGGCCATTTTGCTCTTGATAAAGCCCACGACCAAGGTCAGCACCAGGCCGCCGACACCGCCGCCGACGATATTGCTGCCGACCGCTGCCACATCCAGGGCTTCGCCGCCGGAGGTGCCCGTGAGTGCCGAGACAATCTGGCCGAGCACCAGGCCGCCGACGCCGCCGAGAAAGGTATTGAGCCCGGTGCCCAGGCTCTGTTTGGTCATGCCGGCCAAGTTGCCGCCGACGGCGCCGCTGATGATCTGAACCAGCAAGCTGATGAGCATTTCCATGATGTAACCCCTGCATAGCGTTGATGGAGTGACCACTCGCTTGCAGCAACTGCAGAAAACACCATGGCTGTCGTCGAGGAGTCTTTATCCGTTTAACGACGGCTGACTGTTGCGGATGTTTAAAGTATAGATCAGGCCGTTGCAGCGGGCTGCTTGGCCTGGCTGGCACTGCCCATGAGCCCTGAAAGCACGATGGCGATGATGATCAACGCGCCGCCCAACAACATGCGCAAGGTCGGCGTCTCGGCAAACAGCAGCCAGGCCACGGTGATGCCGTAGACCGGTTCCATGGCAAACACCACCGAAGCGGTGCGCGCCTTGATCACCGCGAGGCTGGCGACAAACAGGCTATGGGCCAGACCGGTACAGAACACCCCAAGCAGGCCGATCCACAACCAATCCAGCGCACGCACATCCGCCAACCCCGGCGCAGCCACGGGCAGCAGGCACAGGGCGACCACCACATTTTGGCAAAGCGCCGCCTGTACGGCAGGGATGCGCCCGGAGCTGGCGCGGTTATTGAGCGATAACAAGGAAAACAGCAACCCCGAGGCGATGCCCCAGAGCAGGCCGCCAGTGGCTTCGCTGGCGAGGTTGAAGTCCGGCGTGACCAGCACCAACCCAACGGTGACCAGAGCCACCAGTACGATTTCATTGGCGCGAATGCGCTCGCGGAAGATCAGCCCTTCGAGGATCACGGTAAACGCCGGGAATGCGGTGAACCCCAGCGTGGCGACGGCCACACCGGCCACCTTGACCGCAATGAAGAACGTCACCCAATGCGCCGCCAGCAACACGCCACTGACCAGCAGGCGACGCCAGTCCTGCAGCGCCAGGGTTTTCCAGGGGGCGTTGCTGGCGAAGCGCGCAAACACTGCCAGGGCAATCACGGCAAACGCGGCGCGACCGAAGACGATGATGGCCGGCGAGGCCGCCGCCAGCTTGCCGAAGACGCCGGTAAGGCCAAACATCAATGCGCCGATATGCAGGGCGCCGAGGGCTGAACGGGGAGTCATTGCGATCCTTGAACCAACGGGAGTGACAGGGTCGCAGTCTAGAGGGTGCTGGTGCGTGCGTCTGTCGTGCGACTCGCGATTTTTAGCGCAAGGCTCGCCCTACGTGGCGCGCCGCAACGCACCGGGAGAGGCGCCAAATTCGCGAAGCATGGCGGCGGCAAAGGCACTTTGTGAGGTGTAGCCAACCCGCTCGGCGATTTCACCGATGGGCAGCGGCGTCTCGCGCAGCAGTTTCAAGGCCAGTTGCAGGCGACGGCTGCGGATGTAGTCCATGGGCGTCTGCCCGCACTCGGCCATGAACCGCGCATGCAGGCGCGCCGCTGACAGGCCGGCGATGCGGGCCAGGTCGGCGACTTGAAGGGGGTGGGCAAGATGCTTTTCGATATGCCCATTGAACGCTGCATACGGCAGGCGCCGGCCCGGCACCTGCGGGGCCTGCGGATGATTGAGGCTGGCCAGCAACAGCACCGCGCCCTGTTGGACGATCAGTGGGTCTTCCACCGGGCTGTGCGCCAGCCATTGCACCAGTTGGTGTTGCCGGGCATCCAGGGCCAGGCGGACCGGTTGGTCAAGCAGGCGGCGGCTGGCATCCGCATGTTCGCCCAAGGATTGCAGGACCCAATGCTCCGTGGGCACATCCAGCACCAGGCAGCGGCTGCCATCGCGACTGCCACAGGCATGGTGGGCGCAGAAGGGCAGCACCATCACGCTGCTTTCACGCACCTGGCTGCCACGCCCATCGACTTCCAGGTCCAGATGACCGGACAGGCCGAACACCAACTGCGCATGGTCATGGCTGTGGGCGATGGGCGCTTCGAGGTAGTGGCGTAGCGTGAGCGACGGTGTCATCGCGGTCTCCTGGGCAGCAGGGTTGCCAGTCTACAACGCTTCGCGGCCAGTGAGCGTTGTCATCAGACTGACGCACGACTGTCATGGGCTATTAATCGCCAAGGCGCAAGCTCGCGAAAACAGCGTCGAGGGATGCCCATGACCAGTGCCGAGTTCACCAAGCCCAGCCGTAAGCAGCGGGTTCGTACCCTGTGGATTTCCGACGTGCACCTGGGCACCCGGGATTGCCAGGCCGAACACCTATCGCAGTTCCTCAAGGGCTACCACGCTGACAAGGTCTACCTGGTCGGCGATATCATCGACGGCTGGAAAATGCGCGGCGGCATGTATTGGCCTCAGGCCCATACGAACGTGATCCGCCGGCTGTTGACCATGGCCAAGCGCGGCACCGAAGTGATCTACGTCACCGGTAACCACGACGAATTCCTGCGCCGCTACTCCAAGCTGATCCTGGGCAATATCCAGTTGGTGGACGAGGCGGTGCACGTGACGGCCGATGGCCGTCATCTGCTGGTGATCCACGGCGACCAGTTTGATGTGATCACCCGTTACCACCGCTGGCTGGCGTTCCTGGGCGACTCGGCCTATGAGTTCACCCTCACCTTGAACCGCTGGTTGAACCACTGGCGTGCGCGGTACGGCTATGGCTATTGGTCACTGTCGGCGTATCTGAAACACAAGGTCAAAACCGCCGTGAGCTTTATCAGTGATTTCGAAGAAGCCATCGCCCACGAAGTGACCAAGCGCGAGTTGCATGGCGTGGTGTGCGGGCATATCCACCATGCGGAGATCCGCAAAGTGGGCGAGGTGGATTACCTCAACTGCGGGGATTGGGTGGAGTCGTGCACGGCGTTGATCGAGCACTGGGACGGGAGCATCGAGTTGTATCGCTTGGCGGATGCGCAGGCGAAAGAGGCGCTGCTGAAAGCCGAGATGGTCGCCAGCTGAGGGGGGGGGGTCAAAATGTGGGAGGGGGCTTGCTCCCACATTTTCAGTCCCGGTTTCGTCAGTGGGATACGTCGGCGATGGCTTCGGCCAGGAGCGTCAGACGTGTCGCATCAATGCCCGCCACGTTAGCTCGCCCCGAACTGACCATATACACACTGTGCTTCTCGCGCAGTTGCTTGACCTGCTCAGCGCTTAAACCGGTGTAGGAAAACATCCCGCGTTGCGCCCCAATATGCGCAAACCGCTCAGCCAGGCCATGGGGCGCCAGCGCCTCCACCAGTCCGCAACGCAACTGCGCGATTCGCGCACGCATGGCTTCGACTTCCTCGCTCCACTGCTTTTTCAGTTCGGCATCACCGAGGATGGTCGCGACCACCGCCGCACCATGATCCGGCGGCGTCGACCACAGGTTGCGCGCGGTATTCGCCAACTGGCTGCGTACATCCGTCAGCTTCTCGGCATCCGCCGCACACACGATCAAGGCGCCGACACGGTCGCGGTACAGGCCGAAGTTCTTCGAGCACGAGCTGGTGACCAGCACTTCCGGCAGTTCAGCCGCAAACAAGCGCACCGCCCAGGCATCCTGCTCCAGGCCGTCGCCAAAGCCCTGGTAGGCGAAGTCGATCAGCGGCAGCAACTGGCGTTCGCGCACGATGTGCAGCACCTGGCGCCAGTCATCCTGGGACAGGTCGAACCCGGTCGGGTTGTGGCAGCAGGCGTGCAGCAACACGACATCGCCTTTGGGCACGGTGGAGAGCGTCGCCAGCATCGCCGCCACATCCAGGCGGTTATCCGCGCCCACGTACGGGTAGTGGCTGACCTTGAGCCCTGCCTTGGCAAAGATGGTTTCGTGGATCGGCCAGGTCGGGTCGCTCAACCACACGCCACGGCCGGGCAGGTTGTGGGCGATAAAGTCGGCGCTCAAGCGCAGGGCGCCGGTGCCGCCTGGGGTCTGGGTCGCGCCGGCACGGTGTTCGCGCAGCAGGGCGGAGTCGGCGCCCAGCACCAGTTCGCTGATCAGCGTGCCGAAGGCTGCATCGCCGTGGCCGCCGATATAGGTCTTGGTGGCCTGGGTGTCGACCAGGCGCTGCTCCGCGCGTTTTACCGAATGGGGAATCGGCGTCAGGCCCTGGTCGTCTTTGTACACGCCCACGCCGAGGTCGAACTTGTTCGGGTTGCTGTCCTGGGCATACAGGTCCATCAACCCGAGGATAGGGTCGCCGGGTACCCGGCCTATGGCATCGAAATGCATTACTTGCGGCCCTCGGCGTCCTTGGCCACTTCGTCGGTGCGCGCGGCCATGATGAAGTCGTTGCGGTGCAGGCCCTTGATGGAGTGGCTCCACCAGGTCACGGTCACCTTGCCCCATTCGGTGAGCAGGCCCGGGTGATGGCCTTCGGCTTCGGAGATTTCACCCATGGCGTTGGTAAAGGCCAGGGCGAATTTGAAGTTCTTGAACAGGAAAACCTTTTCCAGCTGCATCACGCCGTCGCGCACTTCGATGTTCCAGTCGGGGATCTGCTTGAGCAGCACCGGCAACTCTTCATCGCTGACTTGAGGGGCATCGGCGCGGCAGGCTTCGCAGTGGGCTTGGTTCAAGGTGGTCATGGTCGGTGTCCTGAATTCGAATAGGTGAAGGTCAGTGGCGTCACCCTAAAGCAACGCGGGGCCAGGGAACAGACTCACCTGGCCTTAAAAGACGCAGTTCAAGCAGCTTTTGGTTTGGGCGGAAATTTGGGGGCGTGCAAGCCAAGCTGCATCCCGCGTTCGACCATGCCCATGATGTCTTCCTGCGCTACTTCGAACAGGCGCTTGAGGTTGGGCAGCACGAAATACAGCGGTTGCAGGATGTCGATGCGGTACGGGGTGCGCATCGCTTCCAGCGGGTCGAAGACCTGGTGCTCGGGTTCGTCCGACAGGCAGTACACGCTTTCCTTGGGTGACGACAAAATCCCGCCACCGTAGATACGCCGACCTTCGGGGGTATCCACCAGGCCGAACTCTATGGTCATCCAGTACAGGCGCGCCAGGTACACCCGTTGCTCCTTGCTGGCCGCGAGGCCGAGCTTGCCGTAGGTGTGGGTGAACTCGGCGAACCACGGGTTGGTCAGCAGCGGGCAGTGGCCAAAGATCTCGTGGAAAATATCCGGCTCTTGCAGGTAATCCAGTTCTTCGCGGGTGCGAATAAAGGTCGCCACTGGAAACTGCTTGTTGGCGAGCAATTCGAAGAACGTCTGGAAGGGAATCAGCGCCGGCACGCGGGCGACTTGCCAGCCGGTGGTGGCAGCCAGCACCTGGTTGATTTCACCCAGTTGCGGGATGCGATCCAGGGGCAGGCCGAGTTTGTCGATGCCATCCAGGTATTCCTGGCAGGCGCGGCCTTCGATCACCTTCAACTGACGGGTGATCAGGGTGTTCCACACCGCGTGTTCTTCCGGCGGGTAGTGGATAAAACCTTGCGCATCGGGCTCGCGGGCCACGTAGTGCGTCTGCTTCATACGGCTCTCCTGCTAGGCATTCGTTCTTGTTATGTCCTGCGATGAACCTATTGATACTCCGTGCGGGGCGAGATTCCATCGGCTTGAATGGCCCATGCGTAGGAAAAGTTACCGACTTTCGTAAAGTATTCGTTACAGTTGTGCCGCTGATCGCCGAGTTGGGCTGTGAAAAGCCCGTAAGCTGTCACATAATCTTGACGACTATCTGCGCCCAGCGACAAAAAGACGCGGCGCCTACCCACTTTCCGGGCCTTTTCATGCGTATCAAAGTGCACTGCCAGAACCGCATCGGCATCCTGCGGGACATCCTCAACCTGTTGGTGGAGTACGGCGTCAACGTCGCCAAGGGGGAGGTGGGTGGCGAGCATGGCAACGCGATTTACCTGTTCTGCCCGAACCTGGTGAACATGCAATTCCAGGCGCTGCGCCCGCAGTTCGAAGCGATTGCCGGGGTGTTTGGCGTTAAGCGGGTAGGGCTGATGCCCAGTGAGCGTCGGCATATGGAGCTCAATGCCTTGCTCGGTGCCCTGGAGTTTCCGGTGTTGTCCATCGACATGGGCGGCTCCATTGTCGCCGCCAACCGTGCCGCCGCGCAGTTGCTCGGGGTGCGGGTGGACGAGGTGCCGGGCATTCCGCTGTCGCGCTACGCCGAGGACTTCGATTTACCGGAGCTGGTGCGCGCGAGTAAATCGCGGATCAATGGCCTGCGGGTCAAGGTCAAGGGTGACGTGTTCCTGGCGGACATCGCGCCGCTGCAATCCTCCGAACATGACGACAGCGAAGCCATGGCCGGCGCCGTGCTCACCCTGCACCGCGCCGACCGTGTGGGCGAGCGCATCTACAACGTGCGCAAACAGGAGCTGCGCGGCTTCGACAGTATTTTCCAAAGCTCCAAGGTCATGGCTGCCGTGGTGCGTGAAGCCCGGCGCATGGCGCCCCTGGATGCGCCGCTATTAATAGAAGGCGAAACCGGCACCGGCAAAGAACTGCTGGCCCGCGCCTGCCACCTGGCCAGCCCGCGGGGGCAATCGCCGTTGATGGCGCTGAACTGCGCCGGGCTGCCCGAGTCGATGGCCGAGACCGAACTGTTCGGCTACGGCCCCGGTGCGTTCGAAGGCGCGCGCGCCGAAGGCAAGCTGGGGCTGCTGGAACTGACGGCGGGCGGTACGTTGTTTCTCGATGGCGTCGGGGAAATGAGTTCGCGCTTGCAGGTGAAGCTACTGCGCTTCCTGCAGGACGGTTGCTTTCGTCGGGTCGGCAGCGATGAAGAGGTCTACCTGGATGTGCGGGTGATCTGCGCCACTCAGGTGGACCTGTCCGAACTCTGCGCCCGTGGCGAATTCCGCCAGGACCTTTATCACCGCCTCAACGTGCTGTCCTTGCATATCCCGCCCCTGCGCGAATGCCTCGATGGCCTCGCGCCCTTGGTTGAGCACTTTCTCGACCAGGCCAGCCGGCAGATCGGCTGCCCGCTGCCCAAGCTGGCGCCCGCCGCGATGGATCGCCTCAGCCACTACCATTGGCCGGGGAATGTGCGGCAATTGGAAAACGTGCTGTTCCAGGCGGTGTCGCTGTGTGAGGGCGGCACGGTCAAGGTCGAGCACATTCGCCTGCCGGACTACGGCGTGCGCCAACCCCTTGGCGATTTTTCCCTGGAGGGCGGCCTGGACGAGATCGTCGGCCGGTTCGAGAAGGCCGTATTGGAAAGCCTGTATGCCGAGCACTCCAGCAGCCGGCAGTTGGGCAAACGCCTGGGGGTGTCGCACACCACCATCGCCAATAAATTGCGTGATTACGAAATTCTCAAGGCCGACAAATAAGCGGTGAGGGAGGGGGCGTTGCCGCTGGCGGCAGTAGTCCGCCGTTTTTTCGACTATCGTCAGCCTCCCCAATCCTGCTGCCTGGCCGCAAACCCCCGCCCCGCCTCGACTTTCCTCTGTTTTGAAAAGTTGGTTCGCAAATTGCTTAAGCCTCATCAGTACAGCGGTGGGCGGCAAGCCTGCGTCAGAAAGAGGAAGAAGCGTGGACAAGTACCTTTATGTGGCAATGACCGGCGCCAGCCAGAATGCACTGGCGCAGAAGGCTCATGCCAACAACTTGGCGAACATCTCCACCAACGGTTTTCAACGTGACCTGGAACAGGCGCGTTCGATGCCGGTGTTCGGTGACAGCTTTCCGGCGCGGGCCTTTGCCATGACCGAGCGCCCAGCCACCGACTTCACGCCTGGCGCGATGATCGAGACCGGCCGTGACTTGGACGTGGCCGTCAACGGTGACGGCTGGATGGCCGTGCAAACGCCGGACGGCAGCGAAGCCTACGTGCGCAGCGCTAGCATGAACGTCGATGCGCTGGGCGTGCTGCGCGCGGGTAACGGCATGCCGATCATGGGCAACGGTGGCCCGATTTCGGTGCCGCCCCAGCAGAAGATTGAAGTCGGCTCCGACGGCACCATCAGCATTCGCGCCATGGGGGAAGGCCCTCGGGTGATGGCTGAAGTGGACCGCATCAAGCTGGTCCAGCCCGACCTCAAGAATATGAATAAAGGCCTGGACGGCACCATCCACACCAAGGATGGCCAGCCGGCCGTGGCCGATGCGAGCGTCAAGCTGACCTCGGGTTTTCTGCAGGCGAGCAACGTCAACGCGGTTGAAGAAATGACGGCGGTGTTGGCGCTCTCCAAGCAGTTCGAGCTGCACATCAAGATGATGAACAGCGCCAAGGAAGACGACCAGGCCATGACTCGCGTCATGCAGATGAGCTGATAGCCGCGTCACTGACTGAATACTAATTTTGCAGCGCAGCGCCAACAAACAGGCGCACGAAGGAGAACAGCATGCTTCCGGCTCTATGGGTTGCCAAGACAGGCCTGTCCGCCCAGGACACTAACCTGACCACCATTTCCAACAACCTGGCCAACGTGTCGACCACGGGTTTCAAACGTGACCGCGCCGAGTTCCAGGACTTGCTCTATCAGATCAAGAAACAGCCTGGCGCCCAATCGACCCAGGACAGCGAACTGCCGTCGGGCCTGCAACTGGGTACGGGTGTGCAGATCGTCGGCACCCAGAAGAACTTCAGCGCCGGTAACCTGCAGCAGACTGGCCAGCCGCTGGACATGGCCATCAACGGCCGTGGCTTCTTCCAGATCCTGCAGCCGGACGGGACCACGTCTTACACCCGTGACGGGACTTTCCACCTGGACTCCAACGGCCAGATCGTCACCGCCAACGGTTTTGCCCTGGAGCCTGCCGTTATCGTGCCGGCCGATGCCAAGACCTTCACTGTCGGCAACGACGGCACCGTGTCCATCACCGTGGCCGGTAACCCGGCGTCGCAAGTGATCGGCAACCTGCAAACCGCCGACTTCATCAACCCGGCCGGCCTGCAGGCCATGGGTAACAACCTGTTCCTGGAAACCGCCTCCAGCGGCGCGCCGCAAATCGGCACCCCTGGCCTGAACGGTTTCGGCACCACGCTGCAAAGCACTTTGGAAACCTCCAACGTGAGCACCGTTGAAGAGATGGTCAACATGATCACCACTCAGCGCGCCTACGAGATGAACTCCAAGGTGATCTCCACCGCCGACCAGATGCTTTCGTTCGTAACGCAGAATCTGTAATCAAGTCTATGGGGCGCCGTAGACAGCGCCTGCAACACCGTGAGGTAAGGGTCATGAATCGCTATGTTTCCGTTCTGGCATTGAGTGGGATTGCCGTGCTCGCGGGCTGTGTCGCCCCGACGCCAAAACCCAATGACCCGTACTACGCGCCGGTGTTGCCACGCACACCGTTGCCGGCGGCGGCCAACAACGGCTCGATCTACCAGGCCGGTTTCGAACAGAACCTGTACAGCGACCGCAAGGCGTTCCGGGTCGGTGACATCATCACCATCACCTTGAACGAGCGGACCCAGGCCAGCAAGAACGCCAACTCCCAGGTCGGCAAGACCAGCAAGGCCGGCATTGGCCTGACCTCGTTGTTTGGCGCGGTGCCTAACGTCAACAATCCGCTGGGCGATGGCGACCTGAGCCTGAGCGCCGGCTACAGCGGCGACCGTGCCACCAACGGCAAGAGCGCGGCGGGGCAGGGCAACAGCCTGACCGGTTCGATCACCGTCACGGTGGCGGACGTGTTGCCCAACGGCATCATTGCCGTACGCGGTGAGAAGTGGATGACCCTCAACACCGGTGATGAGCTGGTGCGTATTGCCGGTATGGTGCGTGCCGATGATATTTCCACCGACAACACCGTACCGTCGACGCGGATTGCCGATGCGCGCATCACTTACTCCGGCACCGGCGCTTTTGCTGATGCAAGCCAGCCGGGCTGGTTCGACCGTTTCTTCCTTAGCCCGCTGTTCCCTTTCTAGGTGGCCACTTTGAAACTCAAACAGCTGATGGCGGCGGCACTCTTGCTGAGTCTGAGCGCAGTCGTCCAGGCCGAACGCCTGAAAGACATCGCCAGCATCTCCGGCGTGCGTTCCAACCAGTTGATCGGCTACGGCCTGGTGGTGGGGCTAAACGGTACGGGTGACCAGACCACCCAGACCCCGTTCACCCTGCAGACCTTCAACAACATGCTCTCGCAGTTCGGCATCAAGGTGCCTGCGGGGTCGGGCAACGTGCAGTTGAAGAACGTCGCGGCGGTGTCGATCAGTGCCGATTTGCCGGCGTTTTCCAAGCCGGGCCAGGTGGTCGACATCACCGTGTCGTCCATCGGTAACTCCAAGAGCCTGCGCGGCGGCACGCTGCTGATGACCCCGCTTAAAGGTATCGACGGCAACGTCTACGCCATTGCCCAGGGCAACCTGGTGGTGGGCGGGTTTGATGCCGAAGGTCGCGACGGTTCGAAGATCACCGTCAACGTGCCATCGGCCGGTCGAATTCCCGGCGGCGCCACGGTTGAACGCACCGTGCCCAGCGGTTTCAACCAAGGCAACAGCCTGACCCTGAACCTCAACCGTTCCGACTTCACCACCGCCAAGCGTGTGGTCGACAAGATCAACGACATGCTTGGCCCTGGCGTGGCCCAGGCCATCGACGGCGGCTCGATCCGCGTCACCGCGCCGCTGGACCCAAGCCAGCGTGTGGACTACCTGTCGATCCTGGAAAACCTTGAGGTGGATCCGGGCCAGGCGGTGGCCAAGGTCATCATCAATTCGCGGACCGGCACTATCGTGATCGGCCAGAACGTCAAGGTCTCGCCAGCTGCGGTGACCCACGGCAGCCTGACCGTGACCATCACCGAAGACCCGATCGTCAGCCAGCCGGGGCCGTTGTCCAATGGCCAGACGGCGGTGGTGCCACGTTCGCGAGTCAATGCCCAGCAAGAAGCCAAGCCGATGTTCAAGTTCGGTCCCGGTACCACCCTGGATGAGATTGTCCGCGCGGTGAACCAGGTAGGCGCAGCGCCTGGCGACTTGATGGCGATCCTTGAAGCTTTGAAACAGGCCGGCGCCTTGCAAGCCGACCTGATCGTGATCTGAGGCCATGGCCATGGATATGCGCAAGAGCGGTATCAGCAGCACGGCGGACTCGGGGTCTTACTCCGACCTGAACCGGCTTAACCAGCTCAAGGTCGGCGCCGACAAGAACAGCGAAGGCAACATGCGCAAGGTCGCGCAGGAATTCGAATCGCTGTTCTTGAGTGAGATGCTCAAGTCCATGCGTTCGGCCACCGAGGCCCTGGGTAAGGACAACCCGATGAACACCCCGGCGGCCAAGCAGTACCAAGAGATGTACGACCAGCAACTGGCCGTGTCGATGTCCCGCGAAGGCGGTGGTATCGGCCTGGCCGACGTACTCATGCGCCAGATGCAAAAGAACAAACCGGTGGAAGCCCAGGCGGCCACCTTGCAGGGTCCGGCGGCGGCTGAGGCGGTGAAGAAGGCCGATGTACCGACGGAAATTGCCGCCGGTACCCAGGCCGAGGGCCCGTTGGGGCGCTCCAATGGCCAGCGTCCGTTGTGGGCCTACCGCGTAGCCGAGCCCCAGGCCGGCGCCGCCGCTGCCCACAGCAACGATATGGAGCTGATGAACCAGCGCCGGATCGCCTTGCCAAGCAAGCTCACCGATCGCTTGCTCGCCGGCATTGTGCCGAGCACTCAAGTGGCGACCGAGGCCAAGGCCGCGCCGCTGCGCAACAGTGCTGCCGATGACAACGTGATCAACAGCACCGCGCGCAGTTTTGCCGTGCCCAGCGACCGCATGCAGATCTACAGCCGCGCCGTTGCCCAGCCACCATTGGCGCCGGCGAAGAAGGCGTTCAGCTCCCAGGATGAGTTCGTCGCCACCATGTTGCCGATGGCCAAGGCGGCTGCCGCGCGCATCGGCGTCGATCCGAAGTACCTGGTGGCCCAGGCGGCCCTGGAAACCGGTTGGGGCAAGTCGGTGATGCGCGCCGAGGATGGCAGCAGCAGCCACAACCTGTTCGGCATCAAGGCCGGTCAGAGTTGGCAGGGCGGCCAGGCCCGCGCGATCACCAGCGAGTTTCGTGATGGGGCGATGGTCAAGGAAACGGCGCAGTTCCGTTCCTACGACTCCTACCAAGACAGCTTCCATGACCTCGTGACATTGCTGCAAAGCAATGATCGCTATAAAGAAGTTGTGAAGTCGGCCGACAACCCGGAACAGTTTGTGCGTGAGTTGCAAAAAGCCGGTTACGCAACGGATCCGGCCTACGCCAGCAAGATTTCGCAGATCGCTAAAACCATGAACAGTTATCAGAATTACGCTGCCGCGGGCGCGACCACTCATTTATAAGGTCTGAACCATGAGTTTGCTCAATATCGGGATGTCGGGGCTTAACGCCGCTCAAGGATCGTTGTCGGTCTTGAGTAACAACATTGCCAACGCCAATACCGCCGGCTATTCGCGTCAGCAGACTACCCAGAGTGCGAATGCGTCGAACCAGTACGGCGGCGTGTTCATCGGCAGCGGCACGACCCTGGCCGATGTGCGCCGGGTCTACAACGAATACCTCGACACCGCCTACCAGAACAGCACTTCGCTCAATAGCGACGCCAAGGCTTACCTGGACCAGATCAGTGCTGTCGACAAGACCCTGTCGGACAAGACCACCGGCATGTCGGCCGTACTCAGCTCGTTCTTCGCTGCTGTGCAGACCGCCTCGGCGAACCCGAGCGATACGTCGGCTCGCCAGATCCTGCTCACGAACGCCCAGACCCTGAGCAATCGGTTCAACTCGATCTCCAGCCAACTGAGCCAGCAGAAAGAGACGATCAACAGCCAGTTGACTTCGATGAGTGATCAGGTCAACCAACTGACCTCGTCGATTGCGTCCCTCAACAAGCAGATTGCCCAGGTGCAGGGTTCATCGAACACCACCCCGGCCAACCTGCTGGACTCCCGCGCCGAGGCCGTGCGCTCGCTCAACGAGTTGATCGGTGTGACCGCCACTGAAAAGAACGGTGTGTTCAGCGTCAGCACCGGCAGCGGTCAATCCCTGGTGCTGGGTGACCGCTCCAATACGATTTCTGCAGTGCCGAGCAAAAGCGACACCAGCCAGTACACCATCCAGCTCAACGCGGAAGGCGGTACGTCGCTTGACTTGGGCAATGTGATCAGTGGCGGCAGCATCGGTGGCCTGTTGCGTTATCGCAGCGATGCGCTGATGCCGGCGATCAATGACTTGGGGCGTATCGCGATTGTCACCGCCGATGCCCTCAACAGTCAGTTGGGCCAGGGTCTGGACCTCAATGGCGAGTTCGGCGCCTCGATGTTTACCGACATCAACAACGCAGCGTCCGTTGCCCTGCGTAGCCAGGCTGCCCAAGGCAACCTCGGCGACGGCGCCCTGGGCGTAACGATCAAGGACAGCAGCCAACTGACCAACTTCGATTACAAGGTCAGCTTCAACGACGGTACCAACCTTAACAAGGTCACGGTGCTGCGCTCCGACGGCAAGGCCATGGGCACCTATGACCTCAGTGCCACGCCGCCGCCGGTCATCGACGGGTTTACCCTGGCGGTCAAGAGCGGTGCGGTGCAGGCCGGTGACAGCTTCAAGGTCAGCCCGACCGCTAACGGCGCCAAGGAAATCGGCACCGTGCTCACCGACCCGAGCAAGATTGCCTTTGCTGCGCCGTTGCAGGGCGAGGCCAGCAAGACCAATCAGGGCACCGGCACTTTCACGCCGCCAACGCTCACCGTGCCGCTGGATATCCAGGGCGGCGCCGACACGGCACAACTGCGTACCGGCATTGAGCACTCGATGCCGGTGAAGATGGTGTTCGGTAAGCCGGCGGCCGATGGCACCCAGCCCTACACCCTGAGCAACGCCCAGGGTGATCCGATCGGCTCCGGCACCATTATTCCGGGGCAGGCCAACAAGATCAGCATCAACGTGCCGATGCGTGATGCCAGCGGCGCCTTGGTGTCGCCAGCCAAGAGCTTCAGTTTCGACACCACGGTGGGCGGTTCGCCGGCCAACGGTGACGGCACTTCGTTCTCGTTCAATGCCACCGGCAAGTCCGACAACCGCAACGCCCAGGCACTGCTCAACCTGCAGACCAAGGCCACCGTGGGCGTGTCAGCCGACGGCAGCGGCGGGGCGAGCCTGGTAGGGGCCAACAGCAAGCTGGTGTCTACCGTTGGCGCCAAGGCCGCTTCGGCCACCACTGATACCACGGCCACCAACGCGCTGTTGACGGCCAACAAGAACGCGCGCAACTCCGTATCCCAGGTCAACCTGGATGAAGAGGCGGGCGACATGATCAAGTTCCAGCAGTACTACACGGCGTCGTCGCAGATCATCAAGGCTGCGCAAGAAACCTTCAGTACGCTGATCAATAGTCTTTAAGGGAGTCTGGGACGATGCGCATTTCTACACAGCAGTATTACGACACCAGTGCCGTCAAGTATCAGGACAACTATTCCAGCGTAGTGAAGGCCCAGCAGCAGGCGAGTTCCGGTGTGCGTGTGCAGACCGCCGCCGATGATCCGGTTGCCGCCCAGCGCCTGCTCATGCTGCAACAGCAAAAAGACATGCTGGCCCAGTACAGCGGCAATATCACCAGCATTCAAAATACCCTGACGAACGAAGAAAGCGTCCTGGATGCGATCAATACCACCATCCAGGCCGGCAGCCAGTTGGCGCTGCGCGCGGGTGGCGTGACCAGTGATGCTGACCGCAAGTCCATCTCGGTCGAGGTGGGCGCGCTGGAAAACCAGTTGCTGGGTTTGCTCAACAGCAAGGATGCGGCGGGCAACTATCTGTTCTCCGGCTCCAAGACCGACACGCCGCCGTACTCGCGCAACAACGATGGCACCTATAGCTATCAGGGCGACGAGAACGAGCTGAGCCTGCAAGTCTCCGAGACGCTGAATGTGCGCACCAGCGACACGGGCAAGACCATCCTCGAAGGGGCGGTCAATGGCAGCCGCACCCAGTCCACCTACACGACGCCTTCGTCGGTGGACGACCACAAGGTCGCGATTTCGGCCGGCCTGGTAACGTCGGGCATCGATTACACCAAGCAGTTTGCTGACGGCCAGCCCTACAAGGTGACGTTTACCAGCAGCACCCAGTACGTGGTCACCGACAAGGACAACAACAACATTACCTCGCAGCTCCCAGGTAATGGCACGTTCGACTCCACCAAGGAAGGCAGCGCCAGCATCAATGTGCGCGGGGTCAAGTTCGATATCACCGTAGACCTCACCGACGTGGCCACCGGGCCTGATGCCGATGCGCTGGTCAGTGGGCGCGAGTTCACCCTGGCCGCCAAGCCGGACGCGTTCAATACCTCTCGCACTGCGAGCAACACCTCGGCGACGCAACTGACCAATGCTCACATCAGCAGTGCAGCCGACTATTCGAGTACGTTTCCCAACAGCGGCGTACTGATCAAGTTCGACGACCTCGACCCGACTGCTTATAAAGTCTATGCCCAGCCGTACACGCCCAACAGCAAGCCAATCGACAATGGCGTGATCGTCGCCGGTACGGCGCCCGCCAAGGACACCATCACTGCGGCGGGCGTTACCTTCGATTTGAGCGGTACGCCAAATGTCGGCGATCAGTTTTCGGTCGGCAACACTACCCAGAAAACCCAGAATGCCCTCGATACCTTGAGCCAGCTGCGTCACGCCCTGGAACAGCCGGCGGACGGCATCCCGGGCGCGCGGGTCAAGCTTCAGGACGCCTTGAACGCGGCTGTCAGCAACCTGACCAGCTCGGCCGACCAGGTAGACAACGTGCGTGGCTCCATCGGTGCGCGACAGAACGCACTCACCGTGCAGTCCAGTGAAAATACCAGTGTCGGCCTGGCCAACAAGTCCACGATGAGTGACCTGGCCAACATCGACATGGGTGAGGCAGCGATCAACCTGACCCTGCAGCAAACCATGCTGGAAGCCTCGCAATTGGCGTTCGTGAAGGTCTCGCAGCTGAGCCTGTTCAACAAGATGTAAGTGGCGTCAAGTCAAGCGGCCCGCTCTGGAAACAGGGCGGGCCGTTGTCGTTTATGCGACTAAATTGTTGAAACGTTTTGCATAAACCACACAAAATTGAGTGACCTGTGAGTCATAAAGCGCATCTTCACTGTATCGTGTGAAAAGGATAAGTCGTCACAGGGTCCTTGCGGGGCGGCTTTCAGCGAGATTTTTATGGGGTTATCCCCTTTATTGTCAGCACTCCAGGCGCAGTCCTCGGGGTGTTCTCCAGCTATTTAGTATTGGGAAGCCACAATGATTGGCATAAAAAGCATCGCCAGTTACGTGCCCGCAGACGGGATCGATAACTACGCCCAGGGTGCCAAGTTCGCCAAGGATGAAGAGTTCATCATTGGCAAGATCGGCTCGGCGTTCCTGCCGCGCAAGGAAGCTGCGCAGGAAACCTCCGATCTGTGTGTCGAGGCGGTCAACGCTTTGTTTGCCAATAACCCGGATTTGAAGCGCGAGTCCATCGACGCGCTGATCGTCGTCACCCAGAACGGCGATGAAGAGGGCTTGCCCCACACGGCCGCCATCGTCCAGGACAAGCTGGGCCTGCCGACCCACGTGGCCGCCTTTGATATTTCCCTGGGCTGCTCCGGCTACGTCTACGGCATCTACGCAATGAAGGGCTTCATGGAAGCCACTGGCCTGAAAAACGGCCTGCTGATCACCGCCGACCCGTATTCGAAGATCGTCGACCCGGAAGACCGTAACACCACCATGCTGTTCGGCGATGCCGCCACCGCCACCTGGATGGGCGAAGAGGCACCGTGGTTGCTGGGCAAGTCCAAGTTCGGCACCGACGGTTCCGGCGCACCGCACCTCAAGGTCAGCGACGGCGTGTTCTTCATGAACGGCCGCCAGGTGTTCAACTTCGCCTTGCTCAAGGTGCCGGCGCATTTGCACGAGCTGCTCAATGAGTCGGACCTCAAGGCTGACGATATCGATGCCTTCTGCATTCACCAGGGCAGTGCGGCGATTGTCGACGCCGTCGCCCGCCGTTTCGAAGACGCGCCGGTGGACAAGTTCATCAAGGACATGGTCGAGACCGGCAACACCGTGTCGTCGAGCATTCCGCTGCTGCTGGAAAAGCATGTGATGGATGCCACCTGGAAGCGCGTGGCGATCAGCGGTTTTGGTGTGGGTCTGTCGTGGGGATCGGCGATTCTTTATCGTCCGTGACCCTTTTACAGGGCATATAAAAAAACGCCGATGATCGAAGGATCATCGGCGTTTTTTATTTGGCGCCAGAAAACCCAATGAAATAAGGGTTTTGGGCCGGCGTAAACCCTTGAATTGCAAGGGGTGGCACGGCGCCAGTAAAAAAAATCAAAAAAATCCTCAAGCAACCGGCTACCACGACGATAACTATTACGTAGGTTCTCAGGCCACACCCGGCGGTTGCCAGGGCCGGAAGCCGCAGTATCCATCCAACGAGGATTTCGTCATGGCTTTAACAGTAAACACCAACATTGCTTCGATCACTACTCAGGGCAACCTGAACAAAGCTGGCGGCGCCCTGGCCACTTCCATGCAGCGCCTGTCTTCCGGCCTGCGTATCAACAGCGCTAAAGACGACGCTGCTGGCCTGCAGATCGCTAACCGCCTGACCAGCCAAATCAACGGCCTGGGCCAAGCAGTAAAAAACGTGAACGACGGTATCTCCATCGCTCAGACCGCTGAAGGCGCGATGCAGGCTTCGACCGACATCCTGCAAAAAATGCGTACCCTGGCTCTGTCTTCCGCGACTGGTTCCCTCAGCGCTGACGACCGTAAGTCGAACAACGACGAATACCAGGCTCTGACTTCGGAACTGACCCGTATCTCGCAAACCACTACTTTCGGTGGCCAGAAGCTGCTGGACGGTTCGTACGGTACCAAAGCTATCCAGGTTGGCGCTAACGCTAACGAAACCATCAACCTGAGCCTGGAAAACGTTGCAGCCAACAACATTGGTTCGCAGCAGGTCAAAACCAAGGCCATCGTGCCTAGCGCAACTGGCCTGGCTGGCGGCGACATCACTGTTACCGGCAACGGTCAGACCAAAACCGTAACTTACGCTGCAGGCGCTTCGGCTAAAGACATCGCTGCGGGCCTGAACGGTTCGATCGGTGGCCTGACCGCTACCGCCAGCACTGAAGTCAAACTGGAAGTAGGCGCTGCCACTCCGTCGAACTTCAAACTGGCTGTAGGCGGCGGTAATGCTGTTGATTTCGTCGGCGTGAAGGACCTGGCCGGCCTGGCTGACCAGCTGAAATCGAACGCTGCCAAACTGGGCATCAGCGTTAACTACGACGAATCCAACAAAACCCTGTCGGTTAAGTCGGATTCCGGCGAAAACCTGTCGTTCTCTGGTGCTGATGCCAACGCCCAGACCAACATCCTGGTTGGCGCTAAAGACGGCGCTGGCGCATTCGCCACCCCGGCTGCTCTGGGTGCTGCTGCAATCGTTGTGACCGGTCAGGTTTCCCTGGATTCGGCTAAAGGCTACTCCCTGAGCGACGCTGCTACTGGTGTATCGGACTTGTTCTCGGCGGCTACCGTTTCGTCGACCAAGACCACCATCTCTAACACCGACGTGACCGACGCTACCAACGCTCAAAACGCGCTGGCTGTTATCGACAAGGCCATCGGCACCATTGACGGCGTTCGTTCGGGCCTGGGTGCTACCCAGAACCGTCTGACTACCACTGCAGACAACCTGCAGAACATTCAGAAGAACTCCACCGCTGCACGTTCCACCGTTCAGGACGTCGACTTCGCTTCCGAAACCGCCGAACTGACCAAGCAACAAACCCTGCAATCGGCCTCCACCGCGATCCTGTCGCAGGCTAACCAGCTGCCATCCGCTGTACTGAAGCTGCTTCAGTAATTCCAGCGCTTGGTAACTAACGGAAGGGCGCGTCTACGTGCCCTTCCGTTTTTTCGGTTTAGAGGAGATTGGACATGGACATGAGTGTAAAGCTGAACCAGTCTTATCCGCCGGTTGCACCTAAAAGCGCGCCTGCACCGATAGCAGCAACTGACAAAAGCGTCACCAAAGTCCAGGAAACACCGGCCACAGGCAAAGAGCCTGAGCGTGCCGACCTGGAAAAAGCAGTCACTGATATTCGCGAATTCGTACAAGCGGCCCAGCGCAAACTGGACTTTTCCATTGATGACTCCACCCACCGTGTGGTGGTCAAGGTCATCGCCACCGACAGTGGTGAAGTGATTCGCCAGATCCCGTCGGAAACGGCATTGAAGCTGGCACAGAACCTTTCCAGCGCAAGCAACCTGTTGTTTGACGACAAAGTCTGAGCTGGCATGAAACTTGTTGCTGTCGTGGCTTGAGGCGTAATAAGTCAAGATAACGGCAGCCACCGAACAGGAGATAGATGATGGCGGGTTCAACGGTAAGTGGTATCGGTTCGAATATCGATACGCAAGCGATCGTGACATCCTTGGTTAACGCCGAAAAGGTGCCCAAGCAGACGCAGATCAATACCGCGTCCGCGAAAGCGACCACCACGCTGTCTTCGATCGGCAAGGTTCAAGCTGCACTGGATGCGTTTCGTGGTGCCCTTGACTCCATGACCAAGGACAGCAGTTTCACCGGTTTGACCGGTTCGTCCTCGGATGAAAAGACGGCGACCATGACGGCCAGCAATACGGCCTCGAACGGCAGCTTCCGGCTGATCGTCGACCAACTGGCCCAAGCGTCCAAGCTGTCGAGCAAAAACTTCAGCGGTGGCACCTCGACAGTGGTCAACACCACTGATAAGCCGACGACGCTGACCATCAGTCAGTCCGGCAAGGCTTACGATCTCAGCGTTCCAGCCGGCGCGACCCTGCAGCAGGTACGTGACTCGATCAATACCCAGTTTGGTACTTCGGGGCTCAGTGCCAACATCCAGACCGACTCCAATGGCTCTCGATTGATCTTGACTTCGACCAATATGGGGACGGGCTCGGACCTTACGCTGTCTGGCACCTCGGGGCTGGATGTGGGGGCCACGGTCGTTGATCCGCCCAAGGATGCGCTCTACAGCATCGATGGTGTTTCTTCTGTGTCCAAGACCAACAGTATCGAAGGGGCGCTCAGCGGGGTGAACATCAAGTTGGTGGCCATCTCGACGCTCAAAACGGGCACGACGACCAACGAAAAAAACGCCACGCTCATCACCGTCAGCACCAACAACACGGCGCTCAAGTCCGGGGTCAAGGGCTTCATTGATAGCTACAACGCCCTGATCACGGCAATGAACGCTGAAACCAAGGTCACCACGAACCTGGACGGCAGCACCACGGCGGCAGCGTTGACGGGTGACTCGACCATGCGTTCGTTGCAGAGCACGATCCGTAACGAGTTCAACGCGCTGTCGGGCACTGGTGCCTTCAAGTCCCTGGCTCAGTTCGGTGTGACCACCAGTTCGAGTACTGGCATGCTGGCGATTGATGACAAAAAGTGGGATGCGGCAGTTAAAACCAACGCCGCCGACATCAACAGTATGTTCAGTGGCAAAGACGGCATGCTGGCGCGGATGAAAAGCGCCACGGATGACTTTGCCAAGGCAAGCACCGGGATCCTGGCGACGCGCTCTACCTCCTTGTCGAACACGTTGAAGGATCTGACCAAGGATCAAGCCACGCTCGACGAGCGCATGACCCTGCTCACCAGCAGCCTGTCGGCCAAATACAACGCCATGGACACCCTGGTCGCCCAATTGCGTCAGCAAAGCACCAGTGTCATGACCACACTCAATGCGTTGAACAACGTCAAAACCAATTCTTGATCCCCTGCTGATGCAAAAAGGCCAGGCAAACTGCCTGGCTTTTTTTATCGGGGTACGACTGGCGCTAAAGCTTTTTGCGAGCCAGTCGACATATTGGTTACTAGAATCCTTTTCGCTGTCGCCTGTCACGAGGTAGAAACATGAATCCCATGAGAGCCCTTCGCCAATACCAGAAGGTCAATTCCCATGCTCAGATCTCCGAAGCCAGCCCTCATCGCCTGGTGCAGATGCTGATGGAAGGCGGTCTGGACCGTATGGCCCAGGCCAAGGGGGCGCTGGCGCGTGGCGACATCGCACAGAAGGGCCTGATGCTCGGCAAGGCCATCGATATCGTCATCGGCCTGCGCGACGGCCTGAATGCTGAAAAGAGTGACAACCCGGCTTACGTCCAACAGTTGGAAAGTCTGTATGCGTACATGACCAACCGTCTGATGGAAGCGAACCTGCATAACGACGCCGACATGATCGACGAAGTCGCGCGTTTGCTGATTACCGTGAAAGAAGGCTGGGATGCTATCGCTGTGCCACAGGCTGCAACCGAGTAAGGCGCAGCAGAGAAGGGCCTGAGGGCCTTGAGGAATACGTCATGAGCCAAGCACTGCAACGCATTGATGAAACCCGTGAAGCGCTGATCGGCGCGCTGGCAGACCGTAACTGGGACGCCATTGGCGAGCTGGACATGGGCTGTCGCAACGTGATCGAAGAGGTGCTCAGCGAAGCGCCGGTGGATGAGGATGCGTTGCGTGAAAAGCTTGAGAGCCTGCTGGCGGTGTACCAGCAATTGCTTGAGGTGACGACCGGCGAGCGCCAGGCGATTTTTGAAGAGATGTCGCAGATCAACCAAGCGAAAAATGCGTCAAAGGTTTACCATCTGTTCGGCTGAACAGGCGCAGTTAATCCTACCGGCGCGTCATAAATTTGACCGTGCCAGCTTTTTTGACTTAACTAGTGCTGTTTTCAGATTTCAGACGTCTAGTAAGGTAAGAAGTCTTACAGGCGCCTCGATTGCCCTCAATCTCGGGGCAGGAAGTTTTACTAGGGAAGTTGCTATTGCATGTGGCGTGAAACCAAAATTCTGCTGATCGATGACGATAGCGTCCGCCGCCGCGACCTGGCGGTGATTTTGAATTTTCTTGGCGAAGAAAATCTGCCCTGCGGTAGCCATGACTGGCAGCAGGTGGCCAACTCATTGTCATCGAGCCGTGAAGTCATTTGTGTGCTGATCGGGACGGTGAACGCTCCAGGCGCTGTTTTGGGCTTGTTAAAGACACTGTCTACCTGGGATGAGTTCCTTCCCGTGTTGCTGATTGGTGATATTTCTTCTGTCGAGCTGCCGGAAGACCAGCGCCGCCGCGTGCTTTCCAGCCTGGAAATGCCCCCCAGCTACAGCAAATTGCTTGATTCCCTGCACCGTGCCCAGGTCTATCGCGAGATGTACGACCAGGCCCGCGAGCGCGGTCGCCACCGCGAACCCAACCTGTTCCGCAGCCTGGTCGGCACCAGCCGTGCCATCCAGCACGTGCGCCAGATGATGCAGCAAGTGGCCGATACCGACGCCAGCGTGCTGATCCTCGGCGAGTCGGGCACCGGCAAGGAAGTGGTCGCGCGCAACCTGCACTACCACTCCAAGCGCCGCGACGGACCATTTGTGCCGGTCAACTGCGGGGCGATCCCGGCAGAGCTGCTCGAAAGCGAACTGTTCGGCCACGAGAAGGGCGCCTTTACCGGGGCGATCACCAGCCGTGCCGGGCGTTTCGAGCTGGCCAACGGCGGCACCCTGTTCCTTGATGAAATCGGTGACATGCCGCTGCCGATGCAGGTCAAGCTGCTGCGCGTCCTGCAGGAACGCACCTTCGAACGTGTGGGCAGCAACAAGACCCAGAGCGTCGACGTGCGCATCATCGCCGCGACCCACAAGAACCTCGAAAGCATGATCGAGGTCGGCAGCTTCCGCGAAGACCTGTACTACCGCCTCAACGTATTCCCAATCGAGATGGCCCCGTTGCGTGAGCGCGTGGAAGACATCCCGCTGCTGATGAACGAACTGATCTCGCGCATGGAGCATGAAAAGCGCGGCTCGATTCGCTTCAATTCCGCCGCCATCATGTCCCTGTGCCGCCACGGCTGGCCGGGCAACGTCCGTGAGCTGGCCAACCTGGTCGAGCGCATGGCGATCATGCACCCCTACGGTGTGATCGGCGTGGTCGAGTTGCCGAAGAAATTCCGCTACGTCGACGACGAAGACGAGCAACTGGTCGACAGCCTGCGCAGCGACATGGAAGAACGCGTTGCCATCAACGGCCACACCCCGGACTTCGGCTCCACCGCGATGCTGCCGCCCGAAGGCCTGGACTTGAAGGACTACCTCGGCAACCTGGAGCAGGGGTTGATCCAGCAGGCCCTGGACGACGCCAACGGCATCGTCGCCCGTGCCGCCGAGCGCCTGCGCATCCGTCGAACCACCTTGGTGGAGAAGATGCGCAAGTACGGTATGAGCCGCAAAGAAGGTGATGAACAGGCAGATGATTGACGCCTGTTTTTCAAGCCGCTGATATTTCAGCGGTTTTTTTTCGGCACAACTATTGCTACAGCCCTCGCAACGTTCCGTTTAACTGACGGTCAGCCAAGCGAGAGAGCATGATGCCCCACGCCGCCCAACTATCTTCGGCCCCTGCCATCCAGGGGCTGGTTCCGCCTGTAGAGCCGCCGATCCGCCAGGGTCTTGAACAGGCGTTCTCGCAGTTCAGCCAGATGTCGAGCCAACTGACCGATTCCTACAGCCTGCTGGAAGCCCGGGTCTCCGAGCTTAAAGGCGAACTGGCCGTGGTCAGTGCCCAGCGCATGGAAGAGCTGGCCGAGAAAGAACGCCTGGCCAACCGCCTGCAAAACCTGCTGTCGCTGTTGCCCGGTGGCGTGATCGTCATCGATGAAGACGGCCGCGTGCGTGAAGCCAACCCGGCCGCCTGCGACATGCTCGGCCTGCCGCTGGAAGGCGAACTGTGGCGCCACGTCATCACCCGCTGCTTTGCGCCGCGTGAGGACGATGGTCACGAAATCTCCCTGAAGGACGGGCGCCGCCTGTCCATCGCCACCCGTTCCCTGGACGCGGAGCCGGGGCAACTGGTGCTGCTCAACGACCTGACTGAAACCCGTCACCTGCAAGACCAGTTGGCGCGCCACGAACGTTTGTCGTCCCTGGGCAGGATGGTCGCTTCTTTGGCGCATCAGATCCGCACACCGTTGTCGGCCGCGTTGATCTACGCCAGTCATTTGACTGATGAGCAATTGCCGGCCGCCACCCACCAGCGTTTTGCCGGGCGTCTCAAGGAGCGCCTGCATGAATTGGAGCACCAGGTGCGCGACATGCTGGTGTTCGCCCGCGGCGAATTGCCGCTGACCGACCGCATCACCCCGGCCGAGCTGATGCAGGCCCTGCAAGCTGCGGCCGCTACTCATATTCAAGACGTGCAGGTGCGCTGGCAGTGCGACAGCCACCTGGGCGAGTTGCTGTGCAACCGCGACACCCTGGTAGGTTCGCTGCTCAACCTGATCGAAAACGCCACCCAGGCCAGCGACCCCGGCGCGCGGCTCAAGGTGCACCTGTACAACCGCGAGCAAACCCTGCGCCTGTGCATCAGCGACAGCGGCAGCGGTATCGATCCGGTGGTGCTCAAGCGCTTGGGTGAACCCTTTTTCACCACCAAGACCAACGGTACCGGCCTGGGCCTGACCGTGGTCAAGGCCGTGGCGCGCGCCCATCAGGGCGAATTGCAGCTGCATTCCCGTGTGGGACGTGGCACCTGTGCATTGATGACCTTGCCGCTGTTTTCATGCGCGGCAAGCGCGGAGTAAGGATATGGCTATCAAGGTTCTGTTGGTGGAAGACGATCGCGCCCTGCGTGAAGCATTGGCTGACACGCTGTTGTTGGCGGGCCATGACTACCGGGCGGTCGGTTCTGCCGAGGACGCCTTGGAAGCGGTGGAGCAGGAAACCTTCAGCCTGGTGGTCAGCGACGTGAACATGCCCGGCATGGACGGCCACCAGTTGCTCGGCCTGCTGCGTGCGCGTCAGCCGCAACTGCCGGTGCTGCTGATGACCGCCCACGGTGCGGTTGAACGAGCCGTGGACGCGATGCGCCAGGGCGCGGCGGATTACCTGGTCAAACCCTTTGAGCCTAAAGCGCTGATCGAGTTGGTCGCGCGGCATGCCCTGGGCGTGATTGCCGCCAACGAAGGCGAAGGCCCGATTGCCTTCGAACCGGCCAGTGCACAATTGCTTGAGTTGGCGGCCCGCGTGGCGCGCAGTGATTCCACCGTGCTGATCTCCGGCGAGTCCGGCACCGGTAAAGAGGTGCTGGCGCGTTATATCCACCAGCAGTCGACCCGCGCCAAGCAACCGTTTATCGCCATCAACTGCGCGGCGATCCCCGACAACATGCTCGAAGCCACCCTGTTCGGCCACGAAAAGGGCTCGTTCACCGGCGCCATCGCGGCCCAGGCGGGCAAGTTCGAACAGGCCGATGGCGGCACCATCCTGCTCGATGAAATTTCCGAAATGCCCCTGGGCCTGCAAGCCAAACTACTGCGCGTGCTGCAAGAGCGCGAAGTGGAGCGGGTGGGGGCGCGCAAGCCGATCCAGCTGGATATCCGTGTGGTCGCCACCACCAACCGCGACCTCGCTGGCGAAGTGGCGGCGGGGCGCTTCCGTGAAGACCTGTTCTACCGGCTCTCGGTGTTCCCCCTGGCCTGGCGCCCGCTGCGTGAACGCCCGGCAGACATCATTCCGCTGGCCGAGCGCCTACTGAACAACCACGTCAAAAAAATGAAGCACGCCCAGGCACGGCTGTCGGCGCAAGCCCAGGCCTGCCTGATCAGTTATCCCTGGCCCGGCAACGTACGGGAGTTGGACAACGCCATCCAGCGCGCGCTGATTCTGCAGCAGGGTGGCTTGATCCAACCCCAGGATTTCTGCCTGGCCATGGGCAGTGGTGCAGCGCCATTGCCGACGTTGGCGCCCGTGCCGGTGGTTGCAGAGGCGGAGCCTGCCGGAGGCCTGGGCGACGACCTGCGTCGCCGCGAGTTCCAGATGATCATCGACACCCTGCGCGCCGAGCGTGGCCGTCGCAAAGAGGCCGCCGAGCGCCTGGGCATCAGCCCGCGCACCCTGCGCTACAAGCTGGCGCAGATGCGCGACGCCGGTATGGATGTGGAAGCGTATTTGTTTGCCACGTAACCGGTAACAAGGTCGACAAGGTTTGTCGCCTTTTCTTACGAGTTGATACAGAGCTGGCACCCTTGTTGCTACCTCCCCTAGTAATCGCTACGTAGTGTCAAAAATTTGCGGGTTGGAGAGAGAAGGTCATGAGCCAGGGTATTGAGTTCAATCGGTTGATGTTGGATATGCGCTCCATGCAAATGGATGCCATGGCACAACCGAAATCCGTCGCGCCAGCGCCGGAATTGGGCCAAAGCAGCTTCGCCGACATGCTCGGCAAGGCCATCAATAAAGTCAGTGACACTCAGCAAGCCTCCAGCCAGTTGGCCAATGCGTTCGAGATCGGCAAAAGTGGCGTGGACCTTACCGATGTGATGGTCGCCTCGCAAAAGGCCAGCGTCTCCTTCCAGGCCCTGACCCAAGTGCGTAACAAGCTGGTTCAGGCCTATCAAGACATCATGCAGATGCCGGTTTAAGGGCGAGATTTAAGTCATGGCAGAAGCAGTCTCCGACAACGTACCCGCCAAGGCAGACGGCAAGCCGCCGCTGTTTGGCCTGTCGTTCCTGGAAAACCTCTCGGAAATGACCATGTTGCGTCAGGTGGGCCTGATGGTCGGCCTGGCTGCCAGCGTGGCGATTGGTTTTGCCGTGGTGTTGTGGTCGCAGCAACCCGATTACCGGCCGTTGTACGGCAGCCTGGCGGGCATGGATTCCAAGCAGATCATGGAAACCCTCGCCGCCGCCGACATCGCCTATACCGTAGAGCCCAACTCCGGCGCCTTGCTGGTCAAGGCCGACGATGTGGCCCGTGCACGCATGAAGCTGGCCGCCGCCGGCGTGACCCCGTCCGACAGCAATATCGGTTTCGAGATCCTCGACAAGGACCAGGGCCTGGGGACCAGCCAGTTCATGGAGGCCACCCGCTACCGTCGTGGCCTGGAAGGCGAGCTGGCGCGCACCATTTCCAGCCTCAACAACGTCAAGGGTGCCCGCGTGCACCTGGCGATTCCGAAAAGCTCGGTGTTTGTGCGCGACGAGCGCAAGCCTAGTGCCTCGGTACTGGTCGAACTGTTTTCCGGCCGCTCCCTGGAGCCTGGCCAGGTGCTGGCGATCATCAACCTGGTGGCCACCAGCGTTCCCGAACTGAGCAAGTCGCAAATCACCGTGGTCGACCAGAAGGGCAACCTGCTGTCCGACATGGCCGAAAACTCCGCGCTGACCCAGGCCGGCAAGCAGTTCGACTACAGCCGCCGCATGGAAAGCATGCTCACCCAGCGTGTGCATAACATCCTGCAACCGGTACTGGGCAATGACCGCTACAAGGCGGAAGTGTCTGCCGATGTGGACTTCAGTGCCGTCGAGTCGACCTCCGAGCAGTTCAACCCGGACCAGCCGGCCCTGCGCAGTGAGCAGTCCACCAGCGAACAACGCACCGCCAGCAATGGCCCGCAAGGTGTGCCGGGTGCCCTGAGCAACCAGCCGCCAGCCCCGGCCTCGGCGCCGCAAACCACCGGTGGCGCTGCCGCTACTGCTGGCGCGATCCAGCCTGGCCAGCCACTGTTGGACGCCAACGGCCAGCAGATCATGGACCCGGCCACCGGCCAGCCGATGCTTGCGCCATACCCGGCGGACAAGCGTAACCAGTCCACCAAGAACTTCGAGCTCGACCGTTCCATCAGCCACACCAAGCAGCAGCAGGGTCGCGTCAATCGCCTGTCGGTGTCGGTGGTGGTCGATGATCAGGTCAAGGTCAATGCCGCTGACGGCGCTGTAACGCGTGCGCCGTGGAGCGCCGACGAATTGGCGCGCTTCACACGCCTGGTGCAGGACGCCGTCGGTTTCGACGCCAGCCGTGGTGACAGCGTCAGCGTGATCAACATGCCGTTCTCCGCCGAGCGTGGCGAAGTGATTGCCGAAGCGGCGTTCTACACCCAGCCGTGGTTCTGGGACATCGTCAAGCAAGTGCTGGGTGTGTTGTTCATCCTGGTCCTGGTGTTCGGCGTGCTGCGCCCGGTGCTCAACAACATCACCGGCAACGGCAAGAAACAACTGGCAGCCTTCGGTGGCAGCGATGTCGAGTTGGGTGGCATGGGCGGCCTGGATGGCGAACTGGCCAACGACCGCGTCAGCCTCGGTGGCCCGCAAAGCATCCTGTTGCCAAGCCCGAGCGAAGGTTACGACGCTCAGTTGAACGCAATCAAAAGTCTGGTAGCAGAAGACCCGGGCCGTGTGGCCCAGGTCGTGAAAGAGTGGATTAACGCAGATGAGTGATAGTCGAGCCGCTGTTGCCAAACTCACCAAGGTCGATAAAGCCGCAGTCCTGCTGCTGTCCCTCGGTGAAACCGACGCCGCCCAAGTGTTGCGTCACATGGGGCCCAAAGAGGTCCAGCGTGTGGGCGTGGCCATGGCGCAGATGCGTAATGTGCACCGTGAGCAGGTCGAGCAGGTGATGAGCGAGTTCGTCGAGATCGTCGGCGACCAGACCAGCCTGGGCGTCGGCTCCGACAGCTACATCCGCAAGATGCTCACCTCGGCCCTGGGCGAAGACAAGGCCAACGGCCTGATCGACCGCATCCTGCTGGGCGGCAACACCAGCGGCCTCGACAGCCTCAAATGGATGGAGCCGCGCGCGGTCGCCGACGTTATCCGCTACGAGCACCCGCAGATCCAGGCGATCGTGGTGGCTTATCTCGACCCGGACCAGGCCGGTGAAGTGCTTGGCCACTTCGACCATAAAGTGCGCCTGGACATCATCCTGCGCGTGTCGTCGCTGAACACCGTACAGCCGGCGGCCCTGAAAGAACTCAACACGATTCTCGAGAAACAGTTCTCGGGCAACTCGAACGCCTCGCGGACCACCTTGGGTGGTATCAAGCGCGCGGCCGACATCATGAACTTCCTCGACAGCTCGGTCGAAGGCCAGTTGATGGACTCGATCCGCGAGATCGACGACACCCTGTCCGGCCAGATCGAAGACCTCATGTTCGTGTTCAACAACCTCTCCGATGTCGACGACCGTGGCATCCAGGCGCTGCTGCGCGAAGTGTCCTCCGACGTGCTGGTACTGGCACTGAAGGGCTCCGACGAAGGCGTCAAGGAGAAGATCTTCAAGAACATGTCCAAGCGTGCGTCCGAGCTGTTGCGCGACGACCTCGAAGCCAAAGGCCCGGTACGCGTCAGCGACGTGGAAACAGCGCAGAAAGAAATCCTCACCATTGCCCGCCGTATGGCCGAAGCCGGAGAAATCGTTCTCGGCGGGAAGGGCGGCGAAGAAATGATCTAAGGCGCCACTCATGTCGAACAAAGATGAGGCGCCCAGCGATCTGATTCGCGCACGGGACGTCGGTGGGTTCGACATCTGGTCGTTGCCCAGTTTCGATCCGCATGTGCCCGAGCCCGAGCCGGAACCGGTCGAAGAGCCTCCCGTGGAAATGGAAGAGGTGCCGCTGGATGAAGTCCAGCCACTGACCCTGGAAGAGTTGGAGAGCATTCGCCAGGAGGCCTACAACGAGGGCTTCGCCGCGGGCGAGAAAGACGGGTTTCGCAGCACCACCCTCAAGGTGCGCCAGGAAGCCGAGGCTGCGCTGAGCGTCAAGCTGGCCAGCCTGGAGCGCCTGATGGGGACGTTGTTCGATCCCATCGCCGAGCAGGATTCGCAGATCGAAAAATCCATGGTCGGCCTGGTACAGCACATCACCCGCCAGGTGATCCAGCGCGAACTGGTGCTGGACTCCAGCCAGATCGAAAGCGTGATGCGCGAAGCCCTCAAGCTGCTGCCCCTGGGCGTCGGCAATGTGCGGCTGTACATCAACCCGCAGGATTTCGAACAGGTCAAAGCCCTGCGTGAGCGCCATGAAGAAACCTGGCGCATCGTCGAAGATGCGGCGCTGCAGCCCGGTGGTTGCCGGGTCGAGACCGAGCACAGCCGCATCGATGCCACGGTGGAAACCCGCATCAGCCAGATCATGGCCAAGCTGCTTGACCAACAACACGAGCAGGCGCTGAACCCGGCCGAGCCGGACCTGAGCGTGGACCTGGACGCCCCCGATGCGCCTTGATCGCACCAGCTTCGCCAAGCGCCTGGGCGGCTATGCCGAGGCCACCGAATTGCCCGGTCAGCCGATCCTCGAAGGGCGTCTGTTGCGCATGGTTGGCCTGACCCTCGAAGCCGAAGGCCTGCGCGCAGCCATGGGCAGCCGCTGCATGGTGATCAACGACGACAGCTATCACCCGGTGCAGGTCGAAGCCGAGGTGATGGGCTTTTCCGGCAACAAGATTTTCCTGATGCCCGTCGGCAGCCTGGCCGGCATCGCCCCCGGCGCCCGCGTGGTGCCCCTGGCCGACACCGGCCGCCTGCCCATGGGCATGAGCATGCTCGGCCGCGTGCTGGACGGCGCCGGTCGTGCGCTGGATGGCAAGGGTGGCATGAAGGCCGAAGACTGGGTGCCGATGGACGGCCCCACCATCAACCCGCTCAACCGCAACCCCATCAGCGTGCCGCTGGACGTGGGGATTCGCAGCATCAACGGTTTATTGACGGTCGGCCGTGGCCAGCGTCTGGGCCTGTTCGCCGGTACGGGTGTGGGTAAGTCGGTGTTGCTCGGCATGATGACGCGCTTCACCGAGGCCGACATCATCGTGGTGGGCCTGATCGGCGAGCGCGGCCGTGAGGTGAAGGAGTTCATCGAACACAGCCTCGGTGAAGAAGGCCTCAAGCGCTCGGTGGTGGTCGCATCCCCTGCGGACGATGCGCCGCTGATGCGTTTGCGCGCGGCCATGTACTGCACGCGCATCGCCGAATATTTTCGCGACAAGGGCAAGAACGTCTTGTTGCTGATGGACTCGCTCACCCGTTTCGCCCAGGCCCAGCGGGAAATCGCCCTGGCCATCGGCGAGCCGCCAGCCACCAAGGGCTACCCGCCGTCGGTGTTCGCCAAGCTGCCCAAGCTGGTGGAGCGCGCCGGTAATGCCGAGGCCGGTGGTGGCTCGATCACCGCGTTCTACACCGTATTGTCCGAAGGCGATGACCAGCAGGATCCCATCGCCGACTCGGCGCGGGGCGTGCTCGACGGCCACATTGTGTTGTCCCGGCGTTTGGCGGAGGAGGGGCACTACCCGGCCATCGACATCGAAGCGTCCATCAGCCGGGTCATGCCGGCGGTGGTCACGCCGGAGCATATGGCGCGTGCGCAGCAGTTCAAGCAACTGTGGTCGCGCTATCAACAGAGCCGCGATCTGATCAGCGTCGGCGCCTATGTGGCCGGTGGTGATCGCGACACCGACCTGGCGATCGCCCTGCAACCGCAGTTGGTGACCTACTTGCGCCAGGGCCTCAACGACAAGATCAGCATGGGTGAAAGCGAAGCGCATTTGCAGTCCATCTTTGCCCCTGCGCCAGGCGGTTAAGCCATGGCCAACAGCCGCGCCGCGCGCCTGGCCCCGGTGGTGGACATGGCCGAAAAGGCCGAAAAAACCGCCGTCCAGCGCCTGGGGTATTTCCAGGGGCAAGTCCGTTTGGCGCAAAGCAAGCTGGGCGACCTGGAGCGCTTTCGCGGCGAGTACCAGCAGCAATGGATCGAGCGCGGCACCCAGGGGGTGTCGGGCCAGTGGCTGATGGGTTACCAGGGCTTTCTCAATCAGCTGGAAACGGCCGTCGGCCAGCAGCGCCAGAGCCTGGCCTGGCACCAGAACAACCTTGATAAGGCCCGCGAGAGCTGGCAGGCAGCGTTTGCCCGGGTCGAGGGGCTGCGTAAACTGGTACAGCGCTACATCGACGAAGCGCGGGCCTTGGAAGACAAGCGCGAGCAGAAGCTGCTCGACGAGCTATCGCAACGCCTGCCGCGCCAATCACAATTCTGACCCCGCCGGCACCTACAGTTGTCGCGTGGTGTTGCTCGTATCCCATTCGCCTGCTACACCTTGTGTCTATTGCTAATGACAAGGAAGCAGTCGCATGTCAGTTGAGTCAGAAGTATCCCTGGATGGGAAGAAGTTGACGATCGCCATCAAAGGTCGGTTCGATTTCGGCAGTCACCAGACGTTTCGTGACGCCTACGAGCGTTATTACAAGGTGCCTGAGTTGTATGTGGTCGACCTCAAAGAAACCACCTACATGGACAGTTCGGCCCTGGGCATGCTCCTGCTCCTGAGGGACCATGCCGGTGGCGAAGAGGCGCAGGTCCAGGTGATTAACTCCAACTCCGATGTGCGCAAGATCCTCGCCATCTCCAACTTCGACAAACTGTTCGACATTAATTGAGCACCCTGGCCCCCGCGCCTGAGGCGCTGACGATCCTGATCGCCGAAGACAGTGCTACCGACCTGCTGTTGCTGTCGACCATCGTGCGGCGTCAGGGCCACCGCGTGCTCACTGCCAGCAACGGCGAGGAAGCCGTCGAAGTATTTGCCCGCGAGCGTCCGCAGTTGGTGCTGATGGACGCATTGATGCCGGTGATGGACGGGTTTGGCGCCGCGCGCTGGATCAAGCAGCTGGCGGGCGAGGAACTGGTCCCCATCATCTTCCTGACGTCCTTGCGCGAAAGCGCCGCCTTGGCCGAATGCCTGGATGCGGGGGGAGATGACTTTCTGCCCAAACCCTACAACCCGCTGATCCTGGCCGCCAAGATCAACGCCATGGACCGCCTGCGCCGTTTGCAAGCCACGGTGTTGCAGCAGCGCGACCAGATCGCCAGGCACCATGACTACCTCTTGCACGAGCAACGGGTGGCCAAGGCGGTGTTCGATAAAGTCGCTCACTCTGGCTGCATCAACGCGGCGCCGAATATCCGCTACCTGCAATCGCCCTATGCGCTGTTCAACGGCGACCTGCTGCTGGCGGCCTACACGCCGTCGGGCGATATGCACGTACTGCTCGGCGACTTCACCGGCCACGGCCTGCCGGCAGCGGTGGGGGCCATGCCCCTGGCGGAAGTGTTCTACGGCATGACCGCCAAGGGCTACGGCCTGGTGCAGATCCTGCGAGAGATGAATGCCAAGCTCAAGCGCATCCTGCCGGTGGACATGTTCTGCTGCGCCACGTTGTTGTGCCTGAGCACCCAGCGGCGAGTAGTGGAAGTGTGGAACGGCGGCATGCCCGACGGCTATGTGCATGACATCGCCAGTGGCAAGCGTACCCCGCTGCAGTCGCGGCATTTGCCCTTGGGGGTGCTGTCGGCGCAAGCCTTCGATGACCGCACCGAAGTCTGGCCCATGGCCCTGGGTGATCGGGTGTTCCTGCTCTCCGACGGCGTGCTGGATACCGCCGATGCCAACGATCAACTGTTTGGCGCCGTGCGGTTGCATCAGGTCTTCGCCGCCAATCGCGACCCCGATCGCCTGTTCGAGGATATCGAAAAGGCCCTGGCGGCGTTTCGCGGGGAAGCGCGGGATGACGTGAGCATGGTGGAAATCACCTTGCAGCCCGGACAATCGCTGCGCGCCACCGGGCCGTTATACGCCGACAGCGGCCAGTCATGCCCGCTGGATTGGGCGGTGAGTTTCGAGTTTCGTGCCGAGACCCTCAAGCGTTACAACCCCTTGCCCTACCTGCTGCAACTGCTGCTGGAGATCCATGGCCTGCGCGAGCAGAGCGGGGCGCTCTACAGCGTGATGGCCGAGTTGTATTCCAATGCGCTGGAACATGGCGTGCTGGGCCTGGACTCGCGGCTCAAGCGCAATGCCCAGGGCTTTGCCGAGTATTACCGCCAGCGCAATGAACGCCTGGCGCAGTTGAACAGCGGTTTCGTGCGCGTGCATGTGCAGGTGGTGCCCACCGAAGCGGGCGGCAAGATGAGCCTGCGCCTTGAAGACAGTGGGCCAGGCTTCGACGTGGAGCAGGTGCTGGCGCGGCCGCTGGATATCGACCGCCTGTCCGGGCGCGGCCTGAGCCTGGTGCGCCAACTGAGCAGCGAGGTGCGCTGGTCCGACGGTGGGCGCAGTGTCTGCGTAGAGTTTTGCTGGGGCGCTCTGGCATAATCCGCCGATTCTTGATCAAGGAGCGAGCAAGTGGCTGAGATTCATATGGACCTGGACGTGTTGTCGGGGTTACAGGAGGTCATGGAAGGCGAGTACCCCAAGTTGCTCGATACCTTTCTCGATGATTCCCAGAAGCGCATCGAAGCGCTGCGCCAGGCGCGGGATGACGCCAAGGCGCTGGGGCGGATTGCGCATAGCTTCAAGGGCAGCAGCGGCAACCTTGGGGCGGTGCGGTTGGCGCAGTTGTGCCAGCGGTTGGAGGTTGAGTCGGTTGAGGCGGTGGCAGACCTGGGAGCGTTGGTTGATCAGATTGATGATGAATTTGCCTTGGTGAAGCCGATGTATGAGTCGGAGCGGCAGCGGTTTCAGATTTGATTCCATCCGTTTAAAAAAACTGGCCCGACTCTTGCTCTACCTCCTGATACTGCATCCCCGATCCCCATGCAGTGGAGACCTTTACCTATGCCAGTCGCCCCGAATTCGCTTCTTCAGGCTGCCCCCGCGGCCAAGCCTCAAGCGCCTGCCGTCAATCCACCGGCAGTGGCCGCAGACCCACGGGACAAGGGCCCTGGCTTTGCTCAAGTGTTTGCCAGCCAAGGCTCCAAACCCACGGTCAAGGCCGATGACAACTCGCCCAAGCCGGCCCGCGACAAGCCTGCCGATACCAGCACCAAGCCTGCGGCGGTCAACGACAAGCCTGCCGCCAGTACGCCAGCGGTTGCCGATAGCGGCAATCCCTTGCCTGCCAAGCCGCCAGCCACGTCCGACGACAGTGCCAGCAAGGATGACGACGCATCTGCCGATCCCACCCTGGCGCAGCAGCCTGCGGTGGACCCGGTGGTCGACCCTGCATTGATTGCCACGGTCACCCCGCTAGCCGTGCCGGTGGAAACCCCGGCTCCCGTTGCGGCGACCAAGGATGACAAGGCGGCGCCGGTAGTGACCGCGCCCATTGCTGCCACCGAGGACGCCAAGCCGGCCTTCGATCCTGAAGCCGATCCCCTTGACGCCATGCCGGCCGTGCGCCTGGCGATGGAGCAAGGCGCCCATGTGTCGGCCAGCAGCCAGGCACCGGCCAAAACCGCACCGACGACCACCCAGGACCAGCCAACCGCCGCACAGAACTTTGCCGCCGGCCTGGCCACGATGGTCGACCAGCAAGCCACCAAGGACAGCACCGACCAGGGCGGTGACAAGGCCTTCAGCGGCTTGATCGAGGGCGGTCTCAAGGACTTGAAAGAGGCGAGCAGCGACACCCGCGTCGATGATTTTGCCAATCGCCTGGCCGCATTGACCCAGGCGGCTACGCCGAGAACCGCGAATGCCTTGCCGCCGGTGACGAATGCGCCGCTGGCCATGCACCAGAGCGGCTGGACCGACGAGATCGTCAACCGCGTGATGTACCTCTCCAGCGCCAACCTCAAGTCGGCAGAGATCCAGTTGCAGCCGGCTGAACTCGGTCGCCTGGATATCAAGGTCAACATGACCGCTGACCAGCAGGCCCAGGTCAACTTCATGAGCGCCCACCCGGTGGTGCGTGAAGCCCTCGAAAGCCAGTCCGGCCGCCTGCGCGAGATGTTCGCCCAGCAAGGCATGGGGCAGGTGGATGTGAACGTGTCCGACCAGTCCCGTGGCCAGGAGCAGCAGCAACAGCAGGCCCAGACGGGGGGTGTCAGTCGCAGCGGGCGGGGTGGCGGCGATAGCGGCGACAGCGGCAACCACCTTGACGTGGCTGAAGCAGTGGCGCCCGTGACGTCGACTGTGATCGGCTCCAGCGCCGTCGATTACTACGCCTGATGTGAGCCGAGTACAGATTCAAATGTGGGAGGGGGCAAACCCCCTCCCACATTTGATTTGTGCTGTTCCCTTGTCTGTGTTCAACCAGACAACTCTGGCATAACACTTGCTCTTGCCTTTCCGTAGATCTATGAATCCCCGAATAGTGACGGATTATTGGCATGGCGAAGAGCGACGACGCAGCAGTAAAAGCACCCGCAGGCAAAGGCAAGCTCAAGCTTATCCTGATGATAGTCGTGGGCTTGCTCCTGGCCATCGGCGCCTCGGTGGGCGGCACCTGGTACATCATGCACAGCAGTGCCAGCAAGCCGGCACCTGCCGCCGAAAACGCCAGTAACGTCAAGCAACCGGCAATCTTCGAGCCGATGCTTCCGGCCTTTGTCGCCAACTTCAATCAGAACGGTCGTCAACGCTACCTGCAGGTGAGCATCACGTTGCTGGCGCGTAACCAGTCGGACCTGGATGCCCTCAAGGTGCATATGCCGGTGATCCGCAACAACCTGGTGATGCTGTTCTCCGCCCAGGGCTTCGACAGCTTGGCCACCCCGGTGGGCCAGGAAATGCTGCGCCAGAAGGTCACTGCCAGCGTGCAGGAAGTGGCCCAGAAGGAACTCGGCAAAGTCGTGGTCGAGCAGGCGCTCTTCACTAACTTCGTATTGCAGTAGGATCACCACATGGCCGTGCAGGACCTGCTGTCCCAGGATGAGATCGACGCGCTGTTGCATGGCGTCGACGATGGTCTGGTACAGACCGAAATGGCTGCCGAGCCCGGCAGCGTCAAAAGTTATGACCTGACCAGTCAGGATCGCATCGTCCGTGGACGTATGCCGACCCTGGAGATGATCAACGAGCGTTTCGCCCGCTACACCCGGATCAGCATGTTCAACATGCTGCGTCGCTCGGCGGACGTGGCGGTGGGTGGCGTGCAGGTGATGAAGTTCGGCGAGTACGTGCACTCGCTGTACGTGCCCACCAGCCTCAACCTGGTCAAGATCAAGCCGCTGCGCGGTACCGCGCTGTTCATCCTCGACGCCAAGCTGGTGTTCAAGCTGGTGGACAACTTCTTCGGCGGTGACGGCCGTCACGCCAAGATCGAAGGCCGGGAATTCACCCCGACCGAATTGCGCGTGGTGCGCATGGTGCTGGAGCAGGCCTTCATCGACTTGAAGGAAGCCTGGCAGGCGATCATGGAAGTCAATTTCGAGTACATCAACTCCGAAGTGAACCCGGCCATGGCCAACATCGTCGGCCCCAGCGAGGCCATTGTGGTGTCCACCTTCCACATCGAACTCGATGGCGGTGGCGGTGACCTGCACGTGACCATGCCGTACTCGATGATCGAGCCCGTGCGCGAGATGCTCGACGCCGGCTTCCAGTCCGACCTGGACGACCAGGACGAACGCTGGGTCAAGGCCCTGCGCGAAGACCTGCTGGACGTCGATGTGCCCCTGAGCGCCACCGTGGCCCGCCGTCAACTGCGCCTGCGGGATATTTTGCACATGCAGCCGGGTGACATCATCCCGGTCGAATTGCCGGAACAAATGATCATGCGCGCCAACGGCGTGCCGTCGTTCAAGGTCAAGCTGGGGTCCCACAAGGGCAACCTCGCTTTGCAAGTGGTTGAGCCGATCAACCGTCGCTGATCCCTATTTATGAATGTTTGCTCCGCCGAGGACATGTAATGGCTACCGAACACGAAAACACTTCCGCCGAAGACCAGGCCCTGGCTGACGAATGGGCTGCGGCCCTGGAAGAAACCGGCGATGTTGGCCAGGACGATATCGACGCGCTGCTGGCCGCCGACGCCGCCACCGCGCCGGTAGGCAACCGCCTGCCCATGGAAGAATTCGGCAGCGTGCCGAAGAACAACGACCCGGTGACCCTCGATGGGCCGAACCTGGACGTGATCCTCGACATCCCGGTGTCGATCTCCATGGAAGTGGGCAGCACCGACATCAATATCCGCAACCTGCTGCAACTCAATCAGGGCTCGGTCATCGAACTGGACCGCCTGGCCGGTGAGCCGCTGGACGTGCTGGTCAACGGCACGCTGATTGCCCACGGTGAAGTGGTGGTGGTCAACGAAAAGTTCGGCATCCGCCTGACCGACGTGATCAGCCCAAGCGAACGCATCAAGAAGTTGCGCTGATATGAACCGGCTGATGGTGGGACTGTTGGTCGCGCTGCCATTGCCCGCCTGGGCCGCCGAGCCGGTGGCCCAGGCCGTGGTCGCCGCGCCGGCAGGCACTGGGCTGGGTGGGCAATTGACCCAGTTGGTTCTGGGCCTGTTGCTGGTGGTCGGCCTGATCTTTGTGCTGGCCTGGCTGCTGCGCCGTGTGCAGCAGGTGGGGCCCGGCAACGCGCAGGTGATCGAAATGATCGGCTCCCGCGCCCTCGGCCCACGGGATCGGCTGGTGCTGGTGCAAGTGGGCGAAGAGCAGATCCTGCTGGGCCTTACCCCCGGCCGCATTACCCCGCTGCATGTACTCAAGACTCCGGTGAATGTGGATCAGTCCAAGCCCGCCACGCCAGAATTCGCCCAGCGCCTGATGGAGTTGCTGGGCAAGGATCAGAAGGATAAGAAGTAATGCGCGTTTTATTGACGCTCATGCTGTTGCTGGCCGCGCCGTTGGCGTTTGCCGCCGACCCGTTGTCGATCCCGGCGATTACGCTGGGTACCAATGCGGCCGGGGCCCAGGAATATTCGGTCAGCCTGCAGATCCTGCTGATCATGACCGCGCTGAGTTTTATCCCGGCGTTCGTCATGCTGATGACCAGCTTCACGCGGATCATCATCGTGTTCTCGATCCTGCGTCAGGCCCTGGGCCTGCAGCAGACGCCGTCGAACCAGATCCTCACCGGCATGGCGTTGTTCTTGACGATGTTCATCATGGCGCCGGTGTTCGACAAGGTGAACCAGCAAGCCCTGCAACCGTACCTGGCCGAGACCATCACGGCCCAGGTCGCGATCGACAGGGCGCAAGGGCCGATCAAGGACTTCATGCTCTCGCAGACCCGTTCCAGCGACCTTGAGCTGTTCATGCGCCTGTCCAAGCGTACCGACATCGCGACCCCGGACCAGGCGCCGCTGACCATCCTCGTGCCGGCGTTTGTCACCTCCGAATTGAAGACCGCGTTCCAGATCGGCTTCATGATCTTTATCCCGTTCCTGATCATCGACCTGGTGGTGGCGAGCGTGCTGATGGCCATGGGTATGATGATGCTGTCGCCGCTGATTATTTCGTTGCCGTTCAAGATCATGCTGTTTGTATTGGTGGACGGCTGGGCGCTGATTATCGGCACCCTGGCCGGCAGTTTCGGCGGGGTATAGCGCAATGACCCCAGAAGTCGCCGTCGACCTGTTCCGTGAAGCGCTGTGGCTGACCACCGTCATGGTGGCCGTGCTGGTGGTGCCGAGCCTGTTGGTGGGCCTGCTGGTGGCGATGTTCCAGGCCGCGACCCAGATCAACGAACAGACCTTGAGCTTCCTGCCGCGCCTGTTGGTGATGCTGATCACCCTGATCGTCGCCGGCCCGTGGCTGGTGCAAACCTTCATGGAATACATCCTGCAGTTGTACGGCAGTATTCCGCAGTTGATCGGCTGATCGGATGAACTCCCTGCTGGCATTGACCGACACTCAGATCAGCACCTGGGTGGCCTCGTTCATCCTGCCGTTGTTTCGGGTGACGGCCATGCTGATGGCCATGCCGGTGTTCGGCACGACCCTGGTTCCACGCCGGGTGCGCCTGTATTTCGCCGTGGCAATTACCGTGGTGCTGGTGCCCGGGTTGCCGCCCATGCCGCCGGTGAATGCCCTGGACCTGAGTGCCCTGATGCTGATCGCCGAGCAGATCCTGATCGGCGCCATGTTGGGCTTCTCCCTGCAGCTGTTCTTCCAGGCATTTGTGATTGCCGGGCAAATCATCTCGATCCAGATGGGTATGGGCTTTGCGTCCATGGTCGACCCCACCAACGGCGTGTCGGCGGCGGTGATCGGACAATTCCTGACCATGCTGGTGACCCTGTTGTTCCTGGCCATGAACGGTCACTTGGTGGCGTTCGAGGTGTTGACCGAAAGCTTCACCACCTTGCCGGTGGGCTCTGGGCTGGTGGTCAATCACTTCTGGGAAATGGTCGGGCGCCTCGGCTGGGTGCTTGGCGCGTCGCTGTTGCTGGTGCTGCCGGCCATCACCGCGCTGCTGGTGGTCAACATTGCGTTTGGTGTGATGACCCGTGCGGCGCCGCAGTTGAACATCTTTTCGATTGGTTTCCCGCTGACCCTGGTATTGGGCATGGGGATTTTCTGGATCGGCCTGGCCGACATTCTCAATCAGTATCAACCGCTGGCGACCGACGCCTTGCAGTTCTTACGCGATCTGGCACGGGCGCGCTGAGCCATGGCCGAGAGCGAGAGTGGTCAGGACAAAACAGAAGACCCCACGGAGAAACGTAAAAAGGACTCCAGGGAAAAGGGCGAGATCGCGCGCTCCAAAGAACTCAATACCGTTGCGACGATGATGGCCGGTGCCGGTGCCTTGTTGATCTATGGCGGGGGGCTGGCGCTGGATTTGCTGGAGCTGATGAAGCACAACTTCACCTTGCCGCGCGAGGTGTTGCTCAACCCCGACTCCATGGGCCAATACCTGCTGCACTCGGGCAAGATCGCCCTTCTGGCGGTGCAGCCGATCCTGATCACCTTGCTGTTGGCCGCACTGATCGGTCCGGTCGCCCTCGGTGGCTGGCTGTTCGCTGCCGGCAGCATGGCGCCTAAATTCAGCCGCATGAACCCGGCGGCGGGTCTCAAGCGCATGTTTTCCGCCAAGGCGCTGGTGGAGCTGCTCAAGGCCCTGGCCAAGTTCATCCTGATTCTGTTCGTCGCGCTGATGGTGTTGTCGTCGGACATCGACGACCTGCTGCGCATCGCCCATGAACCGCTGGAATCGGCGATCATCCACAGCGTGCAGGTGGTGGGCTGGAGTGCGCTGTGGATGGCCGCCGGGCTGATCATCATCGCGGCGGTGGATGCGCCGATCCAGCTGTGGGAAAGCCACAAGAAACTGCTGATGACCAAGCAGGAAGTGCGTGACGAGCATAAGGACCAGGAGGGGCGTCCCGAGGTCAAGCAACGCATTCGCCAGCTGCAGCGGGAAATGTCCCAGCGCAAGATGATGGCTTCGGTGCCCGATGCTGACGTAATCATCACCAACCCGACGCACTACGCCGTGGCCCTCAAGTACGACCCGGAGAAGGGCGGCGCCCCGATGCTGCTGGCCAAGGGCAGCGACTTTACCGCATTGAAAATCCGCGAAATCGCCGTGGCCCACGACATCCTGCTGCTGGAATCGCCGGAGCTGGCGCGGTCGATCTTCTACTCCACCGACCTTGACCAGGAGATCCCCGCAGGGTTGTACCTGGCCGTGGCCCAGGTGTTGGCGTATGTCTATCAGATTCGCCAATACCGCGCCGGCAAGGGCAAGCGCCCGGATCCGCTCAAGGATCTGCCGATTCCGCCGGAGTTGCGTCGCGATTCCTGATCTTTCCCGCATTTATAGTGCCACCGCTCGTCGAAAACTCCCCTCGACCTGTCAACTTTGACAGTAGCCAGCATCACCTTCTCGCGGTTCTATGGCCTTCAGGCACTGCGCATTACGATGCAGGATGTGAGGTGATGCAGTTGTTTAAAGGCAGAGTCAAAGCTTATGACCCGCAAACCGGCAAAGGCTCTATTGCGCCGGAGGGTGGCGGCGATGACGTGTCAGTAGATTCGCGCAGCTCGGGTGAGCGCTTGCTTTCGGAGGGTCAGAAAGTGTCGTTTCGGATGATTCATCGGCCCGATGGCGTCTATGCGTGCGACATCAAACTGATCTGACGACACCCGTGCAGGCCCTTAATTGAAGTGTACGGAGAACGGCAATGGCGACGGGTACGGTGAAATGGTTTAACGCGGAGAAGGGGTTTGGGTTTATCACTCAGGACGGTGGGGGCGATCTATTTGTGCACTACTCGGCCATAACGAGCGGCGGATTCAGAACCCTTGAAGAGGGGCAAAAAGTAGAGTTCGAGGTTGCCCAGGGGCCCAAAGGTGCTCAGGCTGAAAACGTCCGCGTCCAGGCCTCAAATGTGTAAACGATGTCCCCGGTTTCAGATGTAAACGATGTCTACGGTTCTACACCCCGATAGCGGTGTATCAGCAGCCTACCCTTGGCCTGACACACGGCTATCTGGGGTAAGCCCCTCCAATATTTGGCCCCGATTTCACCTCGATAAGCTCAGTTGGCCGTTGGGCCTTTGCTAGTGAGTTGTACTTCCTACCTGTCAACCTTAACAGTAGCCGCCGCCACGGTATCGCGATCTGATGGTGCGGAACGCACACGGCGTGCGTAAATCTTGTTGAGGAAGGAGGGATTTCTGATGATCACTACCGACAGCGGTCTTCAGTATGGGGACACGACAGAGGGTAAAGGTGTTGAAGCCAAGGCTGGCCAGCGTGTCAGCGTTCATTACACGGGTTGGCTTTGGGAAAATGGCGTACAAGGGGCCAAGTTTGACTCGAGCCGTGATCGCAACGATCCATTCGTGTTTGCATTGGGTGCGGGTCAAGTTATTCGTGGGTGGGATGAGGGTGTGCAAGGAATGAAGGTTGGCGGGCAGCGACGGTTGATCATCCCTCCTCAGCTTGGGTATGGGGCAAGGGGCGCTGGGGGGGTAATCCCACCAAATGCAACACTCTGCTTTGATGTGGAATTGCTCGGTGTTTGATTGTTCTCTCACTGCCAGAGGAATATGACATCTCGCAAGGTCACAAAGACCCGCAGGCCGGGAATATACGACCTCTTTAAAAGCTTACCCCCGTTCGAAAGTGTGGAAAGGGCTTGCCCCCGATAGTGGTGGATCAGTCAAAACATCAGTGCCTGACACTCAGCAATCGGGAGCAAGCCCCCTCCCACAGTCCAATCGATTTATACCCGCTGGATTGTGTCCTTTATGAGGAGGTCCGAAACTAAAAGCAAAGTTGGAAGGCTTCTTGCAATACCGCCTCCAGGACGCCTCCCGGCGTCAAAAGTTTGCTTCAAGGAAACGAGGAATACCGGTGGTGGATCGCTCTCAAATGTTCAGCACGGCCCGTGGCACCCTGACTGACCTTTCGCGGGGCAATCTGGGTGTGCCGTTGTTGTTGCTGGTCATGCTGGCAATGATGATGTTGCCGATGCCGCCGTTCCTGCTGGACGTGTTCTTCACCTTCAACATTGCCCTCTCCGTCGTGGTGCTGCTGGTGTGCGTCTACGCCCTGCGGCCGCTGGATTTCGCGGTGTTCCCGACGATCCTGCTGGTGGCGACCCTGCTGCGGCTGGCGCTGAACGTGGCGTCCACGCGGGTGGTGATGCTCCACGGCCAAGACGGCCACGCCGCCGCCGGTAAGGTAATCCAGGCCTTCGGTGAGGTGGTGATCGGCGGTAACTACGTGGTCGGTATCGTGGTGTTCGCGATCCTGATGATCATCAACTTCGTGGTGGTGACCAAGGGCGCCGGGCGGATTTCCGAGGTGAGCGCGCGGTTTACCCTCGACGCCATGCCCGGCAAACAGATGGCCATCGACGCCGACCTCAACGCCGGTCTGATCGACCAGAACCAGGCCAAGACCCGCCGTTTGGAAGTGGCCCAGGAAGCCGAGTTCTACGGCTCCATGGACGGTGCCAGCAAATTCGTGCGCGGTGACGCCATCGCCGGCCTGCTGATCCTGTTTATCAACCTGATCGGCGGCATGGCGGTCGGGATCTTCCAGCACGGCATGACCTTCGGCGATGCGGGCAAGGTGTACGCCTTGCTGACCATCGGTGACGGTTTAGTGGCGCAATTGCCATCACTGTTGTTATCTACAGCGGCAGCCATCATGGTGACCCGTGCTTCGGGCTCCGAAGACATGGGCAAGCAGATCAGCCGGCAGATGTTTGCCTCGCCCAAGGCCCTGGCCGTGGCAGCGGGCATCATGGCGATCATGGGCATCGTGCCGGGCATGCCCCATGTGTCGTTCCTGAGCATGGCCGCCCTGGCGGGCGGCGCTGCCTACCTGTTCTGGAAAAAGCAAAATGCGGTCAAGGTCCAGGCCCTGCAGGAAGTGGCGCGCCAGCAGGAACTGCTGCCATCCCCGGCGCGCGCCCAGGAAACCAAGGAGTTGGGCTGGGACGACGTGACGCCTATCGACATGATCGGCCTGGAAGTCGGCTACCGCCTGATTCCACTGGTGGACCGCAACCAGGGCGGCCAGTTGCTCGCGCGGATCAAGGGCGTGCGCAAGAAGCTGTCCCAGGACCTGGGCTTCCTGATGCCCACCGTGCACATCCGCGACAACCTTGACCTGGCACCCAGTGCCTACCGCCTGACCCTGATGGGCGTGATCCTGGCCGAAGCCGAGATCTACCCGGACCGCGAGCTGGCAATCAACCCCGGCCAGGTGTTCGGCAGCCTCAACGGCATCACCGCCAAAGATCCGGCTTTTGGCCTGGACGCGGTGTGGATCGAAATCAGCCAGCGCAGCCAGGCGCAGTCCCTGGGCTACACCGTGGTGGACGCCAGTACGGTGGTCGCCACGCACCTCAACCAGATTCTGTACAAGCACTCCCATGAGCTGATCGGTCACGAAGAAGTCCAGCAATTGATGGGGTTGCTGGGCAAGGCTTCGCCAAAACTGGCGGAAGAGCTGGTACCGGGCGTGCTGTCACTGTCGCAACTGCTCAAGGTGCTGCAGGCGTTGCTGGCCGAACAGGTGCCGGTGCGCGACATTCGCAGCATTGCCGAGGCTATCGCCAACAACGCCGCCAAGAGTCAAGATACCGCCGCGCTGGTGGCCGCAGTGCGCGTCGGATTGTCCCGCGCAATCGTGCAAAGCATTGTAGGGCTTGACTCCGAGCTGCCTGTGATCACCTTGGAACCAAGGTTGGAACAAATATTGCTCAATAGTATTCAGAAGGCGGGACAAGGCCAGGAAGAGGGCGTTCTGCTGGAGCCAAGCATGGCTGAAAAACTGCAGCGTTCGTTGATCGACGCCGCACAGCGCCAGGAAATGCAGGGCCAACCGGTGATTCTGCTGGTGGCAGGCCCGGTTCGGGCGATGTTGTCGCGGTTTGGACGTCTGGCAGTACCGAATTTGCACGTTTTGGCTTATCAGGAAATTCCTGACAACAAGCAAGTGACTATCGTCGCGACAGTAGGGCCCAACGGCTGAGGGTAGTGGGTTATGCAAGTTAAGCGTTTTTTCGCCGCCGATATGCGTCAGGCCATGAAACTGGTCCGCGATGAGCTGGGCGCCGACGCCGCGATTATCGGTAACCGTCGTATTGCCGGCGGTGTCGAGCTGACGGCTGCCCTGGATTACACCCCCTCGGCGTTGGCGCCGCGTGTGCCGAACATGGAGCTTGAAGACGAGCTGCGCAAGACTGCGTCGCGCATCGTCTCGGCCCAGGCTGAACTGAGCATGCGTGGCGACAGCGATGCCACCACCAATCGCCAGTTGTTCGCCGGCCTGCCGCTGACCGCCGCCGAGCCGCTGGTCGAACCAACCTTTATCGAACCGCCGCGTCCTGCTGCGCCAGCCCCGGCCGCCGCAGTCGACCAGCGCGTCTTCGACTCGATGCGCTTTGAACTCAACGGCCTGCGCGAACTGCTGGAAGTGCAACTCGGGTCGCTGGCCTGGACCCAGCTGCAAGGCAGCAAACCGCAACAGGCCAACCTGTGGCGCCGCCTGCAACGCATCGGCTTGTCCGGCCCGTTGTCCCGCGACCTGCTGGCGCTGACCACCGAAATCGAAGAGCCTCGCCAGGCCTGGCGCATGTTGCTGGCCCACCTGGCGCGGATGATCGCCACCCCGGAAATCGAACCCCTGGAAGAGGGCGGCGTGATTGCCATGGTCGGCCCTGCCGGCATGGGCAAGACCACCACCCTGGCCAAGCTGGCGGCGCGTTACGTGCTCAAGTACGGCGCGAATAACATCGCGCTGGTGAGCATGGACAGCTACCGCATCGGCGCCCAGGAACAGCTCAAGACCCTGGGCCGTATCCTCAATGTGCCGGTCACCCACGTCGACCCGGGCCAGTCCCTGGCCAACGCGCTCGATCCGTTGCTGCGCAAGCGTGTGGTGCTGATTGACACCGCCGGCCTGCAAGCCAGCGATCCGGCGTTGCGCATGCAGCTGGAAAGCCTGGCCGGGCGCGGCATCAAGTCAAAAAATTACCTGGTGCTTGCAACCACCAGCCAGAAACAGGTTCTTACCGCTGCGTACCATAGCTACAAGCGTTGCGGTCTGGCCGGTTGCATCCTGACCAAACTGGATGAAACCGCCAGCCTGGGCGAAGTGTTGAGCCTGGCTATCAGCCATGAACTACCGGTTGCTTACCTGACCGACGGGCCGCGGATCCCGGATGATTTGCATCTGCCGCGCCGTCATCAGTTGGTCAGCCGCGCCGTGAGCGTGCAAATGCAAGAAGAGCCTAGCGAGGAAGCGATGGCCGATATGTTCGCCGACCTTTACCACAACCCGGCAAAGCGGGTGGGTTGAGGCGCGATGAACACCGTGAAATGTACCTACATCGATGGTCTGCAAGCGATTCACGCGGCCAAGCCATGTAGCCTGCGTCTAAGCAAGACAAGGTAAAGAAATAAAATGGGCAGCATGCATCCCGTACAGGTGATCGCGGTGACCGGCGGCAAAGGTGGCGTCGGAAAAACTAACGTGTCAGTGAATTTGTCCCTGGCCCTGGCAGAGCTTGGCCGTCGCGTCATGCTGCTGGATGCTGACCTGGGGCTGGCGAACGTCGACGTTCTGCTGGGGCTGACGCCCAAACACACCCTTGCCGATGTGATCGAGGGGCGCTGTGAGCTGCGCGATGTGCTGCTCCAGGGCCCTGGCGGGATCCGCATCGTGCCGGCCGCCTCCGGCACCCAGAGCATGGTGCACCTGAGTCCGGCTCAGCATGCCGGCCTGATCCAGGCATTCAGTGATATCGGCGACAACCTCGACGTGCTGGTGATCGACACCGCCGCCGGGATCGGCGAGTCCGTGGTCAGCTTCGTGCGCGCGGCGCAGGAAGTCTTGCTGGTGGTCTGCGATGAACCCACCTCGATCACCGACGCCTACGCCCTGATCAAACTGCTTAACCGCGACTACGGCATGAACCGCTTCCGCGTCCTGGCCAACATGGCCCAGAGCCCGCAGGAAGGTCGCAACCTGTTCGCCAAGTTGACCAAGGTCACGGATCGCTTTCTCGATGTGGCCTTACAATACGTCGGCGCAGTTCCCTACGACGAGTGTGTGCGCAAGGCTGTGCAAAAGCAGCGTGCAGTCTACGAAGCGTTCCCTCGCTCCAAATGCGCATTGGCGTTCAAGGCTATTGCCCAGAAGGTCGATACCTGGCCGTTGCCTGCCAACCCTCGGGGGCATCTGGAGTTTTTCGTCGAGCGATTGGTGCATCAGACGAGTGCAGGACCGGTGCTATGACAGCGAACGGCTATAACGCGTACAAGAAGTCTGCCCGTGACAGTCAAGGCGAGTTGATCGAGCGCTATGCGCCGCTGGTCAAGCGGATCGCCTATCACCTGCTGGCACGCCTGCCCGCCAGTGTCCAGGTCGAAGACCTGATCCAGGCGGGCATGATCGGCCTGCTCGAAGTGTCGACCAAGTACGACGCAAGCAAGGGTGCAAGTTTCGAGACCTATGCGGGTATCCGTATCCGTGGCGCGATGCTGGACGAAGTGCGCAAGGGTGACTGGGCGCCACGCTCGGTGCACCGCAATACGCGCATGGTCAGTGACGCAATTCGGGCAATTGAAGCAAAAACCGGTCGCGACGCTAAAGATCACGAAGTTGCGGCCGAACTCCAATTGAGTCTCGACGATTATTACGGGATTTTGAACGATACCTTGGGCAGCCGCCTGTTCAGTTTCGACGACCTGTTGCAGGACGGCGAGCACGAAGGGCTGCACGAGGACGGCGCGAGCGCGCATATGGAGCCGTCGCGTGACCTGGAAGACGAACGTTTCCAGGGGGCGTTGGCGGACGCCATTGCCAACCTGCCGGAGCGCGAGCGGTTGGTGTTGGCGCTGTACTACGACGAAGAGCTGAACCTCAAGGAAATCGGTGAGGTCCTGGGGGTCAGCGAATCGCGTGTCAGCCAGTTGCACAGCCAGTGCGCGGCCCGCTTGCGGGGGCGTTTGGGAGAGTGGCGAGCGCGCTGACAGGCAGTGTGGGGAGCATTGCAAAGCGATACCGCGAAGGTGATTGGCCTTCGCGGGTTCGACCCGTGGTGCCCCCGGCAGTCCTTGTTGTGTAATGCCTGTTGATTGAAATGGCGCGTCCAGGTGCTGGGCGCGTTTAAGACTGCTTGGAGGTCGAATTGGACAAGAACATGAAAATCCTCATCGTTGATGACTTCTCAACGATGCGGCGGATCATAAAAAACCTGTTGCGTGACCTGGGGTTCACAAACACGGTCGAGGCGGATGATGGCCTGACGGCGATTCCGATCCTCAACAGCGGGAGCATCGACTTTCTGGTAACGGACTGGAACATGCCGGGCATGACCGGTATCGACTTGTTGCGCCACGTGCGTGCCGACGAAAAACTGCGCAGCCTTCCCGTGTTGATGGTGACCGCCGAGGCCAAGCGTGAACAGATCATCGAAGCCGCCCAAGCCGGGGTCAACGGTTACGTGGTCAAGCCATTCACTGCACAGGCCTTGAAAGAGAAGATCGAAAAGATCTTCGAACGCATCCACGGCTAATGCCATCGCGGGGGAGCTATGGAGCATAAAGAAACGTCACTGGGCGACTTTGAGTCGACCCTGAAAAAGCATGCTCACCAGTTGGTCGACAGCCTTGAAAAAGGCCATTTCGGCGACGCGGTGCAGTTGATCCATGAGCTCAACCAGACCCGTGACCGCGGCCTGTACCAGGAAGTGGGCAAGCTCACACGCGAGCTGCACAGTGCGATCGTCAATTTCCAGATTGATCCGCACATGCCCCAGGCCGAAGAGATTTCGCAGATCACCGATGCCACCGAACGCCTGTCCTATGTGGTCAGGCTGACCGAGGCGGCGGCCAACCGCACCATGGACCTGGTGGAAAACGCCACGCCCCTGGTTAACGGCATGGCCACTGAGGCCCACGCCCTGAGCAACGACTGGGGCCGCTTCATGCGCCGTGAAGTCGGTGCAGAAGAGTTTCGTGAGCTGGCCCGTCGAGTCGAAGGGTTCCTGTCACGCAGCGAGCAGGAAAACCGCACGGTTGCCAGCAACCTCAATGACATTCTGCTCGCCCAGGATTACCAGGACCTGACTGGTCAGGTGATCAAGCGTGTGACCCAGTTGGTCACCGAAGTGGAAAGCAACCTGCTCAAATTGGTGCTCATGGCCGGCCAGGTCGACCGTTTTGCCGGCATCGAACATGACCGCGAAGCGATCCTCTCTGAAAAAGATCCACAAAAACATCTCGCCAAGGGTGAAGGTCCGCAGATTCATGCCGATAAACGTGAAGACGTTGTGTCAGGTCAGGATGACGTAGATGACCTGTTATCCAGTTTAGGCTTCTAAGGAGCACCCACATGAGCTTCGGCGCCGATGAAGAGATCCTTCAGGATTTCCTTGTAGAGGCCGGCGAAATTTTAGAGCAACTGTCCGAACAACTGGTCGAGCTGGAAAGCCGCCCGGATGATGCGAACCTGCTCAATGCAATTTTTCGCGGTTTTCATACTGTAAAAGGGGGCGCCGGCTTCCTCCAGCTCCATGAGCTGGTGGAGTGCTGCCACATCGCCGAGAACGTGTTCGACATCCTGCGCAAGGGTGAGCGTCACGTTGATTCGGAGTTGATGGACGTGATTCTCGAAGCACTGGATGCGGTCAACGGCATGTTCAGCGAAGTTCGCGAGCGTGCCCCGATCACCGCAGCCACGCCGGAACTGCTGGCCGCCCTGGCGCGCTATGCAGAGCCGGCCGACACCACGGCAGCGCCGGTGGTCGAAGCCGCACCGGAACCGGTGGCGGAGCCTGAAGCAGATGTGACGGACAGTGAGTTCGAACAACTGCTCAACTCCCTCAGTGCCGTCAAGGCCGAGGCCGAAGCTCCGGCCGCCGTTGCCCCGGCTGTCGCGCCGAGCAGCGAAGACATTACCGACGCTGAGTTCGAGTCTTTGCTCGACCAGTTGCACGGCAAAGGTCAGTTCGCGGCCGACGCCGTGGCGCCTGCCGGTGCTGTCCCAGCTGCGGTGGATGCGCCTGTCGCGCCTGCCAGCACCGACATCACTGACGACGAATTCGAAGCCTTGCTCGACCAGTTGCATGGCAAGGGCACCTTTGCGGCCGACGCCTTGCCGGAAGTCGCCGCTACGGCCGCAGCACCCGCTGCCACTGCCAAGCCTGCGGACGATGGGTTGATCTCCGATCACGAATTCGAAGCGCTGCTGGACGACTTGCACGGCAAAGGCAAGTTCACCGAAGTCGCCCCGGCTGCTGCCGTGGCCACGGCGGCACCGGTTGCGGCCAAACCCGCTGCCAAAGCTGCCGCGCCGGCCGCCAAGCCTTCGCCTGCGCCCGCTGCTGCCCCGGCTCCGGCACGTGCCGCTGCGGCACCGGTCGCGGAAAAACCGGCCAGTGAAGCCGAAACCACCGTACGGGTCGATACCGCGCGGCTGGACGACATCATGAACATGGTCGGCGAGCTGGTATTGGTGCGTAACCGCCTGGTGCGCCTGGGCTTGAGCAGTGGCGATGAAGCCATGCAAAAGGCCGTGTCGAACCTCGACGTGGTCACCGCCGACCTGCAAACCGCGGTGATGAAAACGCGGATGCAGCCGATCAAGAAAGTCTTCGGCCGCTTCCCGCGCCTGGTTCGCGACCTCGCGCGCCAATTGAAGAAAGAGATCAACCTGGAACTGGTGGGTGAAGAAACCGACCTCGACAAAAACCTTGTCGAGGCCCTGGCCGACCCGCTGGTCCACTTGGTGCGCAACGCTGTCGACCACGGTGTCGAAACCCCGGAAGAACGTGAAGCCTCTGGCAAGTCCCGTGGCGGCAAGGTAATCCTGGCGGCGGAACAGGAAGGCGACCACATCCTGCTGTCGATTACCGATGACGGCAAGGGCATGGACCCGACGATTCTGCGCAATATTGCAGTCAAGCGTGGCGTGATGGACAAGGACGCCGCCGACCGCCTGACCGACACCGAGTGCTACAACCTGATCTTCGCCCCTGGCTTCTCGACCAAGACCGAGATTTCCGACGTGTCGGGCCGTGGCGTGGGCATGGACGTGGTGAAGACCAAGATCAGCCAGCTCAACGGCTCGATCAATATCTACTCGACCAAGGGCCAGGGCTCCAAGATCGTCATCAAGGTGCCGTTGACCCTGGCGATCATGCCGACCCTGATGGTGATGCTGGGCAACCAGGCATTTGCCTTCCCGCTGGTCAACGTCAACGAGATCTTCCACCTCGACCTGTCACGCACCAACGTGGTGGACGGCCAGGAAGTGGTGATCGTTCGGGACAAGGCGTTGCCCCTGTTCTACCTCAAGCGCTGGCTGGTTGCTTCGGCTGCCCATGAAGAGCAGCGCGAGGGCCATGTGGTGATTCTCTCCGTGGGCACCCAGCGAATCGGCTTTGTCGTCGATCAACTGGTGGGCCAGGAAGAAGTGGTCATCAAGCCTTTGGGCAAAATGCTGCAGGGAACCCCGGGCATGTCGGGTGCGACCATTACCGGTGACGGTCGGATCGCACTGATTCTCGATGTTCCGAGCATGCTCAAGCGTTACGCCGCTCGGCGTATTTGATTCTGGTGGGGCAGGGCGGTCTTGCCCGCCCCACCTAACGGAGTGTTTATGGCAGTCAAGGTCCTGGTGGTGGACGATTCGGGTTTCTTCCGCCGCCGCGTCTCGGAAATTCTTTCCGCCGATCCAAGCATCCAGGTGGTCGGCACGGCCACCAACGGCAAAGAGGCGATTGATCAAGCCATTGCGTTGAAACCGGACGTGATCACCATGGACTACGAGATGCCGATGATGGATGGCATCACGGCAGTTCGGCACATCATGCAACGCTGCCCGACCCCGGTATTGATGTTCTCCTCGCTGACCCACGAAGGCGCCCGAGTGACCCTCGACGCGTTGGATGCGGGTGCGGTGGACTTCCTGCCGAAGAATTTCGAAGACATCTCGCGTAACCCCGAGAAGGTCAAGCAACTGCTGTGCGAGAAAGTCCACAGTATTTCCCGCAGCAACCGTCGCAGCCTGTTCAGCGCGCCAGCCCCTGCGCCGGCACCGGTGGCTGCACCGGCTGCACCGACCAGTTCGTCGTTCAACCGCCCGGCGCCTGCGCCGGTTGCACGGCCTGCCGCACCGCCGGTTCGCACGCCGGCAGCCTCTGCTGCCCATTCGCCTGCGCCCAAGCGCAAGGCCTACAAGCTGGTCGCCATCGGCACCTCCACCGGCGGTCCGGTCGCCTTGCAACGCGTGTTGACTCAATTGCCGGCCAACTTCCCGGCGCCGATCGTATTGATCCAGCACATGCCCGCCGCCTTCACCAAGGCGTTTGCCGAGCGCCTGGACAAGCTGTGCCGCATCAGCGTCAAGGAAGCCGAGGACGGTGACATCCTGCGCCCTGGCCTGGCGTTGCTGGCCCCAGGCGGCAAACAGATGATGGTCGATGCCCGTGGCGCGATCAAAATCCTGCCGGGTGATGAACGCCTTAACTACAAGCCGTGCGTGGACATCACCTTCGGTTCGGCGGCCAAGTCCTACGGCGACAAAGTTCTGGCGGTGGTGCTCACCGGCATGGGCGCCGACGGCCGTGAAGGCGCACGCCTGCTCAAGCAGGGCGGCAGTGCGATCTGGGCCCAGGACGAAGCCAGCTGCGTGATCTATGGCATGCCCATGGCCATCGTCAAAGCTGACCTGGCCGACGCCGTCTACAGCCTGGATGACATCGGCAAGCATCTGGTGGAGGCCTGCCTCTGATGGATGTCTTGAGCCTGATCGGCATCATCATGGCGTTTGTCGCCATTATCGGCGGCAACTACCTCGAAGGCGGTCACCTGGGCGCCCTGGCCAACGGCCCGGCGGCGTTGATCGTGATCGGCGGCACCGTGGGCGCCGCGTTGTTGCAGTCACCGATGAGTTCGTTCAAGCGTGCGATGCAGATCGTCATCTGGATCATTTTTCCGCCGCGTGTCGACCTGGCCGGTGGCATCGACCGGGTGGTCAACTGGAGCCTCACCGCACGCAAGGAAGGCCTGCTGGGCCTTGAAGGCGTGGCCGATGCCGAACCCGACAGCTACTCGCGCAAAGGCCTGCAATTGCTGGTCGACGGCGCCGAGCCGGAAGCGATCCGCAGCATCCTGGAGGTGGATTTCTACACCCAGGAAAGTCGCGACATCAATGCCGCCAAAGTGTTTGAAAGCATGGGCGGCTACGCGCCGACCATCGGCATCATCGGGGCGGTGATGGGCCTGATTCACGTCATGGGCAACCTGGCCGATCCGTCGCAGTTGGGCAGCGGTATTGCCGTGGCCTTCGTCGCGACGATCTACGGGGTGGCCAGTGCCAACCTGGTGCTGTTGCCGGTGGCCAGCAAGCTCAAGTCGATTGCCATGCGCCAGTCCCGTTACCGCGAGATGCTGCTGGAAGGCATCCTGTCGATTGCCGAGGGCGAGAACCCGCGCTCCATCGAATTGAAGCTCCAGGGCTTCATGGATTGATGGTCATGAACCCTGTAGGAGCGAGCTTGCTCGCGAAAAACCCGAGAACAACGCGTTCATCCAGGATGCCCGCGTTATCGTTGACGATTTTCGCGAGCAAGCTCGCTCCTACAGTTGATTTGTTTTGCGGAGGTAATCGCCTGTGAGCCGTCGCCGTCGCGAGCCTGAAGAACACGTC